>JAFECL010000100.1:0-6313 GCA_018242165.1 Pseudomonadota bacterium
TCCGACGAGATCTACCACGGCCTGACCTACGATGCCCCCGCAGTCTCGGCGCTGGTTTCGGCGCCCGATGCACTGGTGGTCAATTCGTTCTCCAAGTATTTCAGCATGGCCGGCTGGCGGCTGGGCTGGCTGGTAGTGCCGCCCGATCTGGTCGAGGCGGCCAGCGCGCGGATCGGCAACCTGTTCCTCACCCCGCCCAGCCTGTCGCAGCACGCCGGGCTGGCCGCCTTCGACTGCCGCGACGAGCTGGAGGGCCACCTCGCCACCTATCGCGCCAACCGCGCGGCGATGCTGGCGGCGCTGCCCCGGCTGGGCCTGGCGCGGATCGCCCCGCCCGACGGGGCCTTCTACATCTGGGCCGATATCGGCCACCTGACCAACGACAGCCTGGCCTTCTGCGAACGGCTGCTGCGCGATACCGGGGTGGCGACCGCGCCGGGGATCGATTTCGACCCGGTCGAGGGCCACCGCTTCATGCGCTTTTCCTTCGCGGTGGGCACGGCCGAGGTGGCCGAGGCGATCGCCGCGATGGAACCCTGGTTCGCCCGGGGCGGGCAGGGTTGAGCCCGCCCGCGCCGCGCCGCTGGCGCTCGCCGCTGCTGGCCCTGCTGGTGGTGCTGGGGCTGGGCTCGCTGGGCGTCTGGGGGGTGGCGCGGCGGACGATCTACCGCTTCGAGGGGCTCACCGGCCCGGCCAGCGCCACGGTGATCGCCGTGCGCCCGGCGGCGCGGATCGAGGACTTTGGCGGCGGTTCTCCGCACCGGCTGGCGGTGCTGGTGACCGACCCGGCGAGTGACTGGCTTGGCCTTGCGCGCGGGCTGAAGGCCCATGGCATCCCCTTCACCCTGACCCGCGACCCGGCCGAGGCGCTGCGCCACCGGGTGATCTATGCCTATCCCACCGTCTCGGGCCGGGTGCTGAACCCGGCGGCACTGGCCGCGCTGGAGGGGCACGTGCGCGGTGGCGGGGCGTTGCTGGCCTATGACATCGAGGGCGGCGGCCTGCAGGGCCTGTTCGGGGTGGCGGCGGTGCCGCTGGCCGAACATGCCGACTGGCTCGATTTCACCGATCGCCCCGCCATGCCCGATGGGCAGGGCATCCGCTTCAGCCGGGCGGGCAGCGAGGCCCTGTTCGATGGGCTGACCTACCGGCTGGCCGGCGGAACGGTGCGCGCTGCCTATGCCAGCAAGCACCCCGCGCTGGTCTGCGGGGCGGGCCCGGGCATGGCCTGCGTGCTGGGTCTGGACCTGGGCCGGCTGACCGCGCGGGCCTACAACGGACGGGCCGAGGCGGCGGCGCGGCACTATGTCAACGGTTACGAGCCCAGCCTCGACCTGCTCTATCGCTGGCTGGCCGATTTCTATGTCGCGGCCGAACCAATGCCCTGGCTGATCGACAGCGCCCCGGCCGGCGCCGACCTGACCATCGTGCTCAGCCACGATGTCGACTTCACCCGCGCGGTGGGCAGCGCCCGGCTCTATGCCCAGCAGCTGCGCGACAGCGGCGTGGATGGCAGCTTCTACATCCAGACCAAATATATCCGCGACTACAACGACGAGGTATTCTTCACCCAGGCCAACCTGCCCGACCTGAAGGGGGTGCTGGGCAAGGGCATGGAAGTGGGCAGCCACACCGTTGCCCATTCGAACGCCTTCAAGATCTTTCCGCTGGGTTCGGGGCGCGAGGTCTATCCCTATTACCTCCCCTACGTCACCTCGCCGCGCAAGGCCTTCAACGGCACGATCCTGGGTGAATTGCGCGTCTCGAAATTCCTGCTCGAAGATCGGCTGGGGGCGCAGGTCACCTCGTTCCGCGCCGGCTACCTCTCGGATCCCTACCAGCTGCCCGAGGCGCTGGCGGCCAGCGGCTATCGCTATGACAGCTCGATCACCGCCAATGCCAGCCTGACCCACCTGCCGTTCCAGCTGACCACCCGCCGCGAGGATCGCAGCCTCGAACCGGTCTGGGAAGTGCCGGTGACGATCGAGGACGAAGAGGGCGAAATGGCCCGCCGGCTCGATACCGCCTACCAGGTGATCGCCCGGGTCGCCGCCGATCACGGGCTGGTGGTGATCCAGATCCACCCCGATGTCACCTCGGCCAAGCTGGCCTTCGAAAAGCGGGTGATCGCCGATTGGCGCAACCGGGCGTGGTTCACCACGGTTACCGGCTTTGGCGACTGGTGGCGCGCGCGCGACGGCGCCGTGGTCGACGTCGATGGCAGCGACGGGGCATGGCGGCTGGAGGTGGCGAGCAGCCAGCCGCTTGACCGGGTGCGGATCCTGCTGCCCAAGGCGCGGCTGGGCGGGGCCGCTGCCGGGCCCGGGCTGGTGGTGCGTGGTGGCGGGGTGGAAAGCGCCGGGCTGGCCGGCAAGGCCGCGCTCAGCTGGCGGCAATAAGCGCGGCGAGCGGGGCGTAGGCCGAGGCCGGTAGCGGCGCCGCGCTCGCCTCGATCGCCTCGCCCAGCGCCTTGGCCGCCGCGCCCAGTTCGCCCCGGCCGAACAGCCCGCCGGCGCCGCCCAGGCGGTGGAGCAGGTCGATCAGCCCGTCGCGATCCGGCGCCCCGGCCTGGGCGCTGGCCACCAGCGCCCCGGTCCGGGCGACCAGCGCGGCGAATTCGGCGTGCAGCTCGGGCGGATAGGCGGTGGGGTCGGGCATCGGCCTTTGGGCGGTAAAGCTATGCGGGGCGGGCCGCAGCCCTGCGCTCTAGGCCGCCCGGCGGCCCGGCACCAGCCCCATTCTGGGGCGCGCGGGCAAAGCCCACCCGCTCCACTGCCGCCCAGGTGGTATTGCCCTTGAGGTACTGCCAGATGCCGCGCAGGCGATAGAGCAGGTTGACCTGGCGGTAGCCGAAATTCTCGAGGAAGGCGGCCATGGCCAGCATGGCCAGGTCTTTCGCGGTGGGCGAGGGGCGCAGCTGGCGTTCCTCCAGCGCCAGCGCGCCCACGCTCAGCGCGGTGCCGAACACCGCGGTCAGGCACAGGAAGGCGGCGGCCACCTGCCACGAGATCACATCCATCCAGAAGCCCAGCGGCAGGACCAGATAGCCGACCAGCTCGATCGGCGGGCCGATCAGATCCTCGATGATCATCAGCGGCATGGCGACCATGCCGATCCGCCCATAGCGCGGGTTGCCCAGCATCTTCGCGTGGTTGACGATGGTCTCCAGCGCCCCCTGCTGCCAGCGCGAGCGCTGGTTGCGGATGCCTTTCAGATTGGCCGGCGCCTCGGTCCAGCAACAGACATCGGGCAGGAATTCGACCCGGCAGGGCTGGCGCAGCTCGCGCATGTGGCGCTGCATCCGCACCAGGATTTCCAGATCCTCGCCCACCGTATCGTGCTTGTAGCCGCCCACCGCCATCACGATGTCGCGGCGGAAGATGCCGAAGGCGCCCGAGATCAGCAGCAGGATCGACAGCGCCGAAAAGGCCACCCGCCCGGCCAGGAAGGCGCGGAAGTATTCGAGGCACTGGAACCGCGCCACCCAGCCCTTCGGCGTGCCGATGCGGTTGACGAAGCCGCCCGAGATGTCGCAGCCGTTGGCAATGCGGATCGATCCGCCCACCGCGATCAGCTGGCCATCGTCGAACATGAATGGTTCGGTGGCGCGCAGCAGGCCATCGGGATCGATGATCGAATCCGCGTCGATCACGCAGATCAGGGCGTGGCGCGAATAGGAAATCCCGCAATTGATCGCGTCGGCCTTGCGGCCGTTTTCCTTGTCGATGACCAGCAGCTGGGGGTACGAATGGCTGGCGTAAACGGCCTTGACCCGGGTCTGGTGCAGCGCCACCGGCGCGCTGCGGTGGACGACGTGGAGGTCGAATTCGCGCTTCAGCACCCCGATGGTATCGTCCTTCGAACCATCGTTGATCACCACCAGCTCGAAATCGGGATATTGCAGCGACAGCTGCGAGCGGACGCTTTCGGCAATGGTCAGCTCTTCGTTGAAGGCCGGGGCCAGCACCGAGACGGGCGGGGCAAAGGCCTCCTGCCGGCGCCACAGCCCATAGGCCGAGCTTTCGGGCCGCAACCGGGTCGCGAAGACCCAGCCGGCGATGGCGAGCTGGGCGACGCAGATCACGTTGCGGATCATCACCACCCCCACGGCGGCGATGGTTAGCCCGACCACTAGGTGGACCAGGGCGATGAACAGCAGGGCGGGCAGCGCGGCAATCATGTGCCCACCTCGATCAGCCGGGGCGGAGCCATCCCCCGGCGCATTGCCATCGCCGCCTCGGCCGCCGCCCCGAACACCGCCGGGTCGGTCTCGGCGGTGAAGGCGGCCAGTTCGTGCGCCTCGGCCGTGGGCGCGATCTGGCGGAAGGCGATCACCGCCGCGAGGCGGACGCGCGGTGCCGGATCGGTGAACAGCGCGCGGATCCACGGCAGGCTGCCGGGATGGCGCAGCCGCGCGGCGGCCATGGTGGCGGCGATCCGCAGGGCGGGTTCGGGGTGGGCGGCCCAGGCCTCCAGCGCGGGCACGGCCTGCAGGGTCACATCATGGCCCAGCGCCCGGATCAGCGCGGCGCGCACCCCCACCGAACGCAGCGCGGTGATCAGCTCGAACACCTCGCGCGCGTCGCGCAGCGCGATCTCGCGGAACAGCGCCTGGTGGAACAGGGCGGGCTGCACCCGTTCCAGCCGCAGCGCGCTGATCAGCAGCGGGGCCGGCACCGCCACCCCCTGCCGGGCCAGCACCAGCGCGGCCTGGTTGCGGATCAGCTGCGCCCCGGGGCGTTCCAGCAGGCGCAGCAGGGCATCGGCCACCACCGGACAGTCGAACGCCTCAAGCTGGCGCAGCGCATTCAGGCGGCGGACCATGCCGCCGCTGTCCAGCGCCCGCAGCAGCGGGGCGATCCGTCCGGTGGCGAGCACCGCGGCGAGCAGGGCATCGCGTTCCACCCCCCGCACCGAGCGGAGCACGTTGGCGATGATCTCGAGCGGGGTGCGGCGTACTTCGGCTTGAACCTGCTCCGGGGCCGTGGCCCCCAGGCTGAACAGCGCCCCCATCAGCCCGGCCAGATCGCGCCGGGCCTCGGCTTCGCGCCGGCGCTGCCGCCGGTCGAGCAGCACCCGGCGCAGCAACTGCCAGCCGATCGCCAGGCTGACCAGCGCCAGCGCGCCGAAGCTGCCGGCGATGCTTGCCGCGACCACGCCTTCGGGCAGGGTGAAGGGTGCCGGGTTCATGGTCGCCTCGGCCCCAGCCGCCAGCTGAGCCCCAGCACCACGCCGGTGGCGGTATAGCTGGCCTCGCGCTGGTCGCGGCTGGCGGTCAGGCGCAGGGTCAGCCGCTGGCCCAGCGGCACCACCGCCCCGGCATAGGCCGAGGTCATCCGCCGGGTAACGCCGCTGTCGGTGTCGGGATAGCGGGCATAGCCGCCGACCAGCCGGGCGCGATCCGACAGTTCGTACCCGGCCTTCAGCGACCATCCCTGCCAGTGCCGCCCCGCCGGATCCCACAGGTTGATCCACCTGGCGGTCAGCTCCAGCGGCAGGGCCCGGGGGCTCAGCCGCAGCGCCGGGGCCAGGCTCGCGAACCGGCCGGTGGCATAGTGTGCCACCCGCGCATCGAGCGCCAGGCCGACCCGCCGGCCCACCCCCCAGTCGAGCCCCCCGGCCATGGCCCACTGCTCGCGGAAATGGGCGCGGGGGGTGGCCGACAGGGCCAGGCTTCCCGACAGGCGCGGGGCCAGCGTGGCATCGATCTGGGCCATGGCGCGCGTGTCGGTGGTGCCGCTGCGCCGTTCGGGCGAGACCTCGAAGGTCAGCGCCGAACGGCGCAGCGGCGCCACCACCCCCAGCGTGAAGCTGCGCCAGTCGCTGGTCGTTGCGGCGCCGGCATACTGGATATGCGTGGCACTGGCAGCCGCATAGACTTCGACGGGCCGCTGCGGCGGCTTGACTGGAGTGGCCGCAGCGGGGGTGGTGGATGGGGTGGCGGCAGGCGTTTCGCCCCCCGCATGATCGGTGCCCGAGAGGGCGAATTGCACCGCCGGCAGGGTCAGCGGCACCGGATCGGCCGGGGCCAGCGCGGGCCGGGGCGGGGCATCGCCGGGCGTGGCAGGGCCGGCAATGCCAAGGTTCTGCGGCGCCGTGGCGCGGCCGAACAGGCAGGTGGCGAGCAGAACGAATTGATCGGCAGCCATGGTCAGAGCCCCCTTGCCGCCAGAATCCGGCGGGTGCGGATGGTCAGTTCGTCGGGAATGAACGGCTTGGTCAGATAGTCCGCCGCCCCGGCGCGCAGCGCGGCGACGATGTCTTCCTCGCGGCTGCGGGCCGAGAGGATGATGACCGGAATATCGCTGGTTTC
>JAFECL010000100.1:6325-14255 GCA_018242165.1 Pseudomonadota bacterium
GTCGAGGATGAGCAGGTCGGGCTTGAGGGCGCAGGCCGCCGTCAGCGCGACGTAGCCGTCCGCTGCCATGTGGACCTGATGGCCCACCGCCTCCAGTTTCAGCCGGACGAGCTCCCGAAACAGGATATCGTCGTCGGCCACGAGCAAGCGTGCCACGCCTTCACTCCAGTCGGGCCGGAGTTTAGGCCGCGCGCACTTGCGGTTTGGTTAAGATTGGCTTGCCGGGGGGCTAGGGGTGCGCCCCGGTTGGGTGGGGCCCGGCGGGCAGCAATGGTTTACTTCGTCGCGAACAGCAGGTGCCCCGGCCCCAGCCGTTCGAGCACCCCGTCCAGCGCTGCCCACGACAGGGCGAAGCACCCCTCGCTGCGCCCGATCCGCCCCTGCCGGGCGACGAAGGCCGGATCGACATAGCCCGCCGCGTGGATCACGATCCCGCGTTCGCGCGCCTGATCGTTATCGGCATCGAGCCCGTCGAGCCGGCGGGCGCGGCCATGGCGGCCGTGGTAGATCTCGCCGGTGAGGAAGGCGCCCGAAGACGAGGCGTTCGACCCGTGGCGGTTGGAAAAGCGCTGGACCCAGCCGCTGTTGAAGGGATCGGAACCCCGGCCGTGGGCGACGAGGTGGCTTTCCAGCACCCGCCCGTTCAGCACGTCGACCAGTTGCAGCCGCTGGTCGCTCGAATGGAGGCCGAAATCGACCAGCGCGATCAGCCCCGGCTCGATCACCCGGGCGCGATGCGTATCGAGCGCCGCGAGCGCGCGCGGCAACAGCGCCGGGCGTGCGCCCTCGGCGGGAATGGCCCAGACCGGGCGGGCGGCAAGGGTGGCAAGCCCCCCGCCCAGCGCGCCCAGCAGGTGGCGCCGGTTCAGCATCATCGGCGAATCCGTAGTCTTTGCGATCCGAAGGGCGGCGCTATGGCGCGGCTATCCGGCGCTGGCGCCCGCTATGCGTTGAGGTGCACCACCCGGGCGGCCAGCCGTTCGACTTCGGCGGCATCGTGGCTGACGTAGAGGATCGGCAGCGCCAGCTGGTCGCGCAGCCGCTCGATCAGCCCCATGATCTCGTCGCGCCGCGCCGGGTCGAGCGAGGAGAGTGGCTCGTCGAGCAGCAGGAAGCGCGGCCCCCCCAGCAGCGCCCGGCCCAGCGCCACCCGCTGCGCCTCGCCGCCCGAAAGCGTCGCCGGCATCCGTGCCAGCAGGGGGGCAATGCCGAGGAATTCGGCCAGCTCCTCCACCCCCATCAGCCGCCGGGCGGGATCGGCCAGCCGGCTGGCATAGGCCAGGTTGTCGCGGACCCTGAGGTGCGGGAACAGCCGCAGATCCTGGAACAGGTAGCCGCAGGCGCGGGCCTCGGGCGGCAGGTCGATCCCCGCCGCGCCGTCGAACAGCACTTGGCCCGCCACTACGATCCGGCCCCGGCGGGGGCGCAGCAGCCCGGCGACGGCATCGAGCAGGCTGGTCTTGCCGGCGCCCGACGGGCCGATCAGCGCGGTCAGCCCCGCGCCGGCGGTGAAGCTGGCCTCGATCGTGCGTTCGCCGCGCGCCAGGGCGAGGTCGATCTCGAAGGCGTTGCCGCTAGAGGACATGGCCGCCCCCGCTGCGCCCCGCGCCCCACCAGCCGCGCCCCAGCCGCCGCGCCAGCAGTTCCGAGCCGAGCAGCGCGGCCAGTGCCAGCAGCACCGACAGCACGGCCAGCCGCACCACCCGGGCTTCGCCACCGGGGGCCTGCAAGGCGGCATAGATCGCCAGCGGCAGGGTCTCGGTCTCGCCGGGGATGCTGGCGACGAAGGTGATCGTCGCGCCGAATTCGCCCAGCGCCCGGGCAAAGCCCAGCACCATGGCGGCAGCCACCCCCGGCATGACCAGCGGCAGGGTTATGGTGCGGAAGGCGCGGGCCGGGCTGGCCCCCAGCACCCGCGCCGCTGCCTCCAGCCGGGGGTCGACCGCCTCCAGCGCGAGGCGGATCGCGCGGACCATCAGGGGCAGGGCCATCACCGCCCCGGCCAGTGCGGCGCCGCTCCAGCGGAACAGCACCCCGGTGCCCATGGCGGCCAGCAGGCGCCCGATCGGCCCGTGCGGCCCGCAGGCCAGCAGCAGCAGCCAGCCGGTTACCACCGGGGGCAGCACCAGCGGCAGGTGGACCATGGCATCGAGTAGCAGCATCCCCGGCACTTGCCGGCGGGCGAGCAGCCAGGCGAGGGCAAAGGCGAAGGGCAGCGCGGCCAGCACGCCGACCAGCCCGACCTTCAGCGACAGCGCCACCACCGCCCATTCGCCGGGGTTCAGCACCGCCGGCTCACGGGTGGCTGAAGCCGAAGCGGCGCAGGATCACGCGGGCCTCGGGCGAGAGGAGGAAGCGGCGGAACGGTTCGGCCTCGGGGCTGGTCGAGGCACTCAGGCGGGCCAGCGGATAGACGATCGGCGGGTGGCTGGCGGCGGGCAGTACGGCCACCACCCGCACGCGCGGTTCGGCCTGCGCGTCGGTGGCATAGACCATGCCGAGCGGCGCGGCACCGCGCGCCACCAGCGCCAGCGCGGCGCGGACGTTCTCGGCCCGGGCCAGCCGCCCCGCGACCATGGGCCAGACCCCCAGGCTGGTCAGTGCCTGGCGGGCATAGATCCCGGCCGGCACCGCATCGGGATCGGCCAGCGCCAGCCGGCCCCCACCCAGCGCGGCGGCCAGCGGGAAGCCCGGGGCCGGGCGCAGCCGCACCGCGCTGCCCGTGTGGGCGATCAGCACCAGCCGGTTGCCGGCGAAGGGCGCGCGGCTGGCCGGCTGGATCAGGTGGCGGGCGGCCACCTCGTCCATCCATTGCTGGTCGGCGCTGATGAACAGGTCGGCCGGGGCCCCGGCCTCGATCTGGCGGGCCAGCGCGGAACTGGCGGCAAAGGCCAGCACGGGGCGCGGGTGGCCCCGCGCGGCCCACCCATCGGCCAGCGCCCCCAGCGCATCGGCCAGGCTGGCGGCGGCCAGCACCAGCGGCGGGCGCGGCGCGGCCGGCGCCGGCGCGGCGGCCAGCGCAAGCAGCAGGGCAAACAGGGCAAGCAGGCGGCGCATCATGTCCGCCTTACCCGCGCCATGGCGCGGGGCCAAGCGTTCAGAACGGCAGCGGCGCGCCCTGCGCCACCCACCACACCGCCAGCCCGGCAATCGCGGCCAGCACCAGCGCGCGCCAGGCGGGGGCCATCCGGGGCTGGGGCAGCGGCGGATCGAAGGCGCGGCGGCCGGTCAGCATCGCCGGCACCAGGTTGTCGCGCCGGGCAAAGCGATACCAGGCGATTGCCGCCAGATGCAGCGCGATCATCCCCAGCAGCAGGTTGAACACCAGCTCGTGCCCCTCGCGCGCCAGCGAGGCCACGTCGTACGAGACGTAATGGTTCAGCGGCCCGCTCTCCAGTCCGTCGGTATCCTCGGTGATCAGGCCAAGCGAGACCTGCAGGCTGAGCAGACCCAGCAGCGCCGCCACGCTCCACCCGCCCAGCGGGTTATGCCCGGCCACCGCCGGCTTGCCCGCGGCCAGCCACTGGCGGATCGCTTGCGGCCCCTTGAGGAAGCGGGCGAAGCGGGCGGTGTCGCTGCCCACCAGCCCCCAGCCCAGCCGCACCAGCAGCACCGCCAGCATGGCGAGGCCGAGGCGCTTGTGGAGGTCAAGCCGGTCGGTCTCGGCGCTCCACCACAGCAGGGGGACCAGTGCGGCAAAAGCCCAGTGGCTCAGCCGCACCACCCCATCCCACAGGCGAAGGGGAACGGGTCCGGTCATGCTCAGTCCTTGGCCTCGAAGTCCTTGTGGCAGGCCTTGCAGTTGCCGCCAACCTGCGGCAGCGCGGCCCGCACCGCGTCGACATTGCCGGCGTCGGCGGCGGCCTTCAGCACTACCGAGGCCTTGACCAGATCATCGGCGTGCTTTTTGAACTCGGCCGACTTGGCCCAGATCGCCGGCAGGGCGTGGGTCTTCACCCCGCTCTCGGGCCCGGTGCCCTTGGGGAAGCCGCCGGCCACCTTGCGGGCGTTGGTGGCGATGGTCAGGGCGCTGGCCTTGACCACGACCATGTCCGGGGCGGGGGTCTTGAGCGTTTCGCTCAGCGCCTTCATCGCCTTGCCCATGCCCTTCATGTTGGCCTGGCGATCCTTGATCGCACCGGCGGCGTCGGCGGCCAGCGCGGTTCCGCCAAGCGCGACCAGCGCGGTGGCAAGGATCAGGGTGGCGGAATGCTTCATCGTGGATCTCCCATGGAATGACCGGGTTACGGCATGCGCTCTAGTGCTGGCACATGACGGTGCGGTGAACAAGCGGCCTGCGCCACGCCGCCTAATTGATCATGCCCGCAGGTGCCGTGCCCCGGCCTGTCGCGCCGGGCGGGTAACAAATTGTCGCAGCGCGAAGGGTCGGCTGCCGGGCGGCGTTAAGCGGCTGTTCCCCTGCCCCCCGGGGGACGCCGAATGGAGCAACCACCATGTCGAAGACCCTCGCTTCCCCGCTTGCCCTGCTGATCGCCGCCGCCCTTGCCACGCCCGCCCCGGCGCTGGCGCTGAGCCCGTGGCAGAAGAACCACCCCGGCCGCACCGAGGTCAACGCCCGGATCGCCCGCCAGCAGCACCGCATCACCCAGCAGGTCAAGGAAGGCGATCTGACCACCCAGCAGGCCCAGGCGCTGCGCGCGCAGGATCACAGCATCCGCCAGCAGGAACGCGCCGATGCCCAGGCCGATGGCAACAACGGCCATCTGACCAGGGACCAGATCAAGGCGCTGAATGGCGAGCTGAATGCCAACAGCCAGGCGATCGGCCACTGATCCTATTGCCGGGCGACTAACCCCGGACACGCCCGGCAGTCGGCCCGCCGCACCCAAAGTGCGGCGGGCCGTTTCGTATCTGGCGTTTGCAGCCCGGCATCAGCCAAATCTCCACACACCCTAGTACGTCGGGCGCGGCGCCCCGCGCGGATAGACCCGGCGGAACAGCTGGCCGCGTTCGCTGAACAGCACCAGCACCAGCGCGCCGCAGCCGGCCAGGGTCATCGCGGCGGTCAGCGGCACGGCGCTGCCGTCATAGGCATGGCCGATCACCGAACCGAGCACCGAGCCCAGCGTCATCCGCACGAACATCTGCGCGCCGGCAGCGGCCCCCGCCGTCTCGAGGAAGGGTTGCAGCGCGATCGAGCTGAAATTGGCGCCGAGGAAGGCCATCAGGCACATGTTGACCGCCATCAGCGGAATGAACTGGTAGAGGCTTTCGTGCCCCAGGTGGGCCAGCGCCAGATGATTCAGGCTGGCGGCTATGTAGAACAGCACCGCGCTGTGGCTGACCCGCCGCGCCCCGAACCGTTCGACGATCCGCGAATTGACGAAATTGGTGCAGGCCATGGCCATCGCCATCCCGCCGAAGACCAGCGGGAAGTGCCGTCCCGCGCCGAAATGTTCGGCCACCAGCTGCTGGCTGCAGTTGATGTAGCCCAGCAGCGCGCCCTGGATCAGCGCCATGCCGATGACATAGCCGATCGCCTCGCGGCAGGTCAGCACCGTCACCAGCGTCGTCACCAGCGCCCGGGGGTTCAGCGGGCGGCGGTATTCGGGGCGCAGCGTTTCGGGCAGGCGCAGCCCGACCCATAGCGCCAGCGCCAGCCCGGCCAGCGCCATGGCGGTGAAGATCTCGCGCCAGCCGGCGAACAGCAGCACCGCCTGCCCCAGCGTGGGGGCCAGCATCGGCACGACCATGAAGACCATCGAGACCAGCGATTGCATCCGCGCCATCCGGTCGCCGGCAAAGCGGTCGCGGATGATCGCGGCGGGCAGCACCGACAGGCCGGCGCCGGCGATCCCCATGCCCATCCGCCCGGCCAGCAGCAGCGGAAAGCTGGGGGCCAGCGCGCACAGCAGCGACAGCACGACATAACCGGCCAGCGCCGCCAGGACCACCGGGCGGCGGCCGAAACGATCGGCCAGCGGCCCGGGAATCAGTGCCGAGGCCCCGGCCGACATCAGGAACACCCCGATCACCAGCTGGCGCTGGTTGGCGCTGGTGGTGTGCAGTTCGGCCCCGATCCGGTCGAGCGCGGGCAGCATCGAATCCACCGCCAGCGCCTGCAGCGCCATCAGCAGCGCCATCATCGCGACGAATTCGCCGCCGCCGAGCGTGCCCGGCGGGGAAGGGGTGGCCGTGTCGGAAGACATGGATGCCCTCATGGCGGCAAATTGCCCGTTTGCAAAGCCCGTGCGGCGCCGGCGAGGCTGGGCTAGGCTGGGGCCATGGATTCGGACCGCCCCGCCGAGCCGGGCGAAGCACCCGGGCTGCGCAAGATCATCCATGTCGACATGGATGCCTTCTATGCCAGCGTCGAACAGCGCGATGCGCCCGAACTGCGCGGGGTTCCCGTCGCGGTGGGCTATCATGGCGAGCGCGGGGTGGTGGCGGCGGCCAGTTACGAGGCGCGGGCCTTCGGGGTGCGCAGCGCCATGCCCAGCGCCGAGGCCTTGCGGCGCTGCCCGCAGCTGCATTTCTGCCGCCCGCGCTTCGAGGTCTATCGCGCCGTCTCGCGCCAGATCCGCGCGGTGTTCGCCGACTATACCGCGCTGATCGAGCCGCTGGCGCTCGACGAGGCCTATCTTGATGTCACGCAGGACCTGAAGGGGATCGGCAGCGCCACCCGCATTGCCGAACTGATCCGCGCCCGGATCAAGGCCGATACCGGGCTGACCGCCAGCGCCGGGGTGTCGTACAACAAGTTCCTCGCCAAGCTGGCCTCGGACCAGAACAAGCCCGATGGCCTGTGCGTGATCCGCCCGGGCGAGGGGGTGCCCTTCGTGGCGGCGCTGCCGGTGCGGCGGTTCCACGGGGTGGGGCCGCGCGGGGCCGAGAAGATGGCCGCGCTGGGGATCCATACCGGGGCCGACCTTGCGGCGCGCGACATCGCCTTCCTGCGCGAGCATTTCGGGGCCCAGGCCGATTACCTCTACCGCGCCGCGAGGGGGATCGACCTGCGCGCGGTCTCGCCCAATCGGCCGCGCAAGTCGGTGGGCGGCGAGCGGACCTTTGCCCGCGACATCTCGACCGGGCCGGCGCTGCGCGAGACGCTCGACGGGATCGTTGCCATCGTCTGGGCGGATATCGAGAAGGTCCGCGCGGCGGGCCGGACGGTGACGCTGAAGCTGCGCCTCGCCGATTTCACCCTGATCACCCGGGCGCGCAGCCTGAACCGGGCGGTGGCCGATCGCGCGGAATTCGCCGCGATCGGCCACGCCCTGCTGGCCGAACTGCTGCCCCTGCCGCAGGCGGTGCGGCTGATGGGGCTGACCCTGTCGGGGCTGGAAGCGGCAGGCGAGGCGGCGGCCCCGCCGGCGGAAACACCGACGGCAGGGCAGCTTGACCTGTTCTAGCTGAAGGCCAGCGCCTTCACCCGCTTCACCCCCGGCAGCGCCTGGGCCTTGGCCAGCACCTCGGCCGGCACCGGGCTGTCAACGCTGAGCAGCAGCACCGCCTCGCCCCCGGCCTCGCGGCGGCCAAGGTGGAAGGTGCCGATGTTGATGCCGTTCTCGCCCATCAGGGTCCCGATCCGGCCGATGAAACCGGGGGCGTCCTCGTTGACGATATAGAGCATGTCGCCGGCCAGATCGGCCTCGATCGCCACGCCGAAGATCTCGACCAGGCGGGGGCTGGCATTGCCGAACAGGGTGCCGGCGACGCTGCGGTCGCCCTGGCTGGTGGCGACGGTCACGCGCACCAGCGTGTGGTAATCCCCCTCGCGGTCGTGGCGCACCTCGCGCACGTCGAGCCCGCGTTCCTTGGCGAGGAACGGCGCGTTGACCATGTTCACCGTCTGCGAATAGCACTTCATCAGCCCGGCCAGCACCGCGCCGGTGATCGGCTTCTGGTTGAGCTGGGCGGCGGCGCCTTCGACCTCGATGGCGATCTTGGTCAGGTTGTCATGCGCCAG
>JAFECL010000100.1:14349-15449 GCA_018242165.1 Pseudomonadota bacterium
CCGAACAGCGGGCTTTCCGTCGCCGGTTCGGTGGCAAAGACGTCGAGCGCCGCGCCGGCGACATGGCCGCTGTCGAGCAGCTCCTTCAGCGCCGCCTCGTCGATCAGCCCGCCGCGCGCGCAGTTGACGATCCGCACGCCCTTCCTGGTCTTGGCGAGGTTCTCGGCCGAGAGGATGTTGCGGGTCTCGCTGGTCAGCGGGGTGTGCAGGGTGATGAAATCGGCCTTGGCCAGCAGGGTATCGAGATCGGCCTTTTCGACCCCGATCTCGACCGCGCGCTCGGGCGTCAGGAAGGGATCGAAGGCCACCACCTTCATCCGCAGGCCAAGCGCGCGGCTGGCGACGATGGAACCGATGTTGCCCGCGCCGATCAGGCCCAGCGTCTTGCCGGTCACTTCCACGCCCATGAAGCCGTTCTTCGGCCACTTGCCGGCCTGGGTCTGGCTGTTCGCCTCGGGGATCTGGCGGGCGAGCGCGAAGATCAGGGCGATGGCGTGTTCAGCGGTGGTAATCGAATTGCCGAAGGGGGTGTTCATCACCACCACGCCGGCGGCGCTGGCGGCGGGGATGTCGACATTGTCGACCCCGATCCCGGCGCGGCCGACCACCTTCAGGTTCTTCGCCGCCTCGAGCACCGCCTTGGTGACCTTGGTGCTCGAACGGATGGCGAGGCCGTCATAGTCGCCGATCCGGGCGATCAGCTGTTCGGGGGTTTCGCCGGTGATGACATCGACCGCGCAGCCCTTTTCCTCGAAAATGCGGGCGGCGTTGGGGTCCATCTTGTCGGCGATCAGTACGCGGGGCTTGGTCATTGTGTCCTCGTCATTCCCGCGAAAGCGGGAACCCAGTCCCGCCGGCGCGTTGTCTAGTGAGGTTGAAACTGGGTCCCCGCCTGCGCGGGGATGACGAATTGGGAAGGTTCAGGCGGCCTTGAGCGAGGCCCAGGCCCAGTCGAACCACGGGCCGAGCGCGGCAATGTCGGCCGCATCGACCGTCGCGCCGCACCAGATCCGCAGCCCGGGCGGGGCATCGCGATAGCCGGCGATGTCATAGGCCGCGCCGGCCTTTTCGAGGCTGCCGGCAAAGGCCTTGATGAAGGC
>JAFECL010000100.1:15602-16487 GCA_018242165.1 Pseudomonadota bacterium
GCCAGCATGCTGGGGGTGTTGATCGTCTCGCCCTTGAACACGCCCTCGGCCAGCTTGCCCTTCGCCACCAGCCGGAACACCTTGGGCAGCGGCCAGGCGGGGGTGTGGCTTTCCAGCCGCTCGACCGCGCGGGGGCCGAGGATCAGCACCCCGTGCCCGCCCTCGCCGCCCAGCACCTTCTGCCAGGAAAAGGTCGCGACATCGATCTTGGCCCAGTCGATGTCATAGGCAAAGACCGCGCTGGTGGCATCGGCGAAGGACAGGCCCTGCCGGTCGGCCGGGATCCAGTCGGCATTGGGCACGCGCACGCCGCTGGTGGTGCCGTTCCAGGTGAACAGCACGTCGTTCGACCAGTCGACGGCAGAAAGATCGGGCAGCTGGCCATAATCGGCGCGCAGCACCGTGGGGTCCAGCTTCAGCTGCTTGGCGGCATCGGTCACCCAGCCTTCGCCGAACGATTCCCACGCCAGCGTGGTGACGGGCCGGCCCCCCAGCATGGTCCACATCGCCATCTCGAAGGCGCCGGTGTCGCTGCCGGGCACGATGCCGATGCGGTGGCTGTCGGGCAGGCGCAGCACTTCGCGCATCAGATCGATGCAATGGGCCAGCCGCTCCTTGCCGATCTTCGCGCGGTGCGAGCGGCCGAGGCATTCGGTAGCCAATTTGTCGGGGGAATAGCCGGGCGGCTTGGCGCAGGGCCCGGACGAAAAGAACGGACGCGCGGGTCGGCGCGCCGGAGGCAGTAAACCAGTCATGTCTGACTCTCCTTGCAGAGAGCTCGCGCGGCGTTGGGACCGCGTGGCCCGGCGCCGGCTCTAGTGTTGCGCCGCAGCAAGTCAAGGGAGTCTTTGTTTGAGTGCAGCCCATTGGGGCAGCCGGACACCA
>JAFECL010000101.1 GCA_018242165.1 Pseudomonadota bacterium
TTGCAGAAATGCCCACGGAGCCCCTATGTCCGCGTCTCCACGACCGGCCAGACCACCGAAAACCAGATTCAGGAAATTGAGGCCGCCGGCTTTCAGGTCGAGCCGCGCCGGATCGTCACCGAGACAGTTTCCGGCAGCACGGCAATCGCGCAGCGCCGTGGCTTTTCCAAACTCATGGACCGGCTGGAATCCGGCGACGTTCTCATTGTCACCAAGCTTGATCGGCTCGGTCGTGACGCCATCGATGTCAGCACCACCGTCAAGACGCTCTCGGAAATGGGCGTGAAGGTCTACTGTCTCGCCCTGGGTGGTGCCGATCTCACAAGTTCCTCCGGCACGATGACCATGCAGGTCCTCAACGCCGTCGCGCAATTTGAACGGGATCTGCTTATCGAACGCACCCAATCCGGCCTCAGGCGCGCGAAGTCCGAAGGCAAAACCCTCGGAAGGCCATCGACACTCAGCGAGGAACAGAAGCAGGATGTGCGGGAGGATCTGGCAAACGAACTGAGCGTTTCCGCCATCGCCCGGAAATTCGGGACCAGTCGTCAGACCATCATGCGAGTCCGGGACGAGAGTTCACGCTCCGTTCGGCCTTAGCGTACGATTTTTAGCAAATCTTGTTCCGACCCCGGGTTAGAAGGAACCGAAGGCTGTGCCAAGCACGATCACGGCCACAAGGGCAACAAGCGCGCTGACAATGGCGGCCATGACGATGTCCAGATAGCTTTCGCGATGCGTGCAGCCACAGACCGCAAGCATCGTGACCACCGCGCCATTATGCGGCAAGCTGTCCAGCGTACCCGAGGCGATCACGGCCACCCGGTGCATCAGCGCAGGGTCCAGCCCTGTGTCTGACGCGATCTGCATGAAGGTGGGGCCAAGGGCCTGCAGCGCAATGGTCATCCCGCCCGAAGCCGATCCGGTCAACGCGGCAAGGATGTTCGTCGCTACCGCCAGTGACACGAGCGGCCCACCTCCGATGCCCAGAACCCAGTCCCGTACCATCTCGAACGCAGGCAGGGCCGCCACGACCGCGCCGAACCCCACAAGGCTTGCCACGCTCATGATCGGAAGTACTGCGGCCGTCGCGCCCGAGTCGATGCTTTCGCGCAGATTGCGAAAGCGGCGCCGGTTCATGGCAACCAGCACGATGCAGGCGACCAGAAGCGCAAGCGCCACCGACCAGACCCCGCCGACAGCCGACAGGGTGGTTTCGCCCCATGCGGGCTGCGAGAGGAAATCGAAATCCATGCTGGGCAGCACGAACTGCGTCAGGATCAGGTTGACCACGACAACCAGAACCAGCGGCAGAATGGCCAGGCCGATCGGTGGCCGCCCGCCCCAGGATCCGGCGCGGCTGATCTCGGCAGGGTCAAACTCGCGTGCGGTGCTGGCCAGCTCGCGCGAGACGGCGGAGCCTTTTTCGGCCGCGCCATAACCCTCGCCCCGCGCCTTGGCCTGACGTTCGCGGAAGGAAAGCCAGCCCAGGCCGATGGCCGCCATGATGATGCTGGCTATGATGCCAAGCCCAGGTGCGGCAAAGGGGGTGGTACCAAAGAACGGCATCGGAATCGCGTTCTGGATCGCAGGCGTTCCCGGCATGGCCGACATGGTGAAGGTCGAGGTTCCAAGCGCGAGTGCCGCCGGAAGCAGCCTGCGCGGCACGCTTCCCGCCTTGAACAGCGCCTGCCCCATTGGCGCCAGAACGAAGAACGCCACAAACAGGCTGACACCGCCATAGGTGACCATCGCGCCCGCAGCCACCACGGCAAGGATCGCCCGCGAGGGGCCGAGCCGGCGCGTCATGTAATCGGCGATCGCTGAAACCGATCCGCTGTCGTCCATCAGCTTGCCGAACAATGCGCCCAGCAGGAAAAGCGGAAAGAACTGCGCCACAAACCCCGCCGCCGCAGGCATGAAGGTCTGCGTCCAGTGCGCCAGCATCGGCTGACCGGAAAAAAGCGCCGCCACCGCAGCAGCCAAAGGCGCCAGCAGCAGGATTGTCCAACTGCGGAACGCAAGCACCATGATCAGGGCAAGGCCCAACAGAATACCCAGCAGACCCAGCATGTCAGAGCTCGTCCGCCAGCGCGTCGATATCGAAGGTCGAACGCACCCCGATGTCCTGAATATGGGTGCGGCCGAAATCCTCGGCGGCGCGGCGCCCTTCGTCGAAGAGCATCTTCAGGAAGTCCCATTCGGCATTCAGCTTCGAGGAATGTCCAAGGTCCACCATGATGTCCGAGGTGATGCGATGCAGGCGCATCTCTTTCCAGTACCGCGCCTCGCCATTGCCGGGGTCGATGACACGGCGCAGCAGCGCCATCATCCGCAACTCTTTCAGTAGCTGGGCGTTGAAAGAGATCTCGTTCAGGCGGCTTGCGATCTCGCGCGCGGTGCGCGGCGTCTCGCGCCGCTCGACCGGGTTGATCTGCACCAGAACGGTATCGAGGCTTTCACATTCACGCACGAGCGGCGTCATCGTCGGGTTGCCCGCATAGCCGCCGTCCCAATAGGGCACGCCGTCGATCTCGATGGCCTGGAACATCGATGGCAGGCAGGCCGAGGCGAGCAGCACATCGGCCGTCACCTCATGCTTGCGGAACACCCTGCCTTGCCCGGTGTGCACATTGGTTGCCGTGATGAACAGCTTGACCGGCCCGGTCGCCAGCGCGTCGAAATCGATCAGGTCTGTCAGGATGTCGCGCAGCGGGTTCCCTGCCGCCCCACCCAGCGAATAGGGCGAGATCAGCCGCGCCATCAGATCCATGGCGATGAAGGCGGGCGAGTTGTCCAGCGTCCATTTGCCCGTCAGGACCTCCAGCGGCCCGCGCTTGAACGGGCTGAAGCGCGCGGCATCGGCCGTCCGGCGCCAGAAGGCGGTCAGCATCTCACGCGCGGTCTGCCGCCCGCCGGTGGCCATGCCGGCCGCCAGGATTGCCGCGTTCATGGCGCCGGCCGAGGTGCCGGAAATGCCATCGATCTCGAACCAGTCTTCCTCGAGGATGCGGTCCAGAACGCCCCATGTAAACGCCCCATGCGAACCGCCCCCCTGCAAGGCGAGGTCGATGGGAAGGGTTTTTCGCGTCTGCGATTTCGGGTTGCTGGCCATTTCGGCGCCTTTCAGTCAATTCATTGCAAGAAAATGGCGCCCGAAGCCGGGCGCCCTAGGGGATCAGGCGGCGGGCACCGCTTGCCCGCGAAGCCTCCACGCCATCGCACCAAGGGCCGCGCCAATGGCGATGAGGTCGAGCCCCAGCATCAGCCCGATCAGCCACAGCGCAGTGACCGGCATCGCGGCAAAAAGCACAAGCGACAGCACGACCGAGAGCACCCCGCTGGCAAAAACCCAAAGCCAGTTGGGCAAGGGACGGATCGTCAATGCGAAGACAACCTTCGACATCCCCTCGATCATGAAGAAGATGATCAGCAGAAGCGACAGCAGCAGCATCCCCTGCGCGATGTTGCGCAAGAGCAGAATGCCCAGCAACACACCAAGTATGGCCGAGATGATCTGCAGCCAGAAGTTCGGCGCATGGCGTGCGCTGATCAGGCCGATGGCCTGAATGATGCCGCTGGCGATCAGCAGCCAGCCGAACACCACGACGGCAGCAGCCGAAGAAAAGGCCGGGAAGACGATGGCGACGATCCCCGCGACGACCAGCAGCGCCGCCTGTACCAGGTGGAAGGTCGAATGGCGGCGCACCGCATCGCGCGCGGCTTCGCGGTAGGTCTGTGCAGCGGCGGCAAGACTGATCGGCATGGCATTGACTTCCTTGTTCAACAGGGTGCTTCCCGCCGGGCAGCGGGTGTTGCCTTCCCCGACCCGCAGGGCCGGATATGGATCAAAATTGGCACAGGACCGTGAAGCCCATGCCAGACAATCAATTTTTCATCGCCATGAAAAGGCGGATTCAATCAATAGGTCGTAGTTTGTCGTGAATATTTCTATGGGATGGGCTCGCTGCGTACCGCTCACCCAAGAGACCAGTTCGTGATATGGCGTTCGACCTTCAGGTAGCTTGGCGCCGACGATCTCTCCGATAGCTGCGCAAATCGACTTCCCCAACCCAGCATAGCCTGCACCATCCAGTCCGTGCATTGGCGTGTCCCCCAGCGCTGTCTGAAGGAGACGAACCTTGGACAATATGGTCTCGATGTTGCCGCCATCCGGCAGCGAGTTGCGGATTGCAGCCGCTGCGGTTAAGGCGACGCCACCCTGCGAAGTCACCTCATACAGCGCCGCATCATACCGGGCTACACGATGCCCGAAATATTTGCGACAGAACCTAGGTCACGGGATCGACGGCCATGAAATGCTGGCTCGGATCGGGCGGAAGGCGCGTGGGCCGTTCCAGCTGGCCGAGAACATGCGTGGGCGGAACGAGGACATCCACCGACGCGAGCCCAAGCGTTCGGGCCCGGTTGGCCGACAGCAAGGCACCCGGCTCGTCCGAGGGGGCCCGCGTGCTGGTGATGAAGATGCGGTGGCGTGTGCTGAGCGCCTCCGCCTCGGCCCGAAGCTCTGGATTGTCGATGCCAATGATCTCCGGCGGGCGGCTGCAGCCTACCAGAACCAGCAGGGCCAGGGTCACAAGGATAAACGTGAAACGACTGAAATCGACCGAAACGCGCATGATCATGATCTGGGTTCGCACGATCTCTTCCATGGTGACGGGTTTACATCTGAAGCACCACAGTCGGACGAGTTGCGCAGGTTGTCCAGAGAATGCTTGCTCGGCGAAAGGCCGATGCCCGGATTGCATCGGCCTGACGATCCTTGCGCCGAAGCGCCGTGTTGCAGCCCGACGCGCCTCAGCCCGCCGCAGACACGTCCCCCGAAAGCGCGGGCCCGGCAAGAAGAGCGCGCAACTTGTCGTCCTGTTCCTTCGACAGCGATGTCTTGAGAATGCGCGGCTCGTACTGTTTGATCTCGGCGACGACCTTGTCGGTCGTTGCCTTTGCCACATGCACGAAAAGTGCCGATGTTCCGGGCTTGATGGTCTCGCCAAGATCCTTGATGAACTGGTCGTTTATTCCGTAATCCGACAGCCGACCGCTCAATGCACCCATCGCGGCGCCCGCCATGCCGCCAATCGCGAAACCCGCCATCGGATTGAGGACAAGCAGACCGGCAAGAGTGCCGACCAGCGCCCCCGTGCTCAGCCCGCTGCTCGCGCCGATCGCGGTCAGATTGACGGATTGCTTGATCTGTATGTCCCCTTCCTCGGGGCGGATGACAACCACGGCATCGAGCATGTCGATCAGATGCTCCTTGCGCAGTTCGCGCAATTTGCCGAGCACGATGTCAGCCGTGTCAGTTCCGTCAAAATCAAGTACTACGAGGTCGGCCATACTGGGCACTCCTATTCAACCGACATTCCCCAAGTGGCCTGCC
>JAFECL010000102.1 GCA_018242165.1 Pseudomonadota bacterium
CGCCGCGCCCAGCCCGGCCCCCACCCCCGCCGCCACGCCGGGGGCTGCTTCGGCACCGTTGCCCGGCGCCCCGGCAGGGGTGGTGGCGGGGCACCGCCCGGCCCCGCGCCGGCACCGTGCCGCGCCGGACGCCCAGCACGCCGCCACGCCGGCCGTGCCATCCGGCGATGCCCCCGCCTCGCCGCCTGCCAGCCCCGCTCCGGCGCAAACATCCACCGTTTCGCACTAGTCCGCGCTCGACAGCGGGGGCGGCATTGGGCAATTTGGCGCCGATCGGGGCTGCGTTCGCGCGGCCGCCCACGGCATGGAGCAAGGCGATGACAGGCATGGTTCGGGCACACCGGGGTCGCGCGATGCGCGGCGCGGCGCTGGCGCTGCTGTTCGCCACGGCGGGTGCGGCGCTGCCGGCCCGCGCCCAGGAAGCAACCTTGCAGGAACTGCGGATGCGCCAGCTGGAGGCGTCGGTGCGGGCGCTGCAGGCGCAGGTTTTCGCCGCGGGGAAGGGCGGGGCGCCCGCTGCTGCCGGCCCGGTGGCCACCCCGGCCAGCGGCCCGCTGACCGACATGCTGACCCGGATGGACGCGCTGGAGGCGCAGATCGCCCGGCTGACCGCGCAGAACGAGGAACAGGCCAACCGCCTGCGCCAGCTGGAAGGCAAGCTGGCCGCGCCGGCCGCCACCGCCGTTACGGTCGCACCTGCCGCCACTGCTCCGGCCAGCGGTGCCCCCGCCCAGCTGGTGCCCGAAAAGGCCCCGGAAAAGAGCGCCACGGCCACCAACCTGGCGGCGATGACTGGCGGGGCGAGCGAGGCGAAGCACGCCGCCAAGCCAGCCGAGGCCAAGCCCGCCGGCCCCGAAAAGCCCAGCGCGGCGCGGGTGGCGGCGGTGAAGGCGGTGATCAAGCCGAAGACCGCCGATGCCGGCGACGATGAATATTCCTATGGCTTCCGGCTGTGGGAAGGCAAATTCTATCCCGAGGCGCAGCAGCAGCTGAAGCTGTTCCTCGACAAGTATCCCAAGCATGCCAAGGCCAGCCATGGCCGCAACCTGCTGGGCCGCGCCTATCTCGACGATGGCAAGCCGCGCGATGCCGCCGCCTGGTTCCTCAAGAATTACCAGACCGACGCGCAGGGCCCCCGCGCGGCCGACAGCCTGCTGGGGCTGGCCCAGGCGATGGGCCAGTTGCAGGACAACAACCGCGCCTGCATCGCCCTGTCGGAATTCGCCACCAATTACCCGGCCGAGGCCAAGGGGCGGCTGAAGGCGCCCTATGACAGCACCCGCGCCGGGATCACGTGCTCGCAATAGCACCATCCGCGCCCGATCGGGTGCTGGTCGAACGTTTCGCCGCCGATCTTGCCCGGCTGTGGCCCGAAGGCCAGCGCCGCGCTGCGCCCGTGCTGGGGCTGGCGGTGTCGGGCGGGGGGGACAGTCTCGCCCTGCTGCTGCTGGCCCATGCCGCCCTGCCCGGGCGGGTGCGGGTGGCGACGGTCGATCACGGCCTGCGCCCCGAAGCCGCGGCCGAGGCCGCCGGCGTTGCCGCGCTGTGCGCCCGGCTGGGGGTAGGCCATGCCACCTTGGCGGTGACGGTGGAGCCGGGCAACGTGCCGGCCGGGGCCCGCGCCGCGCGCTATGCCGCGCTGGCCGCATGGGCGGCGGCGGAGGGGCTCGCCGCGCTGGCCACCGCGCATCAGGCCGACGATCAGGCCGAAACGCTGCTGATGCGGCTCAACCGGGCGAGCGGGGTGGCGGGCCTGGCGGGGGTGCGGGCGCGGGGCATGGTGCCGGGCACGAGGCTGGCGCTGCTGCGCCCGCTGCTCGGCTGGCGGCGGGCCGAGCTTGCTGGGATGGTGGCCGCAGCCGGGCTGGTGGCGGCGGACGATCCCGCCAATGCCGATCCGCGCTATGATCGCGCGCGGCTGCGGGCGGAGCTGACCGGGGCGGCGTGGCTCGACGTGCCGGCGCTGGCCGCCAGCGCGGCGCATCTGGCCGAGGCCGACGCCGCGCTTGACTGGGCAGCGGGTCGCGAATGGGCCGAGGCGGTGAGCAAGGGCCCGCTGGGGCTGACCTATCGCCCGCAGGCGCCACGCGCAGTGGCCTTGCGGGTGCTGGCACGGATCGCCGCCGACCTCGGCGAGGAACCGCGCGGCGGGCAACTGGCCCGGCTGTTCGACACGCTGGTGGCGGGCCAGCCCGCCAGCCTGGGCCACTGCGTCGCGCGACCGGGGCCGGATGGGTGGGTGTTTCAGCAGGCGCCGAAGCGGAGGGCCGGGCCGGGGGGTGCCTGACGGAACTTGGCAGTTGCAGGCGGCCGTTGCGGGTTCTGCAACGTTGCGGTCGCGGGGACGACCTCTATAGAGAGCGAATGACAGATGGCGTGAACGCTTGGAAACAAATCGGGCGAGTCTTCGTTTGGCGCTACCTGCCGCATAAGAAAAAGTGCGCCGGCTGGCACTTTACCGCAGAAGACGATGCGTGCGACGCTCTAGTTCAATTGGTAGAGGCCATGCGGCAGTCGCGGCGGGATAGTTTGCGAACGATAACGCTGACGAAGCCCTCTCCGCCTATTTGGGGTGTTCCCAATTTTGGCCAGCCGATTGGAGAGGCATTGGGGCCTCTAAGGCTTTCCTATCAGCCATCTTTCCCCGACCTAATTTTGTTTGAAGACGATCAGAGGCTGCTGCTCCGAGTAGGGGAGCAGCGGGTGGGCGATTTGCTGGCAGCCTTAAATGACGTCCGCAGAGGTGAAGGTGACTATGCCGTTAGGCCGACAAAAGACGGCGCCGCGCCCCCAATCTGGTTTTGGTGGATGCCTTGGAGCGGATCTCGATAGAAAGAGGCCGCTTCCCCAAACACAGCCGCCGTTCAGCTGGCTCTTATACCCGGCCAAGACCGGCCCCGCCCTTCCTAACTCTGCGTCAGGTCCGCGCCTACGCCTACCTGCTTGCCCCGGGTGATGTAGACCTTGTCGCCGAGGTGGGTGGTGGCGAACAGTTTCCTGGCGAAGCCCAGCGGCAGGCCGATGCAGCCGTGGCTGGCATAGCCGTTCTGGACCGTGGTGGCGTGGAGCGAGACGCCGTCGCCCGTCAGCCGCTGGGTGAAGGGCATCGGCGCGTCGTAGAGGTTCGAGACGTGGTGCGCGTCTTTCGCCAGGATCGGGAAGACGCCCAGCGGGGTGGGCTTTTCATCGGTGCCGAGCAGCACCGCGGCAGTGCCGATTTCATAGCCGCCCCGGAACACCGAGACCACCCGCGCCTCGAGGTCGACGGTGATCAGGATCGGGCCGGCGGGCACGTCCTTGTCATCCCAGAACCACTGGCCATAGGCGATCGGATCCTTGATCGGCAGCACCCGGCGGATCACGAAAGGCTGGGCGGCGGCCGGCGCGGCGCTGGCCCGGGCCGGGGTGGGGGCGGGGGCGAAGGTGGCCCCGGCGCTGGCGGTGGCCTGCGCCACCTTGCCTTCCTCGGCCGGATCGAGCGGCTGATCGTCGGGCGCGGCGGCGGGGGTGCCGCCCACGGCGGTGCTCACCGCCTCGATCAGGTGCGGGCCGCGATCGGCGTAATTCATCCCCACGCCCAGCGCGGCGATGGCCAGGCTTGCCCCGACGATCCCGGTGACCTCGCCCTTCGAATAGCTCATGGTTTGCGACCCTTTGCCCGGTGGTTAACTGGTTAACACAGGCCTGCCCCTGGCGCAGCCCCCGGTGCGGCGCCAGCGCGCAATTTGCCCTGTCCCGCCGTGGGACAGATGGTTAATGGTTGCACAGCTTGCAACTGCGGGTGCGACAATCGCCGCGCGCCGCCCCTTGCGCGGGGCCGGGCGGCCCCTAGAATCCATCGCCATCGAACGGCTTTGGAAAGGTGACGAGCAGCGACGCAGGAAACTTGAGCTTGGCCGGGATCGGGCATGGCCCTGTCCCTGTTGGCTGTCGTTTCGTCGCCTCCGCCAGAGTGCGCCCGCCCGGGCGGCCTCTTCCGTCGGCCCCGAAATCACTGTCCATATCTTTTGCCCGGCGATTGCCTGTGCTCGCGCCTGCGCGCATTTCGGGTTCGGTTCGTGCGTGCTGGGGCGCCTTCCCCGGCAGGAGAACGACAATGTCTTATGGTGACGATAATCCTGTGCTGGGCGCGGCAGGTCGGCTGGGCGCGCTGGCGCGGCTGCGCGGCGGCAAGCTGCCGTGGCTGCTGGGCGGGCTGGCGGTGGTGATGGTGGCCAGCAGCAATTTCGCGCGGGTCGAGCCCGGCCACGTCGGGATCCGGGTGAACAACATCGTTGGCGGGGTTTCGAGCGATTCGCTGGGGGTGGGGTGGTACTTTGCGCCCCCGGGGACGCACATCTACGAATACCCGGTCTTCACCCGCACCTATACCTGGACCGCGAACCCGCACGAGCAGAGCAGCCTCGATGAAAGCTTCAACTTCCAGGACAAGAACGGCCTGTCGCTGAAGGCCGACGTCGCGGTCAGCTACCATGTCGATCCGACGCGGGCCTCGATCCTGTTCCAGCGCTATCGCACCGACATGGACGCGATCATCGCGGGGCCGCTGCGCAACGCGATCCGCAATGCCGTGGTCGACCGGGCCTCGCAGCTGGGGGTCGAGCAGATCTACGGCGATCACAAGGCCGAGCTGATCGCGACCGCGCTGCGCCAGGTGCAGGCGCAGTTCGCCCCGCAGGGCCTCGCGGTCGAGCAGCTCTACTGGGCCGGCAATATCGTGGTGCCGCAGCAGGTGCTGGAACAGATCAACGCCAAGATCGCCAACGAACAGGCGGCGCTGGCGGCGCAGGCCAATGTCGCCACCGCCAAGGCCAATTCCGACGCGCGGATCGCCAAGGCCAAGGGTGATGCCGAGGCGATCCAGGTCGAGGCGCAGGCGATCCGCACCAACCCCGAGATCGTCAAGCTGCGCGCAGTGGAAAAGTGGGATGGCCACCTGCCGCAGTATACCGGTGCCGGGCCGATCCCGTTTCTTGATCTGAAGAAGTAGGCCTCAAGCGGCGGGTGTGGTCGCCTCGATCCACCCGCCGCCGACCACCCGCTCGCCATGGTAGAGCACCGCCGCCTGCCCGGGGGCGACGCCATATTCGGGGGCGACAAAGCGCACCGAGGTGGTGGCGCCATGGCCCAGAGGGCCGTCCAGCGTCACCGGCACAGGCTTGGCCAGCGAGCGGACCTTGGCGGTCAGGCCCTCGGCGGGCAGCGGGCCGATGCGGTTGGTCTCGGACAGGGTCATCGCGCCCACCGCCAGCAGGCGGCGCGGGCCGACCAGCACCCGGGCGGCGGCGGCGTCGATCCCGACGACATAGAGCGGTTCGGCCTGCCCGCCGATCTCCAGCCCGCGGCGCTGGCCGACGGTGTAGTGGATCACCCCGGCATGGCGGCCCAGTTCGGCGCCGGTTTCGGCATGGACGATCGCGCCGGGCCGGGCGCCTTCGGGCCGCACCGCGCGCACCACCCGGGCATAGTCGCCATCGGGGACGAAGCAGATGTCCTGGCTGTCGGGCTTGGCCGCCACCGCCAGCCCGGCCGCCTCGGCCAGCTGGCGCACCTCGGCCTTGGGCAAGCCACCCAGCGGAAAGCGCAGGAAGTCGAGCTGCGCCTCGGTGGTGGCGTAGAGGAAGTAGGACTGGTCGCGCGCCGGATCGTGGGCGCGGTGCAGTTCGGGCCCGGCCAGCCCTTCGGCCCGGCGGACATAGTGCCCGGTGGCGAGGCAGCTGCCGCCCAGATCGCGGGCCATGGCCAAGAGGTCGGTGAACTTGGGGCCCATGTTGCAGCGGATGCAGGGCACCGGGGTGCGGCCCGCCAGGTAATCGTCGGCAAAGCGCTCGATCACCTCTTCGCGAAAGCCGCTCTCATGGTCGATCACGTAATGGGCGATGCCCAGCCGGTTGGCCACCGCGCGGGCGTCGCGGATATCCTGCCCGGCGCAACATGCGCCCTTGCGCGATACCGCCGCGCCATGATCGTAGAGCTGGAGGGTGATGCCCACCACCTCGGCCCCGCTGGCCGCCGCCAGCGCCGCGACCACCGACGAATCGACTCCGCCCGACATCGCCACCACGATTCGCCCCGGCGGGTCGCCGGCCGGTGCAAAAAGTGCGGCGGCGTGGTCGCGGTTTAGGGGCAAGTGCTTAAGATTGGCGGGCGCGGTCATGTCGGCGTGCCTTACACCGGCGGCCCCGGCGAGGCAAAGGCGGCGGCAGATTGCCGTGCTTTCCGGCATCGGCTTGCCGGCACCGGCAACATCTTGCCGCTGCTTAACCAAGCTCAATGGCCGGTAAAGGCCGCTTTTACCGGGCCTTGAGGATGGCGCGGCTATAAGCACCGCAATGGACATCGTCTTCAACCCTGAACAATGGCGCGAACAGGCCAGCCGGCACAATGCCGCTCCCGCCCCGCTCGACTGGCATGGCCTGTCGGCGCGGCTGGTGGCGGCCGATGCCTGCCGGCGCGCCCTGGCGGGGAGCCGGGCGATGGCCACGGGCAGCTTCGATTCCGCCATGGCGCGGGTCATTGCCGCTCAGCCGGAGGCGGGCTTCCCCACCCCCGCCGGCGGATCGCAAGCAACCGGTGAAAGCACCATTAACCCTATCGCTTCAGCCGCTGGCAAAACCGTGGCGGCTAAAAGTGGCGTTGAAACCGGGAATGACAGTTCCGGCGATCGAGGATGGCAATGATCGAAAACCAGAAAATCAAGCCGGCAATGGTGATTGGGCCGCTGGGCGAGCCGCTGACGCTCGATTCCCTGCCGCCGCCCACGACCACCCGCTGGGTGGTGCGGCGCAAGGCCGAGGTGGTTGCGGCGGTCAATGGCGGCCTGCTGACCATCGACGAGGTGTGCGAACGCTATTCGCTGACGCTGGAGGAATTCGCCGGCTGGCAGCGCGCGGTTGACCGTTCGGGCATGCAGGGCCTGCGGGTGACCCGGATCCAGCATTATCGCGACCTTTACGAGCGCCAGCTCAAGTACTGACGCGCGGCGCGCAATTCCGAACTCCCCCCGAACGGGGCCTGAAGCCAAGCTTCGGGCCCCGTTTTCGTTGTGCGGCGCGGCATGCCAAAGGGCTTGCCGGAGGTGGTTTATCGATGTAATACGCCTCGATCCTCCCAGGCGCCTTGCCGCGCCGACCCTGACCCGGGCAGAACGCCATGAATTTCGAAACTTCGCTTACCCACGACCAGCTTGACGATGATCCCTTCGCGGTCAGCGACGAGGAGCGCCGGCTGGGCCGCCGCCGGGTGATCATGATTGCCGGGGCCATGGCCCTGGTGCTGATCGCGCTGTGGTTCATGATGCACCGCAACACGGGCCCCGACCTGTCGGGCGCCGATGCCGCGCGCGCGCCTTCGGTCAGCGTGGTGGTGCCGGGCCGGGCGCAGGTGGTCGGCACGATCAGCTCGACCGGTTCGCTGGCGGCGCTGCGCGAGATGCCGGTCGGTTCGGTCGGCGAAGGCGGGGCGGTGGCCGAGGTGCTGGTCGAGGCTGGGCAATGGGTCAAGGCCGGCCAGGTGCTGGCGGTGATCGACCGCTCGGTCCAGGTCGAGCAGCGCGCCAACCAGGCCGCGCAGATCCAGGCCAGCGAGGCCGATGCCCGGCTGGCCCAGGCCAACCTTGACCGGGCGAGCAAGCTGGTCGAGCGCGGATTCATTTCCAAGGCCGAGATCGACCGGCTGACCGCGCTGCGCGATGGCGCGGCGGCGCGGGTGCGGGTCGCCCGGGCCCAGCTGGGCGAGACCAATGCGCGGATCGGCCGGCTCTACATCCGCGCGCCGGCCGGCGGGCTGCTGCTTGAACGCAATGTCGAGCCCGGCCAGGTGGTTGGCGGCGGTGGCACGGTGCTGTTCCGCATCGCCCGCGAGGGGCGGATGGAGCTACGCGCGCGGCTGGCCGAGGCCGATCTGGCCCAGCTGGCGGTCGGCCAGGAGGTGGCCGTGACCCCGGTGGGTTCGAGCGAGCACTTCACCGGCCATATCTGGCAGCTTTCGCCGACGATCGACCCCGCCACCCGGCAGGGCACCGCGCGGGTCGAGCTGGCCTATGCCCCGGCGATCCGCCCGGGCGGCTTTGCCACCGCCGAGATCCGCAAGGGTTCGGTGCTGGCCTCGGTGCTGCCCGAAAGCGCGATCATGTCGGATGCCAAGGGCGCCTATGTCTACGTGGTCGAGGCCAACAACAAGGTGTCGCGCCGCGCGGTCAAGCTGGGCGACGTGACCGGGCAGGGCATTGTCATCCGCGACGGGCTGAACGGTAGCGAACGGGTGGTGCTGCGCGCCGGGGCCTTCCTCAGCCCGGGCGATGCGGTGAAGCCGGTGCCGGCCCGGGCCAACTGAGCGAAAGGCGGGCGCGATGAACTTCCGCAACCTCTCGGCCTGGTCGATCCGCAACCCGGTGGTGCCGATCATCCTGTTCCTGGGCCTGACTCTGGCGGGGATCCTGGCCTTCAAGGGCATGAAGATCCAGGATAATCCGGATATCGAGTTCCCCGCGGTGATCGTCGTGATCAACCAGCCCGGCGCCGCGCCGACCGAGATCGAAAAGCAGATCACCCAGAAGATCGAGGCCTCGATCCGCTCGATCCCGGGGATCGACAACATCACTTCGACCGCGTCGGAAGGCAGCAGCCAGTCGGTGGTTCAGTTTGCCATCGGCACCGACATCAATGGCGCGGTGAGCGAGGTCAAGAACAAGGTCGACCAGGCGCGCGGCGAACTGCCCGAGGGCATTCTCGAGCCGCAGGTCTTCAAGGCCGAGGGCGGGCCCGACGTGATCGCCTATTTCGCGGTCGCGGCCGAAGACATGACCATCGCCGATCTGTCGTGGTTCATCGACGATACCGTGGCCAAGCGGCTGCTGAGCGTGCCGGGGATGGCCACGGTCGAGCGGCGCGGCGGGGTCAACCGCGAGATCACCGTCACCCTCGATCCGCCGCGGATGCAGGCGCTGGGGGTAACCGCGGCGCAGATCAACACGGTGCTGCGCCAGGTCAATCTCAATGCCGCCGGGGGGCGCGCCGAAGTGGCCGGCTCGCGCCAGTCGGTGCGCGTGCTGGGCAATGCCCAGACCGCCTACCAGCTCTCGCAGACCCAGGTGGCCATGGCCAACGGGCGGGCGGTGAAGCTGGCCGATGTCGCCAATGTGAAAGACGCCTATTCGGAAATCGATTCGATCGCCAAGGTTCACGGCAAGCAGGTGGTGACCTTCGGGATCAACCGCGCGCGCGGCGAAAGCGACGTTTCGGTCTATGACGGCGCGGTCGAGGAAATGAAGAAGATCGAGGCCGAACGTGGCGGCCGGGTCCACTTCGTGCCGCTGTTCACCAGCGTTCCCGAAATCCGCGAACAGTACAATTCCTCGATCAGCGCGATGATCGAGGGGGCGATCCTGGCCGTCGTGGTGGTGTTCTTCTTCCTGCGCGACTGGCGCGCGACGGTGGTTTCGGCGCTGGCCATCCCGCTTTCGGCGGTGCCGACCTTCTGGGCCATGAGCCTGATGGGCTTTACCCTCAACACCCTCTCGCTGCTGGCGCTGGGGCTGGTCGCGGGGGTGCTGGTCGACGACGCGATCGTCGAGATCGAGAATATCGTCCGGCACATCAGGATGGGCAAGACCGCCTATCAGGCGGCGATCGATGCCGCCGACGAGATCGGGCTGGCGGTGGTCGCCACCACCTTCTCGATCGTCGCGGTGTTCCTGCCGGTGGGCCTGATGCCGGGGGTTTCGGGCCAGTTCTTCAAGAATTTCGGCCTGACCGTGGTGGTTGCCGTGCTGTTCAGCCTGGCCGTGGCGCGGATGATCACGCCGATGGTCGCGGCCTATTTCCTCAAGTCGACCGGCCATGCCGAACACGGCACCGCGCGCTGGATCGAGCGCTACATGGGGGTGCTGCGCTGGACCCTCGATACCAGCCGGGCCGAGGCCTATCGGCTGGGCATCGTCCGGCGCCCGGGCCGCTGGTGGTATCCGCTGATCCTGATCGTGCACCTGCTGCTGGCGGTGGTGCTGTTCGGCGCGGCAGCCGGCGGCGCCGGCCAGGGGCTGACCGCGCTGCACGCCCCCGCCGTGCTGGGGCCCTTCGTCGGCATCGCCGCCGGGGCGCTGGCCGCCACCGTGTGGATCAAGCTGGTCAACGGGGCCATCGGCCGGTTCTTCCATGGCGCCTTCGGCCAGTGGTGGCACTTCATGGGCGAGCGCTGGCGCGCCCGGCTGCGCGACCACCGGATCTGGATGGTGGGCGTCGCGCTGGGTTCCTTCGCGCTGACCGTGGTGATGTTCATGGTCATCCCCGGCCAGTTCTTCCCCGATACCGACAACGATTACAGCCGGGTGGTGATCGACATGGTGCCGGGCACCACCATCCAGCAGACCGAGGCCAAGATCGACGAGGTGCTGGGGCTGGTCGGTAACGAGCCCGAGGTCAAGCTGGCGATGGAGCGGATCACCGAAGGCTCTGGCCGCGTCTTCATGACGCTGAACAAGGAACATCGCCTGCGGTGCCAGCTGTGGGGGGGCAAATACCTCTTTTCGGACTGCCTGCGCACCAGCATCGAGTTCGAGCGCCAGCTGGCTCCGCGCCTGCAGCAGGTGCCGGACGCGCGGGTCTATTTCCAGTCGTTCGGCGGCGGCGGCGGTTCCGGCCGGCCGATCAGCGTGATGCTCTCAGGCTCGGATTCGGACCAGCTGCAGAAGACCGCGCAGGCCCTTGTCGATCAGATGAGCAAGCTGAAGGAGGTGGTGGCCCCGCGGATCAGCGCCGACATGCGCCGGCCCGAGCTGATCATTACCCCGCAGCTTGATCTGGCGGCGCAGCTGGGGGTGACCACCCAGTCGCTCAGCCAGGTGATCCGCATCGCAACCCAGGGCGAGATCGACCAGAACAGCGCCAAGTTCTCGCTGTCGGACCGGCAGGTGCCGATCCGGGTCAAGCTGCCGCCGGCCTCGCGCGCCCAGCTGTCGACGATCGAGAACCTGCCGGTGCCGACCCTGTCGGGCGGTTCGGTCCCGCTCTCGCGGGTGGCCTCGATCAGCTTCGGCTCCGGGCCGACCACGATCCAGCGCTACAACCAGAGCCGCCGCATCTTCGTCGGCGCCGACCTGCCCGAAGGCGTGGTCAAGGGCACGGCGATGAACGCGATCAAGAACCTGCCGATCATGAAGAACCTGCCCGATGGCGTTTCGAACGCGCCGGCGGGCGAGGATCGCTGGCAGGCGGAAATGATCGGCAACTTCCTGGCCGCGGTGGGCGCGGGGGTGCTGCTGGTCTTCTCGGTGCTGGTGCTGCTCTACCACCGCTTCGTCTCGCCGCTGGTCAACATGGGCTCGCTGTTCCTCGCCCCGCTCGGCGGGTTGCTGCTGGTCGCGCTGTTCGGCCAGGCGATGTCGCTGCCGGTGCTGATCGGGATCCTGATGCTGCTGGGGATCGTCGCCAAGAATTCGATCCTGCTGATCGATTTCGCGATCGAGGAAATGGCGCAGGGCGTAGGCAAGCATGAGGCGATTCTCGAGGCCGGGCACAAGCGCGCCCAGCCGATCGTGATGACCACCGTGGCCATGGTGGCCGGCATGGTGCCGACGGCGATTTCGCTGGGCGGCGATGGGGGCTGGCGCTCGCCGATGGGCACGGTGGTGATCGGCGGGCTGACCCTGTCGACCCTGCTGACCCTGCTGCTGGTGCCGGCCGCCTTCAGCCTGGCCGATGGGCTGGAAAAGCGGCTGGGCCCCTGGCTGCGGCGGATCTTCCTGACCTATGATCCGGCCCACAGCCACGCCGCCCCGCAGCCCCGGCCCGAGACCGTGCCCGCCGAGTGAACCGCGCCCACCCCAGCCTGCCCGCACTGGCGCCCGGGGCTGACCGCGCCCGGGCGATGCGGCGGCTGGCAACCGCGCTGCTGGTGGCGATGGCCGCGCTGTTCGCCACCGCGCGGCATTTCCGCGGCGCCGGGCTGGCGTGGGAGTGGATCGGCGCCTTTGCCGAGGCGGCGATGGTTGGTGCGCTGGCCGACTGGTTCGCGGTCACCGCGCTGTTCCGCCACCCGCTTGGCCTGCCGATTCCCCACACCGCGATCATCCCGGAAAAGAAGGATCGCATCGCCGGGGCCATGGCGGAATTCCTCCGCAGTTACTTTCTCACCCCGCAGGTCGTCGCCCGGCGGCTGCGGGCCACCAACATGGCCGGGGCGGTCGGCGGCTTTCTGGCCGATCCGAACCGGGGCGGGTCGCTGCGCCTGCGTGCCGGGGCCGCCGGCCTGCTGGGCGACCTGTTCGAGACGCTGGACGACGACGAACTGGGCGATCTGGTCAAATCGGCGCTGCGTAATCAGCTAGAACAGCTCGATCTGGCGCCGCTGCTGGGCCAGCTGCTGCGCGCCGCCATGGCCGACGGGCGCCACCGCCCGCTGATCGAGGCGACGCTGCACTGGGCCGGCCTGACGCTGGAAGACAACGAGCCGCTGCTGCGCGAGATGATCCACGAACGCGCCAATGCGCTGCTGAAGTGGACCGGGCTGGACGAACGGCTGGCCAACACCATCCTCGACGGGCTCTATCGCCTGCTGGCCGAAACCATTGTCGATCCGCAGCACCCCTTGCGCGGCAAGATCGAGGAAGGGCTGGAGAGCCTGGCGCAGCGGCTGGTCGAAGACCCGGAGATGCAGGCCACCGTCGCCCGCCTCAAGGCTGAGGTGCTGGCCAACCCGGCGATGGCCGCCTGGCTCGACGGGCTGTGGCGGCATGGCCGGGCCAGCCTGCTGGCCATGGCGCGCGAAAGCGATCCGGCGCTGCCCGGGCGGCTGGGCGGGCTGCTGGTCCGCGCCGGCACCGCGCTGCAGGACGATGCCCGGCTGCAACTGATGGTCAACCGCTTCGCCCGCCGCCTGCTGGTGGGGGTGGCAAGCCGCTATGGCAGCGGCATCGTCACCCTTGTCTCCGATACGGTGCGCCGCTGGGATGCCCGCACCATCACCCTCCGCATCGAGGGCGCGGTGGGCCGCGACCTGCAATTCATCCGGATCAACGGCACAATCGTCGGGGGCCTGGTCGGCGTGGCGCTCCACGCCGCCGAACTGTGGATGTGAAAAAGCCCGGAAGGGCTAGGCCCCCGGGCTTTTCGTGTGCCGCCATCAGGTTGCCCCGTTACAGCTTCGCGGTCATTTCGGGGACGGCTGAGAACAGGTCGGCGACGAGACCGAGGTCGGCGACCTGGAAGATGGGTGCTTCCTCGTCCTTGTTGATGGCG
>JAFECL010000103.1 GCA_018242165.1 Pseudomonadota bacterium
CCGAAGAACACCGGGGTCAGGTCGCCATGGCGATAGGCTTCGAGGTCGAACGACGGATAGCCGCCCTCGGCCAGCTCGACCTCCTCGGCCACCTCGGCGGGCAGCGGCGGGTTCTCGTCGACCTTGCCGAGGAATTCGCGGCTGTCACCCTCGGGCCGACTGACCCGGCGGCTGGCAAGGTCGAGGATCCCCTCGAAGGTTCCGCCCATCCCCACCGGCCATGACATCGGGCAGACATCCAGCGCCAGCGCGTCGGCCACCTCGTCCAGCGTCTCGAAGGCGCTGCGCCCCTCGCGGTCGACCTTGTTGACGAAGGTGATGATCGGCACCGAGCGCATCCGGCAGACCTCGAACAGCTTGCGGGTCTGCGGCTCGATCCCCTTGGCGGCGTCGATCACCATGATCGCCGAATCGACCGCGGTCAGCGTGCGGTAGGTATCCTCGGAGAAATCCTCGTGGCCCGGGGTGTCGAGCAGGTTGAAGGTGATCGGCCCCAGCCCGTCGAATTCGCGCGAAAAGGTCATCACGCTGGAGGTGACCGAGATCCCGCGCTGCTGCTCGATCTTCATCCAGTCGCTGCGCGCGCGCCGGGCCGCGCCGCGCGCCTTGACCTCGCCGGCCAGGTGGATCGCGCCGCCGTTCAGCAACAGCTTCTCGGTCAGCGTGGTCTTGCCCGCGTCGGGGTGGGAAATGATCGCAAAGGTGCGGCGGCTGGCGGCGGCAAGGCTCATGCGGGCGGCGGTTAGCGGCTAGCGCGAAGAATCTCAAACCTTCTCTTACCCGGCCTTAACAGGTGGCGGGCTATGGCATGGCCATGCGTCTGCTTGCCATTCTTGCCCCCCTGCCCCTGCTGGCCGCCTGTTCGGGCGGTGCCGGGCAGCAATATGCCATCGCCCCGGACGAGGCGCTGACCCGGCTGCACAATCTCGACGATGCTGGTTTCATCGCCAACCGGCGCTGCGGGGCCAACCTGTCGATGTCGGCCGAAACGCTCGATGCCGCGACGATCAAGTGGTCGATCAATGCCGATGGCACCCCCGGCCCGGTCTTCACCGTGCACGTCGAACCGGGTGACAAGGGCCAGTCGCGGGTGATCATCGCCCTGCCGAAAGACCCGGCCGGCGGCGAGATCTACGATGGCGACAAGAAATACGACCATCCGCTGGTCCAGCAGCCGCTGCGCGCCTCGCTCGAGGAACTGGTCGCGGCCGCGCTGGAAAGCCGCAAGTTCGATCCGGCCCGGATCAAGACCTCGGTATCCGACGATGTCTGCGTGATCCAGCGCCAGACCAGCGGGTCCGACCGGATCCATATCGGCAGCGGGCGCCCCGGCCCCGGCCCGGCCAGCAACGCCGCCCCGGTGGTTGATGCCTGGGGCAGCCCGACCAACCCCTCGCCCGGCAACTTCGGCAGCCCCGCGATGGGCCAGCCGGCCGCGCCGCAGCCGCCCGCCCCACCGCCCGCCGGCGCGCCGCCGCCACCCCCGCCGCCGCGCACCCCGCCGGGCCAGCCGCAGCCCTTAATCAATTAGCAAAGGTTCCTACCTAGGGTGACGGGTCATTCGGGTTTGACGACGACGCAACCTGGCAAAGGGTCTGTTTTTCGATGAGCCAGAACAGCTTCCGCGCGGCGCGCACCCCCCTGGGGCGGATCTTTGCCCGGCTGCGTGCGCTTGCCGCCGACACCACCGGCAACGTCCTGATGTGGACCGGTTTGTCGATCATCCCGATGATGTTCGTCTTCGGCTTTTCGCTGGACTATGCGCGCGCCGAACGGGCCCGCACGCTGATGAATGCCGCGGCCGACGCCGCCGTGCTGTCGGCGGTCGACCCGACCCTGCTGGTCGCCAGCGATTCGTCGGTCCAGGCCTCGACCATCGCGCTGTTCAAATCGCAGGCAGCCTCGATCAAGGGGGTCACCCTGTCGTCCGACCCGACCGTCACGGTCACCCCGATCACCGCCTCCGGGGCCAGCAGCAGCACCGGGCGCACCGTGACGCTGACCTACCGCGCCACCAATTCGAACGTCTTCGGCTCGATCTTCAAGGGCATGGGGATCAACGCCACCACCCTGCCGATCACCGGCAGCGCCACCGCCTCGGCCAGCCTGCCGCCCAGCATCGACTTCTTCATCGCGCTCGACGTGTCACCCTCGATGCTGATCAGCACCACCTCGACCGGGATCGCCAACCTCAACGCCGGCGCTCGCTGGGATGGTGCCGCGGCGTTTGGCTGGATCGTGACCGGCTGCACCTTCGCCTGCCACTCGAACAATTCCCACCAGTGGAATTACGGCATGTTCCCGATCGACGCCAACGGCTACTCGGTCTTCCTGCCGGTTTCCTCAGGGTCGGTGACGCTCTACCGGGTGGCCTGCAACGGCAACGTCTATAACCAGAGCGGCACCCAGATCGGCAGCTATGGCACGATCAACACCGCCTGGCACTGCAGCGGCACCGGCCCGGCGGCCAACCCGGTTACCCTGCGCTATCTGCCCAGCGGCATGGCGAACGTTGCCGGCAACTATGTCAACATCTCGGTCAACTTCCCCGATACCTGGTGGCTGGCGCGCAACTACGCCACGGTGAACCCGGGGCAGAGCCAGATCCAGCTGCGCATCGACGCCGAGGGCACCGCCGCGCAGGGCCTGCTGAACTATGCCTACAACTACGAGCTGAACTACGCCAACGCCTCGGTGCCGCCGAAGTACCGGATGAAGTTCTATACCTTCGCCTATGGCACTCCGGCCCCGATCAGCACCTCGCCCTTCGGGACGATGACCGACGTCGCCACCTCGCACAACACGTCGTTCCCGGATCTGGGGGCGCAGGCGCCGCTGATGTACGCCAACAGCTACTGGACCGACGCGGCCACCTACACCGGCAACGCCGACACCCAGATGACGACGATGCTGAACACGATGCAGTCGGTAATGCCCGCCACCGCCGGCAACGGCGCGCAGGCCACCCCGCAGGACGTGCTGGTGATCATCACCGATGGCGCCAACGACGATAACGGCACGCTCGGCCCGCTGACCGCCAGCCAGATCAGCCAGTGCACCGCGATCAAGAACACCGGGGCGCGGATCGCGATCCTTTACACCGAATACGCCGCCAACACGATCACCGGCACCTCGCACCCGACCTTCAACAGCTTTGCCGCCAACAGCATCCCCAACATCCTGCCGCAGCTGCAGGCCTGCGCTTCGCAGAACCCCGATGGCAGCTATCTGCTGCAGACGGTGACGGCGAACCAGGATCTGTCGGCCGCGCTGAACGCGCTGTTCGCGGCGACGGTGAAGACCGCGGTGCTGACCAAGTAAGCCGGTGCGCGCCGGGGCATCCCCCGGCGCGCACCCTTCGGCTCAGCCGCGCAGGGTGGCACCCAGCCTGGCGGCGGCCTGGGTGATCCTTTCGGCAATCGCCTTCAGGTCGGCCTCGGCATAGCTCTTGTCGACCGGCTGGAGCGTGACCTCCACCGCCAGCGACTTCATCCCCTCGGGCACGCCGGCGCCGGCAAACAGGTCGAACAGCCGCGCCGCGACGATGTTGGCCTTGTCGGCCCCCTTCACCGCGCGCACCAGATCGCCGGCAGCCAGAGCGGCAGGCACCACGAAAGCGAAATCGCGGCGCACCGCCTGCAACGGCGGCGGGCTGTAGGCGGCGCGGGCAAAGCCCGCGGCCTTCTTCGCCGGGACCATGTCGAGGAACAGTTCGACCATGGCGACCGGGCCATCGAGATCGAAAGCCCGGGCCGTGGCGGGATGGAGCATCCCGAACCGCGCCAGCACCGCCTTCGGCCCCAGCCGCAGCGTGCCCGACTGGCCGGGGTGGAACTGCGCCCCCGCTCCGTCCATCACCATCAGGTTGTCGACCGGGGCGCCGGCCTCGGCCAGCAGGGCCATGGCCTCGGCCTTGGCGTCGAAGGCATCGAAGCCCTGCGCCTTGCCCGTCGCCCAGCCGCGCGGGGTCTTTTCGCCGGCCAGCACCACGCCCAGCGTCAGCCGCTCGTCGCTGCGGCCATCGGCCCCGCGCAGATAGCGCCGGCCGATCTCGAACAGCCGCAGGCTGTCAGCGCCACGATCGAGGTTGCGCCTTGCCGCCGAAAGCAGCCCGGGCAGCAGGCTGGGGCGCATCGCCTTCAGATCCTCGCTGATCGGGTTGGCCAGCAGCCAGGCATCGCCATCGGCAAAATGCGCCGCCTCGGCTTCGGGCAGGAACGACCAGGTGATCGCCTCGTTCAGCCCGCGCGCGGCGGCGGCGCGGCGCAGGCGCCGCTCGATCCGCTGCGCCGGGGTGGCGGTGGGCCGGGCGACGCCATCGGCGCGCGGCAGGGCCACGCCGGGCACCCGGTTGAGCCCGTGGATCCGCACCACTTCCTCGACCAGATCGGGCGCGCCATCGACATCGGGGCGCCAGCCGGGCACCGTCACCGTCCAGTCGTCACCCACGGCAAAGCCCAGCGCGGCCAGGATGCGGCGCTGCTCGCCCTCGTCCACCGCCAGCCCGCCCAGCCGCTGGGTCAGCGCCGGATCGAAGGCCACCCGCTTGGCGGCCAGCGGCGGCTGGCCGGCGCGGACCACCTCGCTCGCCTCGCCACCGCAGATGTCGATGATCAGCCGGGTCAGCAGTTCCAGCCCGGCATCGAGGAAGGCCGGATCGACCCCGCGCTCGAACCGCGCCCGCGCATCGCTGGTCAGGTTCAGCGCCCGCCCGGTGGCGGCGATCCGCTCCGGCGTGAAATAGGCGATCTCGAGCAGCACGTCGGTCGTGCCATCGGTGCAGCCCGAATGCTCGCCGCCCATGATCCCGGCAATGTCGTGGACTCCGGCCTGATCGGCGATCACCGTCATGCCGGGGTCGAGCGCGTATTCCTTGCCGTTCAGCGCCAGGCAGACCTCGCCCGCACGCGCGCGCCGCGCCGAGACCGCGCCGGTCAGCCGGGCGAGGTCATAGGCGTGGGCCGGGCGGCCGTAGGCCAGCATCACGTAATTGGTGCAATCGACCAGCGCCGAGATCGGCCGCTGCCCGGCGCTCTTCAGCCGGTCTTGCAGCCATTGCGGGCTGGGGCCGTTCTTCACGCCCCGGATCACACGGCCGAAGAAGGCCGGGCAGCCTTCCGCATCCTCGGTCCGGATCTCGACCGGGCAGGGATAGGAGCCGGCCACCGGGGTGGCATCGATCGCCTTCAGGCTGCCCAGCCCCGCCGCCGCCAGATCGCGGGCGATGCCGTGCACCCCCATGCAATCGGGCCGGTTGGGGGTGATGCTAAGGTCGAACACCGGATCGGCGCCGCGATAGTCCGCGAAAGCCGTGCCGATTGGCGCGTCGGCGGGCAGTTCGATGATCCCGTCGTGATCGTCGCCCAGCTCCAGCTCGCGGCTCGAACACATCATCCCGTTCGATTCGACCCCGCGCACCGCGGCAACCTTCAGCACCATGCCATTGGCCGGCACCGTCGCACCGGCCTGGCCCAGCACCCCGACCAGCCCCGCGCGGGCATTGGGCGCACCGCAGACCACCTGCAACGGATCGCCCGTGCCGGTATCCACGGTCAGCACCTGCAGCTTGTCGGCATTGGGGTGCGGCGCGGCGGTGAGCACGCGGGCGACGCGGAACCCGGCCAGCTTTTCCGCCGGGTTCTCGATCCCCTCGACCTCAAGGCCGATGGCGTTGAACGTCGCGGCGATCTCCTCGACCGAAGCCGTGGTGTCGAGATGGGCCTTGAGCCAGGAAAGCGAGAATTTCATCGGCCCGCCCCCTTACGCCACAGTGCCCACGCCGCCCGACAGGGTCGGCACGTCGAGCGCGGCGAAGCCATAGTGGCCCAGCCAGCGGACATCGCCATCGAAGAAGGCGCGCAAATCGTTCATCCCGTATTTGAGCATGGCGAGGCGATCGACCCCCACCCCGAAGGCGAAACCCTGCCACTGGTCGGGATCATAGCCGCCCGCCGCCAGCACATGGCGGTTGACCATCCCGCTGCCGAGCAGTTCCATCCAGCCGTGGCCGGGATCGTCGCCATTGCCGCCCACCACCCGGCGCCCGCCGCTGTTGGCATAGCCGACATCGACCTCGACCGAGGGTTCGGTGAAGGGGAAATAGCTGGGGCGCAGCCGCAGCACGATGTCGTCGCGCTCGAAGAAGGCCTTGAGGAAGGTTTCCAGCGTCCACTTGAGGTGGCCGAGGTGGATCCCCTCGCCGATCACCAGCCCTTCCACCTGATGGAACATCGGGGTGTGGGTGGCATCGCTGTCGCTGCGATAGACCCGGCCCGGGGCGATGATCCGCAGCGGCTGGGTGCCGCCGGTGGCACGCATCGCCCGGATCTGCACCGGGCTGGTATGGGTGCGCAGCAGCACATCCTCGCCCTCGGCCGTCTTGTCGGAGAAGTAGAAGGTATCGTGCATCGCCCGCGCCGGATGGCTTTCGGGCATGTTGAGCGCGGTGAAATTGTGCCAGCCATCCTCGATCTCGGGGCCGGTGGCGACAGCAAAGCCCAGATCGGCGAAGATCTCGGCCAGTTCGTCCATCACCTGGCTGACCGGGTGGACCGAACCGCGCGGGACCTGCGGCGCGGGCAGCGTCAGGTCGATCCGCTCGGCGGCGAGGCGGGCGTCGAGCGCGGCCTGCTCCAGCGCGGCCTTGCGGCTGGCCAACGCGGTGGAAACGCCTTCGCGCAGGGCATGGATGCGCGGGCCATCGGCGGCGCGCTGGTCGGGGCTCATCCCCCCCAGGGTCTTGAGCAGCGCCGAGATGCTGCCGGCCTTGCCGAGATAACCCACCCGCAGCGCCTCGAGCGCATCGAGGCTGTCCGCCCCGGCGATCGCCGCTTCGGCACTGACGCGTTCCGCTTCGTAATCCATGCCCGCTTCCATTGTCCGCCGCCCGCGCGGCTGGCGGCCCCTGTATCATGGCAACAAGCGAGGGGAACCGGTTTTTTCGCCGCCGGCGCGGCGCGCGGCAAGGGTTCAGCCAACCGCCAGGGCCAGCCGTGGCGGGGCCGGATCGAGCGCCTGCACCGCCGCCCCGGCATAGCGGGCCCGTTCGCGCACCACCGCGCTCAGGATCGGGTGCTGGGCCACGGCATACTGGCGCGGCGAGACGCCCATGAATTCGCGGAATTCGCGAACGAAGTGCGATTGATCGACATAGTGTTCGTCGATCGCGGCGATCCAGGTCGAGCTGGGCTCCAGCATGAATTGCGCCAGGCTGCGCATGAACCGCTGGCGGCGCAGCAGCAGCTTGGGGGCGAAGCCGAAGCTGCGCGCGCAGACCCGTTCCAGGGTGCGCTGACCGAGCCCCGCCGCTTCGGCAAAGGCGCTGACGCTGGCCACCCGGGGATCAACCAGCGCGGTGTGAACGGCGATGATCTGCGCCGCCTGGGCCGGGGGCAGCGGCGGACGCCCGGCGAACCAGCTGGTCATCCGCGCCAGTTCGCCCGCCTCGTCCGGCTCGGCGCCGAAGACCTGGCGGCCAAGCTCGGCAAAGGGGGCGAAGCTGGGGTGGTGAAAACCATCGCAGACCATGTTGGCATGATCGGCGGCGGGCAGGCCGACGAAGCGGGCCCAGCCCAGCGGGGTCAGCCCCAGCCCCCAGATCCGCCCGTTGCCCAGTTCGAACTGCAGGGCGCGGGCGCTGGGGCCGGTGGCCATGAAGCTGCTGCCGGCCACCGCCTGGCCATCGCGGCCATGCGCGGCGGGCAGGCTGCCGGCGGCAAAACGCAGGTTGGCCCATTCTGGGTGGAGCGAATCGCGCACCCGGCCACCGCCGGCAACGTGCACTTCAGTCAGGTAGAAGGTCGTGAAATAGCGGGCCAGCCCCCCGGGGGGCCGGTGAAATCGCACCCGCACCTCAACACCCTGCGCCACCCGAAAGCTCCAGCCTTTGCTGTCGAGCCGGCATTCTGGCGGGCAAAGGCGCGGCGGGCAACCGCCGTTACCGGGGCGGCGTGACCGCCATCACGACAGCGGGCGCGGAACCGGTGAAAGGTTCCGCGCCCGCGTAATTTTCAGTCGCTGTGGGGCAATGCCCCGGCGGGTCAGGCCGCCGGCAGCGCCGCCTTGGCCTGAGCGATGACGGCGGTGAACACCGCGCCTTCGTTCATCGCCAGATCGGCCATCGCCTTGCGGTCAAGCTCGATCCCGGCCAGCTTCACCCCGTGCATGAACTGCGAATAGGTGAGGCCTTCGGCGCGGACCGCGGCGTTGATCCGCTGGATCCACAGCGCGCGGAAGTTCCGCTTCTTGATCTTGCGATCGCGGTAGGCGTACTGGCCGGCCTTTTCGACGGCCTGCCGCGCGACGCGGATGGTATTCTTGCGGCGACCGCGATAGCCCTTGGCCTGGTCGAGAATCCGCTTGTGCTTGGCACGGGTGGTAACACCCCGCTTGATACGGCTCATGGTTCAGCGCTCCTCAGTTCAGCCCGTAGGGCGCCCACTTCTTGATCACCTTCGCATCAGCGTCGGAAATCACTTCAGTGCCGCGGTTCTGGCGGATGTACTTGCCATTATGGCTGATCAGGCGGTGGCGCTTGCCGGCGACGCCGTGCTTCACCTTACCGGTGGCGGTAAGCTTGAAGCGCTTCTTCACCCCGCTCTTGGTCTTCAGCTTGGGCATTTTCGTCTCCTTTGTGAGACACGTCCGACCTGCCCTGGCAGCCCTAGTTAGCCAGGCGGGCCATCGATTCCGTGTCAATGAAGGGCGCGCGCCTAGTGGAGAATCGGCGCGAAGGCAAGGCTTAATGCTGGCAGGCCAGCGCCTCGACCACATCCTCCAGCCGCGCCGGATCGCCCAGCGCGATGACGTGGCCCTCGCTGGCGGCGTGGAGCGGGTCGCCGTTCCAGTCGGCCATGACGCCCCCGGCCCCTTCCACCACCGGCACCAGCGCGGCCCAGTCGTGCAGTTTCAGCCCGGCCTCGCAGACCACGTCGAGATGCCCGCTGGCCAGCATGGCATAGTTGTAGCAATCGCCGCCCATCACCATCCGCTTGTGGTCGGTCTTGGCGGCAAGGCCCATGAAGTGGGCGCCATCGTGATCGTTGAAATAGTGCGGCCCGGTGGTGGCGAGGCTGGCGTCGGCCAGTTGCCGGCAGGCGCGGGTGCGCACCGGCTGGCCGTTGAACAGGGTCGGCTGGCCAGTGGCCCCGACCCAGCGTTCCGCCAGGATCGGCTGGTCGATCAGCCCCAGCACCGGCCAGCCCTCGACCACCAGCGCGATCAGCGTGCCGAACAGCGGCCGGCCCGCGAGAAAGCCGGTGGTGCCGTCGATCGGATCGAGCACCCAGGTGCGGCCCGAAGTGCCGGTGGTGGTGCCGAATTCCTCGCCATGCACGGCATCGTCGGGCCGCTCGGCCTTCAGGATCGCGCGGATCGCCTCTTCGGCGGCGCGGTCGGCCACGGTTACCGGGCTGGCATCGCCCTTGCGCTCGGCCGCCAGCGGCGTGCGGAAATGCGGGCGGATCGCGGCGCGGGCGGCGTCGGCCAGCCGCTGGGCCAGGGCAATGTCGGCATCGAGCTTCATCGGCGGCCTTTCAGTCGATCAGCGCGTGGGCCCGCACCGGGAAAGTGCCCATACCACGAATGCGCGGCGGCGGGGCGTTGAAGATGAAGCCGGTATCGGGCAGCGCGCCAAGGTTGGTGAGGTGCTCGACAATCGCGATCCCGGCGTGGAGCAGCACGGTGTGCACCGGGCGGGCCATGCCGGCGGTATCGTCGATATTGTGCGAATCGATCCCCACCAGCGCCACCCCGGCCGCGCGCAGCGCCAGCGCCGCCGCCTCGGTCAGGTAAGGGTGGCCGGTGAAATAGGCCCCGGTGCCCCAGTGCCGGTCCCACCCGGTGTGGACCAGCACCGCCTTGCCCGCCAGATCGAGCCCGGCGAACACCTCGGGCCCCACCGCGCCATCCGCCCGCACCACCAGCCCGGGCAGCGCCGTCACCTTGCCCAGCGGGAAGGCGGCGAGATCATCGCCATCGGCATAGCGGTGGAACGGCGTGTCGAGATAGGTGCCGGTGTTCGCGACCATGTCGATCCGGCCGATCTGGAACTCGGTGCCCTCGGCATATTTGCCGCGGCTGGCCTCGCGGCTGAGATAGTCGCAGATCACCGGCCCGGGCAGCCCGGCATAGGTGACCATGCCGGGTTCGATCACATGGTTCAGCTCGACCAGGCGCACGGGCAGGCTTTCAGGTTCGCTGAGCGGGCAATGATCATAGACGCTCCACCATTGTGCGGCGCAGATACTCGTCGAACATCGGCACGGTAAAGGCGGTGTCGCCGTGTGCCGGGCTGTAGATCATGCCCTTGGCGATCAGCGAATTTCGGGTTGGGCCAACGCTGGTCACCTTGACACCCAGGGCATCGGCAATGTCTCCCGAACGGTGCGGCCCAGGGCCCAGCTGGGCCATCGCCAACATATAGCGCCGTTCCGACGGGTTCATGCGATCAAACCGGACGCGGAAGAAGCTGGCGTCAAGCTGGGCGAGGGCGATCGCTGTCGCCGCTTCGACATCTGCCGCCGTGATTGGCGACTGTTCAGCCACATCCCAGCTCTGCTTGCCCCATTCCTGGAGAAAGTAGGGGTAGCCCTTGGTATGATGGAAGATTGCGGCAATCGCAGCGTCGTCGATTGCCTCACCTTCACTGATGATCGGATTGCGGATTGCCGCGCGGCTGGCATCGGCATCCAGCGGCCCGACCGACACAAAGGCGAACAGGCGTTCGGAATAGGACTTGGCGCGCCCCATCCGCCCCAAAAGCTGGGGAAGGCCCGCCCCGACCATCGTTACCGGCAAGCCGCGCTGATTGGCGCTGTGCAGCGCAACGATCAGCGCGGCAAGTTCTGCTTCGGCGACATATTGCAGCTCGTCGATGAACATTGCGACCGCTGTCCCGCGCTCGCGCGCAGCTTCGCCAATGGCCTGGATCAGATCCGAAAGATCGGCCTCGAGATCGCCGCTATCGGCAAGGCCCGGTTCGGGCCCCAGATCAAGTGCCACTTCCATATCGGCATAGGTGGCCTTCAGCTTCACGAAGCCAGCCAAGGCGCGCATCGCCCGCTGTACTTTGTCGCCGGCGCCCTTGATCCGGTCGAGGCGCAGCAGCATCGCCCGCAACCGCGGCGCCAGCATTGCGGGCAACGAACGCTGCTCCGGCGCCTCCAGTTCAACCGTGGCGATACCCTCGCCCTCCGCCGCTAGCCGCATATTGGCGAGCAGCACAGTCTTGCCGACCCCCCGCAACCCGTAAAGAATGACACTTTGCGCAGCCCGACCTGCCCTGATACGATCCAGCGCCACCGCAACCTGTTCACGGATGGCATCGCGCCCGGCGAGTTCAGGAGGCTCTACGCCTGCATTGGGGGCAAAGGGGTTGCGCCGCGAATCCATAGCGACCTTATATGGTTTTAGCGAATTTCTGTAAACTGAGATAAATTACCAATAACTGCTCTCAATCGAACAGGCTGGAAACGCTGCTTTCGTCGGCGATCCGGCGGATCGCCTCGCCCACCAGCGGGGCGATCGGCAGGACGCGGATCTTGGCGCAGGCCAGCGTGGCCTCGGTCGGCTGGATGGTATCGGTGATCACCAGCTCCTTCAGCACCGAGCCCGCCACCCGCTCCACCGCCTTGCCCGAGAGCACGCCGTGGGTGAGGTAGGCGGCGACGCTGGCGGCGCCATGGTCGATCAGCGCCTGCGCGGCGTTGCACAGGGTGCCGCCCGAATCGATGATATCGTCGATCAGGATGCAATGGCGGCCCGAAACGTCGCCGATCACGTTCATCACTTCCGACACGCCGGGCCGGTCGCGGCGCTTGTCGACGATGGCCAAGGGGGCGTTGTTCAGCCGCTTGGCCAGGGCACGGGCGCGGACCACGCCGCCGACGTCGGGCGAGACGACCATCAGGTTATCGCCCCCGCTGTGCTCCAGCACATCCGCCGCCATCACCGGGGCGGCGTAGAGGTTGTCGGTCGGGATGTCGAAGAAGCCCTGGATCTGCCCGGCGTGAAGGTCCACCGCCAGCACCCGGTCGGCCCCGGCCTGGGTGACCAGGTTGGCGACCAGCTTGGCCGAAATCGGCGTGCGCGGGCCGGGCTTGCGATCCTGCCGGGCATAACCGAAATAGGGGGTGACGGCGGTGATCCGGCGGGCCGAGGCGCGGCGCAGCGCATCGATGCAGATCAGCAGTTCCATCAGGTTGTCGTTGGCCGGATAACTGGTGCTCTGCACCACGAAGACATCCTCGCCCCGGACGTTCTCGTGGATTTCGACGAAGACTTCCTCGTCGGCGAAGCGGCGCACGTCGGCCTTGGTCAGCGGCAGCTGGAGATAGTCGGCGATTGCCCGGGCGAGAGGCAGGTTGCTGTTGCCGGCCATCAGTTTCATCGGTGCTGCCCCTTGCTGGATTGGTGTCGCCCGCCAGCGCCCTTTAGCCGCTGCCGCGCGCCACGCAAGCCGGGCCGGCGGCTTATGCCCGGGGTAAGCGCGGCTTAAGGATATTCCATTATAGCGGGCCGGTCAGCGACCGGGATTTTGTCCATGGAACCGATCCGTTACAGCCAGACCAAGCTGGTCCTCGGTGGCCTGTTCTGCCTGATTCTGATGCCGTCGCTGGGGGCGCTGTGCCTGGCCGGCCACGGGCTGGCCCAGCTGATCGGCATCTTCCTGATCGTCGCCGGGCCGATCACTGCGCTGCAGCGGCTGGTCCAGCTGCTGAGCAACGGCGAGGCGGTGCGCTATGACCAGCGCGGGGTGACCATCCACACCGGCTGGCGCACCCGTTCGCTGGCGTGGAGCGAGGTGCGCGCGATCGACGAGCTGACCAACACCCGCCGGCTGTATGGCATCATTCCGGTCAGCCGCAGCCATTTCCTGCGCTTTCACCTGACCAGCGGCAAGACCATCCAGCTGCCGATCAACCAGCTGGAAGGCACCCGCGAGGCGGTGCTGCGCCAGGCGGTGCGGATGGACGAGGTGCGGCTGGGGCCGGCCAACCTGGTCGATACGATCTGCCAGCGGATGGGGGCGGTGCCGGCGCGCGAACCGGCGGTGGCAATCGCGCGCACCGAGCCCGAGCGGGCCCCGGTGCCGATCCAGCCCGCCCCGGCCGAAGTGGCGCCGGAACCGGCCAGTGGCGATTTCGATCCCGATGCGATCATCGCCCGCTACATGGTCCAGCGCGCCGCCGCGCCGGAGCAAGCACCGCGCCCGGCGATGGCACCGCAGGCCGCGCGGGTGGCCGGCTTTGGCCGCAAGGGGCTGTAGCCCCCCGGACCGGCAGGCCTGACGCTGCCGGTCAGTTCTTGTTGCGGTGTTCGCCCTGGACCCAGCGCACGGTGCCGCTGCTGGCGCGCATCACCACGCTCGAGGTGGTCATCTTGCCACCCGCCAGCCGCTTGACCCCATCGAGCAGCGAACCGTCGGTCACCCCGGTGGCGGCGAAGATGCAATCGCCCTTGGCCAGTTCGTCCAGCTTGTAAATCTTTGACAGGTCCTCGATGCCCCACTTGTGGGCGCGGGCGCGCTCGTCCTCGTTGCGGAACACCAGCCGGCCATTGAACTGGCCGCCCACGCAGCGCAGCGCCGCCGCCGCCAGCACGCCCTCGGGCGCGCCGCCCTGGCCCATGTAGAGATCGATGGTGGTTTCGGGATCGGTCACCGCGATCACCCCCGCAACGTCGCCATCGCCGATCAGCACCACCCCGCAGCCCAGCCCGCGCAGTTCGGCGATCAGATCGGCATGGCGCGGCCGGTCGAGCACGCAGACGATGATCTCGTGCGGTTCCACCCCCTTGGCGGCGGCCACCGCGCGCACGTTCTCGGTCGGGCTCTTGGCCAGGTCGATGATGCCTTCGGGATAGCCCGGGCCGACCGCCAGCTTGTCCATGTAGACGTCGGGCGCGTTCAGCAGGTTGCCTTCATCGGCCACCGCCAGCACCGCCAGCGCGTTGGGCCCGGCCTTGGCGGTGATGGTGGTGCCTTCCAGCGGATCGAGCGCGATGTCGATCTTCGGGCCGGTGCCGATCGCGCTGCCGACCTTTTCGCCGATATAGAGCATCGGCGCCTCGTCGCGCTCGCCCTCGCCGATCACCACGGTGCCGTCCATCGCCAGCTCGTTCAGCGCGGCGCGCATCGCTTCCACCGCCGCCGCATCCGCCGCCTTTTCATCGCCCCGGCCGATCAGCTTCGACGCGCCAATCGCCGCCGCCTCGGTCACCCGGACCATTTCGAGCACCAGCACACGGTCGAGCGTCTTGCTGCGGGCGATACCAGTCATCGGGCTTCCTCTGCTGAATAGGTATGTGATGGGCCGGCGCTTAGTGCGGCGCGGCGGCCATGTCGAGTAAAGTAACTAAACTAGAATATGCAGCACCAAGGGCGGCGCGGTCAGGCTGGGCGAACCTTCGAGCAGCGCCATGGCCTTGGCCACCGCCGCCTCGGGCCCGTCGTGGGTGACCATGGCCACCATCACCTCGCCCCCTTCGGCGGCGCGGCCGCGCTGGATCATGCTTTCGATCGAGACCCCGGCATCGCGCATCGCGGCGGTGATCTCGGCCAGCACCCCCGGCCGGTCGGCGACGAGGAAGCGCAGGTAGGCCCGGCCGTGGCGGTGCCCGGCGGGCGCCGGGGCCAGTGCGGCAAGTTCGCCCACCGGCACCGAAAAGGTCCGGTCGATCTCGAAGCCGGCGTCCATCCCGCGGGCAATGTCGATG
>JAFECL010000104.1 GCA_018242165.1 Pseudomonadota bacterium
ACGATGATCGACAGCACCACGAACATCGCCACCCGCTCGACCGCGATGGCTTCGAACAGGCTGGCGTTGATCATCTTCCAGTCCGAAACCAGCGCCCGCCCGTTCAGCTTTTTCGCCAGCGGGGCCAGCACTTCCTTCGCGGTATCGGGGTCTTCGGTCTTGACCTCGATCATCCCCACCGCATCGCCACTCAGCAGCAGGGTCTGCGCATCGGCCATCGGCATGACGACGAAGGCATTGTCGTAATCATAGACCCCGATCTCGAAAATCGCCGCGATCCGGTAGGAAATCTGCCGCGGCACCGTGCCAAAGGGGGTGGCCCGCCCGGCGGGGTTGATCACCGTGATCTGGTCGCCCAGCCGCGCCCCCAGGTTCTCCGCCAGCCGCGCCCCGATCGCGACATTGCCGCTGCCCGGGGTCACTTCGGCGATCTGCCCCAACTTCACCTTGGGGCCGATCCGGGCGATGTCCTCCGCCGTATTGCCGCGCACCAGCACCGCCTCGACCCGGCCGTTCAGGCTGCCCATCACCGGCTGTTCGATCAGCGGGCTGGCGCGGACCACGCCGGGGGTGCGCTGCACCTCGGCCAGCACGCCCTGCCAGTTATCCAGCCGCCCGCCATAGGCCTGGATGATGGCATGGCCGTTGAGGCCGACGATCTTGTCGAGCAGTTCGGCGCGAAAGCCGTTCATCACGCTCATCACCACCACCAGCGCGGCAACGCCCAGCGCCACCGCGACCAGGCTGATCCCCGCGACCAGCGCGATGAAGCCTTCCGCCCGGCCGGGCAGCAGATAGCGCTTGGCGATGGTCCATTCGAAGCGGGAGAGGATCACGGGCGGCAGGCTCGGGCAGGGTGGTTCGCCAGCGGTTTAGGATGGCCCGGGGGGAAAGGCAAATGGCCCCGTCCTTTAGGCCAAATTAACCACCCGGGACGTAGCCTTCCTGAGATGGATCGCACCCCCGGCCCCCCGCCCGCCACGCCCGAACATGGCCTTGGCCATGCCCTGGGCCTGTCGGCGCTGCTGGCGCTCGGCGCGGTGCTGATGAATGTTGCCGGGCACGATCCCTGGGCGATGCTGCCGCAGGTGCTGGGCCAGCAATTGCAATGGCTGGTGGTCCAGCTCGCCGCCGCCTCGGTGGTCACCACTCCGCTGGCCTGGGCCTTCCTGCGCCAGCGCCGCCTGCTGGCGCAACTGCGCGAGAGCGAGGCGCGCTATCGCCTGCTGGCCGACCATTCGACCGACATCATCATGACCACCGCGCCCGACGGGACGATCCACTACGTCTCGCCCGCGGTGCGCCAGCATCTGGGCTGCGAGCCCGCCGCGCTGGTCGGCCAATCGGGCGCCAGCCTGGTGGTGGCCGCCGACCAGCCGCTGATCCGCACCGCCTATCGCGCCGCGCTGGCCCGCCCCGGCGAGGTTGAATGCGTGGAATTCCGCGCCCGGCAGGCCAGCGGCGCGGAACGCTGGTTCGAAACCACCCTGCGCGCGGTGCCCGGCCCGGGCGGCACGATCGATTGCGTGGTCAGCATGATCCGCGACATTGCCGAGCGCAAGGCGGTGGAAGTGGCGCTGGCCGAAGCCGCCCTCACCGATCCCTTGACCGGCCTCGCCAACCGCCGCCATTTCGAGGCCGAGCTGGAACGCGCCATCGTCGCCGGGCGCGAGGGCTGCCTGGCGCTGGTCGATCTCGATCACTTCAAGCGGGTGAACGACCGCTTTGGCCATGCCGCCGGCGATGCGGTGCTGAAAACCTTTGCCCGGGTGGCCCGCGCCGAACTGCGCGCCAGCGATCTGGTGGCGCGGATCGGCGGCGAGGAATTTGCCCTGCTGCTGCCCGGCGCCGGGCTGGATGTGGCGGAAATGGTCTGCGGCCGGCTGGGCGCGGCGCTGTCACGCACCGCCACCCAGCACGACAATATCAGTATCGTCATCACCAGCTCGATCGGCCTGACCCCGATCACCACCAGCGCGATGCACAGCATGGAAGCCGCCGACCGCGCGCTCTACGAAGCCAAGGCCGCCGGGCGCGACTGCCTGTCGGTGGCGGCGTGAGGCCGCTGCCCGGGGGGCAGACGCTCCCCACCCCCTTGCATTCCGCCCCCATTCCGGCCAAGGCGCAGCCCCATGGAGAGCGCCCCCGAAGCCGCCGATTCCACCCCGTGGGATACTGACGCCGACCATCTGCGCGAGGAGTGCGGGATCTTCGGGGTGATCGGCTCGGCCGAGGCTGCCGCCACCACCGCGCTGGGCCTCCACGCCCTCCAGCATCGCGGGCAGGAAGCCTGCGGGATCGTCAGCTGGGATGGCGCCGAATTCTACGCCCACCGCGGCCTTGGCCATGTCGCCCAGGTGTTCGGGCCCGCCGAGGTGCTGGCGGGGCTGAAGGGCCAGATGGCCTCGGGCCATGTCCGCTATTCCACCACCGGCGGCGCTGGCTTACGCAATGTCCAGCCGCTGTTCGCCGATCTGGCGCGCGGCGGCTTTTCGATTGCCCACAACGGCAATATCTCGAACGCCGCGCGGCTGCGTCACGAGCTGGTCAACAAGGGGGCGATCTTCCAGTCGACCTCTGACACCGAAACCATCGTCCACCTGATCGCCACCAGCCGCTATCCCACCCTGCTCGACCGTTTCGTCGACGCGCTGCGGCTGGTCGAAGGCGCCTATGCGCTGATCTGCATGACGCCGAAGCGGATGATCGCCTGCCGCGATCCCTTGGGCATCCGCCCGCTGGTGATGGGCAAGATCGGCGATGCCACCGTGTTCGCCAGCGAGACGGTGGCGCTCGACGTCGTCGGCGCCGAATTCGTGCGTGAGGTCGAGCCGGGCGAGCTGGTCGAGGTACGCGCCGATGGCCGCGTCTCCACCCACCGCCCCTTCGGCGACCATCCGCCGCGCCCGTGCATTTTCGAGCACGTCTATTTCAGCCGCCCGGATTCGGTGCTGGGCGGGCAATCGGTTTACGAAGTGCGCCGCCAGATCGGCGCCGAACTGGCCGCCGAGGCCCCGGTGGAGGCCGATCTGGTCGTCCCCGTGCCCGACAGCGGGGTGCCGGCCGCGATCGGCTATGCCCAGGCCAGCGGCATCCCCTTCGGCCTTGGCATCATCCGCAGCCACTATGTCGGCCGTACCTTCATCCAGCCGAGCGAAGGCGCGCGCCACGCCGATGTGAAGCGCAAGCACAATGCCAACCGCGCGCTGGTCGCCGGCAAGCGGATCGTGCTGATCGACGATTCGATCGTGCGCGGCACCACCAGCCTCAAGATCGTCCAGATGATGCGCGACGCCGGCGCGGCCGAGGTGCATTTCCGCGTCGCCAGCCCGCCGACCGACCATTCGTGCTTCTACGGCGTCGATACGCCCGAGCGCGAAAAGCTGCTGGCGGCGCGGATGGGCGTCGCCGAAATGGCCAAATTCATCCAGGCTGACAGCCTCGCCTTCGTCTCGATCGACGGGCTCTATCGCGCGGTGGGCGAGCCGGGGCGCAACGCCGCCTGCCCGCAGCATTGCGACGCCTGCTTCACCGGCGACTATCCCACCCGCCTGACCGACCTGGCCGACCGCGAGGCCGAGGCCGACCAGCTGCGCCTGCCGGTGGCCGGCAAGTGAGCGATCTGGAGTTGAGCTTGGCTGGCCAGCTCGCGCTCGTCACCGGGGCCAGCCGGGGGATCGGCGCCGCCACCGCGCAGGCGCTGGCCCAGGCCGGGGCCCACGTGGTGCTGGTGGCGCGCGAGGCCAACGCGCTGGAGGCGGTGGAAGAAGCGATCCACCACGCCGGCGGCAGCGCCACCATCGCCCCGCTCGATCTGGCCGAACCCGAGGCCATCGCCCGCCTCGCCACCGCGATTGCCGGGCGCTGGCGCGCGCTCGATGTGCTGGTCAACGCCGCCGCGCACTTCCCGCCGCTGATGGGCGTGGCCGATCTTGACGGCAAGACCATGGCCCGGGCGATGACGGTCAACAGCCTGGCGGTCCACGGCCTGATCCACGCCTTCCACCCGCTGCTCAAGCGCAGCGAGAACGCCCGGGTGGTGCATCTGACCACCAGTGTCGCCGGCGAACCCCGCGCCTGGTGGGGGGCCTATGGCGCCAGCAAGGCGGCGGCCGACGCGCTCTTGACCAGCTATGCCGAGGAAGTGCGCAACACCTCGAAGATCCGCGTCGCCATGGTCAACCCCGGCGCCACCCGCACCAAGATGCGCGCCGAAGCCTACCCCGGCGAAGACCCGCAGACGGTGAAGGAACCCGAAGTGGTCGCCACCCGCCTGCTCGCCCTGCTGGGCGAGGACTGGGCCAGCCCGCACCACGAAAAGCTGGCCTAGGCCCGGCCCCGGGGTGGGAAGCGGCCCACCCGACCCCCCCAATTCATCCCTAAATCGGCTTAA
>JAFECL010000105.1 GCA_018242165.1 Pseudomonadota bacterium
CAATTCATCCCTAAATCGGCTTAACCCCGCCGCCTAACCGCATGCCTCCACCCGGCGTTAGCCGCGCACGGCAATACATCGTCCATCCGGGGACCACCGCTCGCCAAGGACCAGGACCATGAATGCCGAAACCCGCCCGGGAGATGCCTATTTCGCCGCCGCGCAGGAAGATCGCTGCGCCCCCCGCACCCGCATCGCCATCCCCGCCAGCCTGCGCCCCAGCGGCGGGCGCGGGTTCCAGACCGTGGTGCGCGATATCTCGAACGCCGGCTTCGCCGCCTCGGCGATCTGCCGGATGCACCCCGGCACGGTGTGCTGGCTCAGCCTGCCGGGGCTGGAATCGATGCAGGCCGAAGTGGTCTGGTGGAACAATTCGGTGGTTGGCTGCGCATTCCAGCAGGTGCTCAGCCCGCTGGTGGTCGACAACCTGATCGCACGCTGGCGCAGCGAAGGGGTGTTCTACCCAAGCTGCTGAACGGCCCTGCCGGCCGGTCGCCCCCAAAGGCCGGCAGAGCCAGCAGCCGGGACAACACCCCCTGGCGGGGGAGCGCGGCACCCGAACCGCGCTCCCCCGTTTGGTTGTTTGGGGGGCAGGCTCGGAGGAGCGGAGTCTGTGTCTGGTGATCGTGCTAGCGCACGATCCGGACACCACCCGCCCCGCCTCCNNTGGGGGTCGGGTGGGGAGGCGGGGCGGGTGGTGTCCGGTTGCCCCAATGGGCAACACTCAAACAAAAGACTCCCTCCCCCCTAACCCTTCCGAATCATCGCATAGGCCGCCAGCGCCCGCGCCCGGCCCTCGGCATGGCCGACGATCGGGCGGGGATAGCCGCGCACCGGCAGGGCGGGGTCGTGGATCTCGTCGTCCGACAGGTGGGCCAGTTCAGGCACCCATTGGCGGATATAGCCGGCGGCGGAAAACCTGGCCGATTGCGACAGCGGGGCCATGATCCGGGCGAACTGGTTGGCATCGGCCCCGGCTCCGGCGTTCCACTGCCAGTTCATCACGTTCTGGCCATAGTCGGCATCGACCAGCGTATCCCAGAACCATTCCTCGCCGCGCCGCCAGTCGATCAGCAGGTGCTTGGTCAGCAGGCTGGCGACCAGCATCCGCACCCGGTTGTGCATCCACCCGCTGGCCCACAGCTGGCGCATCCCGGCATCGACGATCGGATAGCCGGTGCGGCCCTGCTGCCAGGCGCGCAGATCGGCCTCGGCCTCGGGGCCCTCGCGCCATGGAAAATGCGCGAATTCCGGCTTGTAGGGCCGCGCGCCATAGTCGGGGAACTGGGTGATGATGTTCTGCCCGTATTCGCGCCAGCCGATCTCGGACAGGAATACCTGCACCCCTTCGGGCGCCGAATCGCCCATCGCGTGCCAGATCGTGGCGGGCGAAATCTCGCCAAAGGCCAGATGCGGCGAAAGGCGGCTGGTCGCCTCCACCCCGGGCAGGTTGCGCCGCTCGGCATAGGCGCGGGCGCGGGGGATGAATTGCGCCAGCCGGGCCATGGCCCCGCCCTCGCCCGGGGTCCATTCGACGCGCATCCCGCCGGCCCAGTCGGGCGCCACGGGCAGCAGGCCCCAGCTGCCCAGCGCATCGCTGGCCGGCCAGTGCCCCGGCGCGGGGATGCTGGCCGGGGCCGGGCGCGGAGGCGGCGGGGGCAGTTGCTGCTGCGCCGCGCGCCAGAAAGGGGTGAAGATGCGATAGGGTTCGCCCGCCTGGCTGACCACGCTGCCCGGCGGGACCAGGTAGTTGCCGTGGTGCAGCACCAGCCGCAGCTGTTTCGCCAGCGCGCGCTCGGCATTCAGCCACCACGGCTCGTAATGGTGCAGCGCGTGAACCTCGCCCGCGCCGATCTCGGCCGCCAGCCGGGCCAGCACCTCGGCCGCCGGCCCGCGCCGCAGGATCAGGCGGCTGCCGCGCGCGGCAAGGTCGCCCGCCAGCGCGGCCAGCGAATGGTGCAGCCACCAGCGGCTGGCCCCGCCCATCGCGCGATGGCGCGGGGTCTCGTCGTCCAGCACATAGACCGGAATCACCGGCCCGGCGGCCATGGCGGCCAGCAGGGCGGGCTGATCGGCCAGCCGCAGATCGCGGCGCAACCAGAGGATCACGGGGGCAGCCATGGCCCCGGCTTAGCCGCCGCGGCGGCCGGGCCAAGCTGCCCCTAGGGGCAGATCACACGCCCGAAAGCGGCCCCTGATCGTCGCCCGCCACGGTCCAGGTTTGCCCCTTGGCCAGCAATTTGCCGAGGTCGGCGCTCTTGCCGGCGCGGGCCTTTTCGTCCTGCCCCAGCATGGCGCTTTCGTAGGTCGGCGCGGGATCGTCGTAAATCACCCCCAGCGCCATCGGGAAGGCGCCGAAGGGCAGTTCGACCAGCATATGGGCGATGCTGCGGTTGGTGACATCGTGGACGATCACCCCGGCAGCCTGCCAGTCACCATCCACCACATCGACCACCTTCAGCCGCAGCGTCGCATGATCGAGGGTGATGCCCTTGGTGCCCTTGGCGAAGAGCATCGGCTCGCCGTTCTGCAGCCACAGCTGGCGGTCTTCCGCCCCCTTGGGCGCGGCAAAGTCCTCGAACCGGTCCTTGTTGTAGACGATGCAGTTCTGGAAGATCTCGACAAAGGCCGCGCCCTGGTGGGCATGGGCAGCCTTCAGCACGCCCGACAGTTCCTTCGAAACGTCGAACCCGCGCGCGACGAACCGCGCCCCCGCGCCCAGCGCAAAGGCACAGGGCAGCGCCGGGTGGTCGACCGAACCCAGCGGGGTGGAGGGCGACGGCGTCCCCTCGCGGCTGGTGGGCGAATACTGGCCCTTGGTCAGCCCATAGATCTCGTTGTTGAACAGCATGATCTGGCTGTTGATGTTGCGGCGGATGAAATGGAAGGTGTGGTTGCCGCCGATGCTCATCCCGTCGCCGTCGCCGGTGACCAGCCAGATGTCGAGTTCGCGATTGGCCAGCTTGATCCCCGTCGCCACCGCCGGCGCGCGGCCATGGATGGTGTGGAAGCCGTAGGAGGCCATGTAATAGGGAAAGCGGCTGGAACAGCCGATGCCCGAGACGAACACCGTCTTCGCCGGGTCCGACCCCAGATCGACCATGGTGCGCTGCACCGCCTTGAGGATCGCATAGTCGCCGCAACCGGGGCACCAGCGGACCTCCTGATCCGATTCCCAGTCCTTGATGGTGCGGGTGATGGGGGTCATGTCGTTCATTAGTTCAAACCCTCAGGAATGGAAGGCGATCTCGGCGCTGGGCAGCACCGTTGCAAAATCGGTGCCCAGAATCGCGTTGTGGTGGCGGACGATGGCATCCGCCGGCAAATAGTCGCGGTTGAACGTGGTGTGGGCATCGCTGGCCAGCGCCACCTGGTATCCTTCGGCGAAGGCCCGGCGACAGGTGGTATCGACACAATAGTCCGAGCACATCCCGGCCAGCACCAGCCGCTTCGCCCCCAGCTGGCCCAGCTCCGAGGCCAGCGTGGTGCCCTGAAAGCCATCACAAAAGCGCTTTTCAACCACCCTGTCGCCGTCGTGGTAGCCGGTGCGCGGGTCGATTGCCCAGCCTGCCGTACCCTTCTCCAGCGTATGGCCTGGCCCACCGTCGTGCTGGATGAAAAGCACCGGCACGCCCGCGTCGCGGGCGCGGCTGACCAGCGCATCAATCCGCTGCAACACGCCCACCGGATCGTGCAGCCGCTCCGGCTCGGCAAGCAGACCGTGCTGGGTATCGATCACGATCAGCGCGGTCTCGCTCACCCCAGCATCCCCTCGATCGCCGCCTCGATCTCGGCAATCGTGAAGGGCTGGCCGCTCACCTTGTTCAGCGGGCGGGCATCGACCAGGTACTGGTCGCGCAGCAGGGTCTTGAACTGGCCGGTGTTCATCTCGGGCACCAGCACCTTGTCAAAACTTTTCAGCAGCTCGCCAAGGTTCCCGGGCAGCGGCCAGATGTGGCGGACGTGGATGTGGCTCACATCCTTGCCCATGGCGCGCGCGCGCTTCACCGCCTGGTGGATCGGGCCATAGGTGCTGCCCCAGCCGACCACGGCCAGCTTGCCGCCAGCGGTGCCCAGATCCACCTCCTGCGCCGGAATGTCGGCGGCGATGCCGTCGATCTTGGCCTTGCGCGCGTCGGTCTGCGCCTGGTGCGCGGCGGGCGAGTAATCAAGGTCGCCGGTGCCCAGCGCCTTTTCGATCCCGCCGATGCGGTGCATCAGGCCGGGCGTGCCGGGCTTGATCCACGGCCGCACCCCGCGATCATCGCGCTGATAGGGCAGCACCTTGCCATCGGGGTTGTTGCTTTCGGCCATGAACTGCGCCGGGAACGGGGCAAAGCTGGCCGGATCGGGCACCTTCCACGGTTCGGCGGCATTGCCGATATAGCCATCGGTCAGCAGCATCACCGGGGTCATGTAGGCCACCGCCAGCCGGCAGGCCTCGATCGCGCAATCGAAGGCATCGCCGGGGCTGCGCGCCGCCACCACCGGCAGCGGGGTATCGCCGTTGCGGCCATAGACCGCCTGATAGAGATCGCTCTGCTCGGTCTTGGTCGGCAGGCCGGTGCTGGGCCCGCCGCGCTGCGAATTGACCACCACCAGCGGCAGCTCGGTCATCACCGCCAGCCCCAGCGCCTCGCCCTTCAGGGCAATGCCCGGGCCCGAGCTGGAGGTGACCCCCAGCTGCCCCGCATAGGAGGCACCGATGGCCGAAGCGATGGCCGCGATCTCGTCCTCGGCCTGGAAGGTGGTGACCCCGAATTCCTTCATCCGCGCAAGGTTGTGGAGGATCGCCGAGGCCGGCGTGATCGGATAGCCGCCGAAGAACATCGGCAGGCCAGCCAGTTGCGCCCCCGCCACCAGCCCGAGGCTGACCGCTTCCGCGCCGGTGATCGTGCGATAGAGCCCGGGCGCCGCCGGCACCGGATCGAGGTGCAGCTTCTTGACCTGCCCGCCGATCTCAGCCGTCTCGCCATAGGCATGGCCGGCGTTGAGCGCGGCAATGTTCGCCTCGGCCAGCACCGGGTTCTTGGCGAACTTGCCGTTCAGCCAGTCGACCAGCGGCTGGCGATCCCGGTCGAACATCCAGAGGGCCAGGCCCAGCGTCCACATGTTCTTGCAGCGCAGCGCTTCCTTGTTGCCCAGGCCGAAGGGCTTGACCGATTCGAGCGTCAGCGCGGAAATGTCGAAGGCCAGCAGGCGCCACTTGGCGAGGCTGCCATCCTCCAGCGGGTTGGCCTCGTACTTGGCCTTTTCCAGGTTGCGCTTCGAAAACTCGCCGCTGTCGGCGATGATCAGCCCGCCCGGCTTCAGCGCGCCCAGGTTGGTCTTCAGCGCGGCGGGGTTCATCGCCACCAGCACGTCGGGCGCATCGCCCGCGGTGGTGATGTCGGTGCTGCCGAAATTGATCTGGAAGGCGGAAACCCCGAACAGGGTGCCCTGCGGCGCGCGGATTTCCGCCGGGAAATCGGGGAAGGTCGCCAGATCGTTGCCGGCCAGCGCGGTCGAGAGGGTGAACTGCCCGCCGGTCAGCTGCATCCCGTCGCCCGAATCCCCCGCAAAGCGGACGACGACGGCTTCGGGGGCGTTGGAACTTGCGGGCGATTGGGGTTCGGCCAGTTGGGTTGCCATTCCTATCCTCAAAGTCTCTGCCCCGGTGGGGCGCCATGCCTTTGGCGGGCGCGGCACACGGGCACAATTTACAAATTCTGTCAGCCGGCAAAGCCTGAATCTGCCAAACGCCCGCGCGTGGCGCTAGTCAAGCGGCAAAGCGTCGCTATATGACCGGCATGGTGCAGGTCCGGCGCGCGCCACGGCCCCTGTCAATTCTTTACCCGAATGCCCAAAGGTTTATCGATGAACGATTTTTCGTCCCTGCCCTATCGCCCCTGCGTCGGGGTGATGCTGGTCAACCGGCAAGGGCTGGTCTTCGTCGGCCAGCGGATCGACACGCGGGAAACGATGGG
>JAFECL010000106.1 GCA_018242165.1 Pseudomonadota bacterium
TCACACAGACCAGGACTTTCATCGACGTGCGGCCTTTCGCTGGAATTGTTGCGCTGCGGCATATCTGGCGTTTACGTAAACGTCAAGCATGGCCGGAGCAGAGGCACGCCGGCAAGGTTCGCCCGCCGGGCCCGGCCCGGTCAAGCGCGCCGGGCTGATGGCGATCAGCAATTGCGCTGATGCTGGGCCGCACCGGTACTGTGCCATTTTGATTGAGGCGCGCAACGGCGCGGTTTATGCGCCCGTGGGCTGATGGTAAGGCAGGGCCCGACCGGACGGCAAAGCGAAAAGGGACGGGCGTGACGCGCAAGAAGGCATTGATTACCGGGGTGACCGGGCAGGATGGTTCGTACCTGGCCGAATTCCTGCTCGAAAAGGGCTATGAGGTCCACGGGATCAAGCGCCGCGCCTCGTCGTTCAACACCCAGCGGATCGACCATATCTACGAGGATCCGCACCACGAGAACGGCCGCTTCCGCCTGCATTACGGCGACCTGAGCGATACCTCGAACCTGACCCGGATCCTGCGCGAGGTCGAGCCCGATGAGGTCTATAACCTCGGCGCGCAGAGCCATGTCGCGGTCAGCTTCGAGGCCCCCGAATATACCGCCGATGTCGATGCGCTGGGCACGCTGCGGTTGCTCGAGGCGATCCGCTTCCTGGGGCTGGAGGGCAAGACGCGCTTCTACCAGGCCTCGACCAGCGAGCTTTACGGGCTGGTGCAGGAAGTGCCCCAGCGCGAAACCACCCCGTTCCATCCCCGCTCGCCTTACGCCGTGGCCAAGCTCTATGCCTACTGGATCACGGTCAACTACCGCGAGGCCTATGGCATGTATGCCTGCAACGGCATCCTCTTCAACCATGAGAGCCCGCGCCGGGGCGAGACCTTCGTCACCCGCAAGATCACCCGGGGGCTGGCCAATATCGCCCAGGGGCTGGAACCCTGCCTCTACATGGGCAATATCGATGCGCTGCGTGACTGGGGCCATGCCCGCGACTATGTGCGGATGCAGTGGCTGATGCTGCAGCAGGAGGTGGCGGAGGACTATGTCATCGCCACCGGCCAGCAGTATTCGGTGCGCGAATTCATCACCTGGGCGGCTGAAGACCTTGGCATCACCCTGGCCTTCGAGGGCGAGGGGGTGAGCGAGGTGGCCCGCGTGGTTGCGGTCAGCGACAATATGGCGCCCTCGGTCAAGGTCGGGCAGGTGGTGATGCGGATCGACCCGCGCTATTTCCGCCCGGCCGAGGTGGAAACCCTGCTGGGCGACCCGGCCAAGGCCAAGGACAAGCTGGGCTGGGTGCCCGAGGTGACCGCGCGCGCGATGTGCGCCGAAATGGTTGCCGAAGACCTGCGCGCCGCGCGCCGCCATGCCCTGCTGAAGGCCCACGGGCTGGACCTGCCGGTGGCGCAGGAGGGCTGAGGCAATGGGCCAGCGCATTTTCGTGGCCGGCCATCGCGGCATGGTCGGCGGGGCGATCCTGCGCCAGCTGGAGGCACGCGGGGCCGAGGTGATCACCCGCACCCGCGCCGAGCTGGACCTGACCGACCAGGCTGCGGTGCGCGGCTTTTTCGCGCGCGAAAAGCCCGATCTGGTGGTGCTGGCCGCCGCGCGGGTCGGGGGGATCCACGCCAACAACACTTATCCCGGGCAGTTCATCTACGAAAACCTGATGATCGAGTGCAACGTGATCCACCAGGCCCATGCCGCCGGGGTGGGGCGCCTGCTGCAGCTGGGTTCCTCGTGCATCTACCCGCGCGAGGCGCCGCAGCCGATGGCCGAGGCGGCGCTGCTGACCGGGGTGCTCGAGCCGACCAACGAGCCCTATGCGGTGGCCAAGATCGCCGGGATCAAGCTGTGCGAGAGCTATAACCGGCAATACGGCACCGACTATCGCAGCGTGATGCCGACCAACCTCTATGGCCCGGGCGACAATTTCCACCCCGAGAACAGCCACGTCGTTCCCGCGCTGATCCGCCGCTTTCACGAGGCGCGGCTGGCCGGCGCGGAGGAAGTGGTGATCTGGGGTTCGGGCCGCCCGCGCCGCGAATTCCTCCATGTCGACGACATGGCCTCGGCCAGCCTGTTCGTGCTCGACCTGCCGGTGGAGGTCTACCGGTCGGAAACCCAGCCGATGCTGAGCCACATCAACGTCGGCTCCGGAACCGACGTGTCGATAGCCGAACTGGCCGCGCTGGTTGCGCGGGTGACGGGCTATCAGGGGCGGATCGTGCAGGATGCCAGCAAACCCGACGGGGCCCCGCGCAAGTTGCTGGATGTCTCGCGGCTGGCCGCGCTGGGCTGGCGGGCCAGCATCGGGCTGGAAGAGGGCCTCGCCCAGACCTACCGCTGGCTGCTCGACAATCCGGGGCTGATGGCGGAGCGTTAACCTAGCTGGCGAGGCGCAGGCCGGGGGCCGCCTCGGCATCCGGCTTGGGCTGATCGGGCCAGATGCCGCGGGTATCGTAAACCACCTTGGCGGCGCGTTCGGCCAGCGGCACCTGGCGGAACTGGTCGTGATCGACCAGCGCGATCAGCAGGTCGCATTCCTCCAGCGCGGTATCGAGGTCGATCTGGACGGCGCCGGTGCCTTCGAATTCGCGGGGCAATTGCGCGGCATAGGGTTCGACCACGCTGATCCGGCTGCCATAGCGGCGCGCCAGCGTGGCGGCGACGAGCCGCGCCGGGCTCTCGCGGAAATCGTCGATATTGGCCTTGAAGGCCAGGCCCAGGCAGGCCACGCGGGCCGTGGGGTGGGCCTCGACCAGCGCGCTGGCGCGGGCGATCACGTGGTGGATCTTGCCGTCGTTGACGCCCCGCGCGGTGCGGATCAGCGGGGTATCCTCGGGTGCGCCGGCCACGATGAACCACGGGTCGACCGCGATGCAGTGCCCGCCAACGCCCGGCCCCGGGGTGAGGATGTTGACGCGCGGATGGCGGTTGGCGAGGCGGATCACCTCCCACACGTCCAGCCCCATCCGGTCAGCCACGATCGACAGTTCGTTGGCGAAGGCGATGTTGACGTCGCGGTAGGCGTTCTCGACCAGCTTGGTCATTTCGGCGCTGCGGGCATCGGTGGCGATGCACTGGCCGCGCACGAACAGCTTGTAGAAGGCGATCGCCTTGCGGGCGCAGCGCGGGGTGATCCCGCCGATCGAACGGTCGTTGTTGGTCAGTTCCTCGAGGATCCGGCCGGGCAGGACGCGTTCGGGGCAATAGGCGATCGAGACATCCGGGGTTTCGCGGGTCAGGCCGGGCAGCTTGAGGTCGGGGCGCAGCTCGGCGAAGAGGTCGCGAATCTGTTCGGTGGTGCCGACCGGGCTGGTCGATTCGAGGATCACCACGTCGCCGGCCTTCAGCACCGGGGCGACCGAGCGCGCGGCGGCCAGCACATAGGAAATGTCGGGCTGGTGCTGCTTGTCGAAGGGGGTGGGCACGGCGATGACGTAGACGTCGCTGGCGGCGACCGAGGTGCTGGCCGAGAGCAGCCCGCGCGACACCACCGCGTGAACCAGCCCGTCGAGATCGACTTCCTCGATGTGGATTTCGCCGCGATTGATCGTTTCGACCACTGCCTCGCTGATGTCGATGCCCAGCACCTTGCAGCCCGAGCGGGCGATTACCGCGGCAGTGGGAAGGCCGATATACCCCAGCCCGACTACACAGACGTCAGGCTTGTTGTCCGATTTCATGCGCCAGCAGCTCCACGATGCGGCGCGCGGTCTGGCCATCCCCGAAGGGATTGTGCGCGCGCGCCATCTGTTCGTAGGCCGCTTTATCGTCGAGAAGATTGAAGATTTCGGTAACGATGGTGTCTGCCCGGGTGCCGACCAGCCGGGCGGTGCCGGCGGTCACGCCCTCGGGCCGTTCGGTGGTTTCGCGCATCACCAGCACCGGCTTGCCCAGCGCCGGGGCCTCTTCCTGCACCCCGCCCGAATCGGTCAGCATGATCTCGGCCAGGCCCAGCAGGTGGGCGAAATGCGGATAGTCGAGCGGCTCGATCAGCGCGACATTGTCGAGCCCCGCCAGCTCGGCATTCATCACCTTGCGGACATTGGGGTTGAGGTGAACGGGGAAGATCACCGCCACGTCGGGCCGCGCGGCGATGCGGCGGATCGCCTCGGCAATCTGCTGCATCCCCTCGCCGAAATTCTCGCGGCGGTGGCTGGTGACGCCGATGATCCGTTTGCCCGCAAAGCGTTCCTTCAGCGCGTCCAGCCCGCCGGCCATGGCCGGATTGGCCGCGATCCGGGCCGAGACCCAGTGCAGCGCATCGATCACCGAGTTGCCGGTGACGTGGATCTGCGCCGGGTCGACATTCTCGGCCTTCAGCGCGGCGGCGGAAACCTCGGTGGGGGCGAAATGCAGCGCGGCGATCGTGCCGATCACCTTGCGGTTCACCTCTTCGGGCCAGGGGTGATAGATGTTGCCCGAACGCAGCCCCGCCTCGACATGGTCGACCGGCAGCTTGCGGTAATAGGCGGCCAGCGCCCCGGCCATGGCAGTGGCGGTATCACCCTGGACCATGACGCGCGCCGGCTGGACCTTGTCCATCACCTGGCCCAGCCCGGTCAGCAGCGCGGCGGTCAGCCCGTCGAGGGTCTGGTCGGGCTTCATCAGGTCGAGATCGTAATCGGGCACCAGCCCGGCGATTTCGAGCACCTGATCGAGCATCCCGCGATGCTGGGCGGACACGCAGACCACCGGGGTGAAGCGCGGATCGGCGCGCAGCGCGGCCACCACCGGGAACAGCTTGATCGCCTCGGGCCGGGTGCCGAAAATGACGAGAATCTTGGCGGGTTCGCTCACCGGATCACACCCCGTAATAGTCGCGATACCACGCGACGAACTGGCGGATGCCTTCCTTCACATGGGTCTGCGGGCGGTAGTGGGTCAGCTGTTCCAGCAGGGTCGCGTCGGCCCAGGTCGCGGGCACGTCGCCTTTCTGCATGTCCATGTAGTTGCGGATCGCGGGTTTGCCGCATTCGGCCTCGATCGCGTCGACGAAATCCTCCAGACGGACCTTGTCGTTGTTGCCGATGTTGACCACCCGGAAGGGCGCTGCGGGCGAGAGGCTGTCCCACGGCGCGATGTCTTCCGCGCTGGCCGGGCGCACCGGCACCGCGTCGATCAGACCCCGGATGCCGCGCACCAGATCCGAGACATAGGTGAAGTCGCGGAACATCTGGCCGTGGTTGTAGATGTCGATCGGCTGGCCTTCGAGGATGCCCTTGGTGAACTTGAACAGCGCCATGTCGGGCCGGCCCCAAGGCCCGTAGACCGTGAAGAAGCGGAACATGGTGACGGGCAGGTTCCACAGGTGGGCATAGGAATGGCCCATGCTCTCGGTGGCCTTCTTGGTCGCGGCGTAGAGCGTCAGCTGGGTGTCGCACTTTTCGCGCTCGTCGAAGGGCATCTCGTCGTTGGCGCCATAGACCGAGCTGGTCGA
>JAFECL010000107.1 GCA_018242165.1 Pseudomonadota bacterium
GGTGGGGAGGCGGGGCGGGTGGTGTCCGGCTGCCCCAATGGGCAGCACTCAAACAAAGACGCCAGGTGGGGAGGCGGGGTGGGGGGTGCCCGGATCGCGCGTCAGCGCGATCACCAGACCAAAACTCCGGGGTGGGTCGTGCCCGGTTTTCCGGGAGGAAAACACTCAAACGAAGAATCTGGTGCCCGGTTGCCCCAAGAGGCGGCACTCAAGCCCTAACCCAGCAGTTCCTCGCGCAGGAACTGGGCGCAGCGTTCGCCGATCATGATGCTGGGGGCATTGGTATTGCCCGAAACCACCTGCGGCATCACGCTGGCGTCGGCCACGCGCAGGTTGGCGATGCCATTGAAGCGCAGCCGTGGATCGACCACCGCGTCCGCGTCGCTGCCCATCCGGCAGGAACCGACCGGATGATAGACCGTATCGGCCTTCTGGCGGATCAGCGCGTCCAGCGCGGCGTCGTCCTCGGGATCCAGGTCCTCGCGGCAGGTCGGGCCGAACTGGTCGAGCGGCGCGCTCATCCCCAGCCGGTAAGCCAGCCGCGCCCCGGCGCGCAGGGCGACGATGTCGTTCGGCGCGGTGAGGAAGGCGGGATCGATCAGCGGCGCGGCCGCCGCATCCTTCGACGCCAGCCGCACCGTCCCACGGCTTTCGGGGCGCAGCACGCAGGCGTGGATCGAATAGCCGTGGCCCGAGACCGTCTCGCGGCCATGGTCGACCAGGATCGCCGGGATGAAATGGTACTGGATGTCGGGCGCGGGCAGGTCGGGCCGGCTGCGCCAGAAACCGCCGGCCTCGGCCAGGGGCGAGGCCAGCAGGCCGGTGCGGCGGCGATGATAGTCCCACGCGGCGCGCAGCATGCGCGGGGCCATGGTGATCCCGCCGGCGACCGGCTCCTTCGAGCGGGTGGCAAAGCTGGCGACATAGTCGATATGGTCGTGCAGGTTGGCGCCGACCCCGTCGTGAGCGTGGACCACGCCGATCCCCAGCTCGGCCAGGTGGGCCGCCGGGCCGATCCCCGAGCACATCAGCAGCTGCGGGCTGCCGAAGGCCCCGGCGCTGAGCACCACCGCGCCGCGGGCGTTGATCTCGCGGCGTTCCACCCCGCGTCGCACCACGACGCCGGTGGCGCGCCCGTCTTCCACCTTGATCCGTTCGACCAGCCAGCCGGTGCGTACGTCGAGGTTGGCGCGGGGGGTCAGATAGGCCCGCGCGGCCGACCAGCGCTCGCCATTGCGGATGGTGGACTGGTAGAGCCCGAAGCCATCCTGCCGCGCGCCGTTGAAATCGGGGTTCAGCCCCAGCTGCAGCTGCCCCGCCGCCTCGACGAAGGCGAGGCTGGAGGGGTTGGCAAAGGGCTGGTCGCTGACGCTCAGCGGCCCGTCGGCACCGTGGAACTCGTCGCCGCCACGCACGTTGCCCTCGGCCTTGCGGAACCACGGCAGCACGTCCTGGTACGACCAGCCGGTCGCGCCCATCGCCGCCCAGTTGTCGTAATCCCAGGCATTGCCCCGGATGTAGACCATGGCATTGACCGCGCTCGACCCGCCCAGCCCCTGGCCGCGCGGCTGATAGCCGGTGCGGCCGTTCAGCCCCGGTTGTGGCACCGTTTCCAGCGGACGGCTGGTGCGGGTGTGGCGCAGCATGGTCAGGCCGAACGGTGTCTTGACCACGCGGGTGTCGTTGTCGCCGCCCGGCTCGATCAGGCAGACCGACAGCCGCCCGTCCTCGGCCAGCCGCCCGGCCACGGCGCAGCCGGCGCTGCCCGCGCCGATGACGACGACGTCGAAGCTTTCGCCCGGCCCGCTCACCCTTGCTGCTCCAGCCAGCGGTCGCGGATCATGTCGCTGGTTTCGCGGCTGCCATCATGGCTCCAGCCCGGCGCGCGCCAGACATAGCCCAGCTTGCTGCCCCATGGCGCCGCCCAGACATCGCGGGCGATTCCGATCCATTCGTGGAACGAGGTCCACAGCAGGTTGAAGGTGCCCAGCTGCTTGACGATGCCGTAATGGATCGGTTCCTCGTCCACCTCGGGTTCGAAGCTGCCGAACATCCGGTCCCACAGCATGAAGACCCCGGCGTAGTTGCGATCGAGATAGCGCGGGTTGGTGGCGTGATGGACACGGTGGTGGCTGGGGGTGTTGAACAGCCACTCGATCGGCGCGGGCAGGCGCTTGATCGCCTCGGTATGGATCCAGAACTGGTAGATCAGGTTCACCCCGCCGCAGGCGAACAGCATCGCCGGGTGAAAGCCCAGCAGCACGATCGGCAGGCGGAAGACGAACGACAGGGCGATCACCCCGGTCCACGTCTGGCGCAGCGCGGTCGAGAGGTTGTAGTGCTGGCTCGAATGGTGGTTGACGTGGCTGGCCCACATCCAGCGGATGCGGTGGCCGGTGCGGTGGGCCCAGTAATAGCCCAGGTCGTCGGCCACGAAGCAGGCCACCCACACCCACCAGTCCCAGCCCAGGGTGGTGACACGGAACTGGTAGGTCCACAGCGCCAGCGCATACATCGAGGCCCCGACCAGCCCGCCGACCACGGTGCTGCCCAGCCCCATGGCCAGCGAGGTGAAGGTATCGCGCGCCTCGTAGGCGGCGGGTCGGCGCCGGCGTGCCCAGAAGATCTCGAACAGGATCAGCGCGATGAAGAAGGGCACCGCATAGGGCACCGGATCGTGGGGTTTCATGGCTCCGCTCCGCTATCGGGGGCCAGCCGCCGCAGGCTGGCCGCCCAGACCTGGGCCTGATCGCCAAGGTCGAGCGTCACCTCGCCGAACTGGCGGTCGCTGGTGGCAAGGGTAAGGAAATTGCGATCAAGCCGGATCCCGGCATGGCCGTCGAGCAGGCGCGAGGCAAAATGGGCGCCGTGGCGGCGCAGCAACAGCACCCGGCCGCGCGCATCGCGGGCCAGCACCCCGATCCCGGCGCGATCGATCGCCAGGTCGACCGGATCGAAGCCGCAGATCGCGCTGTTGGCCAGCGCCCGGGCCTGATCCTCGCTGCGGATCCGCAGGTCGCCACCCAGCCCCAGCCGGCCGACCAGCCAGGCCACCAGCAGGATCGCCGGCAGCGACAGGGCCAGCTGGATCACCAGCGGATTGAGCAGCAGGTGCGGCACAGCGGTCATTGCGCGCCCGCCCGCGCCGCCAGCATGTCGAGCAGCGCGGCAACCGGGGAGAGGTCATAGCCAGCGGCGGCCGCCGCCTCCGCCAGCTGCGCCGGGTCGGCGCCCCGCGCCGCCTCGGCCAGGGCCCACAGCAGGGTCGAGCGGGTGCCCGAACGGCAATAGGCCAGCACCGGGCCGCCGGCACCGGCCAGCGCCTCGGCCATGGCGGCCACTTGCGGCTGGCTGAACCCGGCGTGGGTGACCGGGATGGCGCGATAGTCCAGCCCGGCGGCCCGTGCCGCGGCGGCGATGTCGGGGCCCGAAGTCTGATCAGGGCTCTCGTCTTCGGGGCGGTTG
>JAFECL010000108.1:0-480 GCA_018242165.1 Pseudomonadota bacterium
CGGCAAGACCGAGATCAGCCGCCGGCTGGCGCGGCTGGCCGAGGCGCCTTTCGTCAAGGTCGAGGCGACCAAATTTACCGAGGTTGGCTATGTTGGCCGCGATGTCGAGCAGATCGGCCGCGACTTGGCCGAGGAGGCGATTCGGCTGGAAAAGGACCGCCGCCGCGCCTCGGTGCGCGAGNNGTGCGCGAGGCCGCCGAAAAGGCCGCGATGGACCGGCTGCTGCGCGCCCTGGTGGGCGATGGGGCCAGCGAGGCAACCCGCGAGAGCTTCCGCCAGCGCATCCGCGAAAGGGCGATGGACGAAACCGAGGTCGAGATCGAGGTCGAGGATACGCCGGCCATGCCCTTCGAGCTGCCCGGGATGCCCGGCGGCATGGGGATGATCAACCTGTCCGAGATGATGGGCAAGGCGATGGGCCGCCAGAACCTGAAACGGCGCAAGCTGAAGGTGCCTGAGGCCTGGGCCAAGCTGGTCGAC
>JAFECL010000108.1:569-8457 GCA_018242165.1 Pseudomonadota bacterium
CGACGAGATCGACAAGATCGCGGTTTCCGACGTGCGCGGCGGCTCGGTCAGCCGGGAAGGGGTGCAGCGCGATCTGCTGCCCTTGATCGAGGGCACCACCATCGCCACCAAGTACGGGCCGATGAAGACCGACCACGTGCTGTTCATCGCCAGCGGTGCCTTCCACGTCGCCAAGCCCAGCGACATGCTGCCCGAACTGCAGGGCCGCCTGCCGATCCGGGTCGAGCTCAAGGCGCTGTCCGAGGCGGACTTCGTGCGGATCCTCTCCGAAACCCGCGCCAACCTGATCGAGCAATACCGCGCCCTGCTGGGCACCGAGCAGGTGACGGTGGATTTCACCCCCGAGGCAGTGGGCGAGCTTGCCCGGATCGCCGCGCAGGTCAACGACACGGTCGAGAACATCGGCGCCCGCCGGCTGCAGACGGTGATGGAAAAGCTGCTGGAGGAACTCAGCTTCGAGGCCGAGGACCGCCAGGGCGAGACCGTGACGATCGACGCCGGCTATGTTCGCGAACGGCTGGCCGGGCTGGCCAGCGACGCCGATCTTTCCAAATACATCCTGTGAACGGAGCACCCATGAGCAATCCACCCGACGGCCGCCTGCCCTACCGCTGCCTGACCGGCAAGGACGACGACGCCTTTTGCGCGCGCGTCTCGAAGGCGCTGGCCGAAGGCTGGCGGCTGCACGGTTCGCCCTCGATCACCTGGAACAGCGCCGAGAACTGCGGCTATCTGGCGCAGGCGGTGGTCTGGCCCGGCGCCAACGGCTGACCGGCCCGTTGCCAAGGGGCAACACCCGGGCCGGGGATGGTGGCGGGGCCGCGAAAATCTCTTGTGCAGTGCACAACGGCTTGATAGCCCTTGCCCCAGCCGAGGTGATTGCGTCCGTTACGAGATGCGGGCCCCGGCCGCAGGAAGGAACCCTGACCAACCAGAAAGGGTTCTTTGTATGACCATCAAGTTCCGCTCCGTTGCCGCGCTCGCGGTTGCCCTTGCCGCGCAGGGCGTGGCCCAGTCGGCCCGTGCCGACACGCCGGCACCCACCCCCGACATCACCATCACCGGCAGCGCCGCCGTGGTTTCGCAGTACCGGTTCCGCGGCCTCACCCAGTCGGACAACAAGCCGGCGGTGCAGGCGGCGATCACCGTCAGCCACAAGTCGGGCTTCTATATCGCCACCTGGGGTTCGAGCGGGACCAGCCAGTACCCGAACTTCAACAACGGCACCGAGATCGACGTCTACGGCGGCTATACCCATGCTCTGGGGACCAGCGGGGTCACCTTCGACGGCGGGGTCTATGGCTACATCTACCCTAATGCCACGGCCAACAACATCTTCGAGGTCTATGGCTCGCTGACCAAGGCCTATGGCCCGGCTACGGCGAAGGTCGGGATCAACTGGGCCCCGAACCAGAGCTATTTCAAGACCTATGCCACCCCCAGCCGCTATTCGGTCTATGAATATGCCGAGCTGAGCCTGACCCCGCCCGGCGCCAGCGCCTGGACGCTGCACAGCCACATCGGCCACACCGGCGGCGGCCTCGACTATGGGCGTGACTACATCGACTATGTGGTCGGCGCCTCGTACAAGTGGAAGGCGCTGACCTTCGACCTGTCGCTGACCGGCACCGACCTCTCGCGCTCGGCGCTGAACAAGGGCTTTGCCTGCGCCAATGCCACGCCCTGCATCGAGAGCAATTACCGCCTCGGCAAGGCCGTGCCGGTCGCCTCGGTTACCGCCAGCTTCTGATGCCTGAAGATCCGCCCGGGGTTCGCGCCCCGGGCGGCGCTTATTCGGCGGCTTCCTTCAGCCCTTCACCCTCGGCCTGCCGCGCCCACATCCCGGCATAGAGCCCGCCCTGCCGCAGCAGTTCGGCATGGTTGCCCTGCTCGGCCAGCCGCCCCTCGTTCAGTACGAAGATCCGGTCGGCGTCGGCCACGGTCGACAGCCGGTGGGCGATGCTGATGCTGGTGCGGCCACTGGCGATGGCATGCAGCGTTGCGAGGATGTCCTGTTCGGTGCGGGTATCAAGCGCGCTGGTGGCTTCATCGAGCAGCAGGATCGGCGGGTTCTTGACCAGGGTGCGGGCGATCGCCACGCGCTGCTTTTCCCCGCCCGACAGCTTGAGGCCCCGCTCGCCCACTTCGGTGTCGAAGCCCTGCGGCAACCGCTCGATCAGGCCCATCAGGGCCGCCCCCTTCGCCGCCGCCTCGACCTCGGCCGGCCCGGCATGGTCGCGGCCATAGGCGATGTTGTAGCCGATGCTCTCGTTGAACAGCACCGAATCCTGCGGCACGATCCCCAGCGCGGCGCGCAAGGACGCCTGACTGACGGTGCGAATGTCCTGCCCGTCGATCAGGATCCGCCCCGACCACGGATCGTAGAAGCGGAACAGCAGCCGGCCGATGGTGCTCTTGCCCGCACCCGAAGGCCCAACGATCGCCACCTGCGCGCCGGCCGGCACCTCGAACGACAGGCCGGTCAGGATCGTCCGGTCGGGCTCGTAGCCGAACACCACATTGTCGAAGACCACCGAGGGCTGGCGCACCACCAGCGCCGGGGCGCCGGGGGCATCCTGCACCTCGACCTCGGTGTCGATCAGCGCGAACATCGCCGCCATGTCGATCAGCCCCTGGCGGATGGTGCGATAGACCATCCCCAGCATGTCGAGCGGGCGGAACAGCTGGGTCAGGAAGGTTTGCACGAAAACCAGCTGCCCGGCGGTATAGCGCCCCTCGGCCCAGCCCTTGACGGTCAGCGCCAGCGCCCCGGCCATCAGCAGGTTGATCACCAGCGCCTGGGCGATGTTGAGCAGGCCCAGGCTGTTCTCGCTGCGCACCGCGGCATCGGCATAGGCGCGGGTGGCCTGGCCATAGCGTTCCAGTTCACGCGGTTCGGCGGCGAAGTATTTCACCGTCTCGTAATTCAGCAGCGAATCGACCGCGCGGGCCATCGCCTGGCCATCCAGCCGGTTCATCTTTTCGCGCAAATGGGTGCGCCATTCGGTGATCGTCCGGGTGGCCCAGATGTAGGCGATCACCGCCAGCGCGGTGCCGGCCAGCAGCGGCCAGCCGAAATTGCGGAAGAATATCACCGCGATCCCGGCCAGCAGGACCACGGTGGGCAGGATGTTGAACAGCATGAAATAGAGCATCACGTCGATGCTCTTGGTCCCCCGGTCGATCACCTTGGTCACCTCGCCGGTGCGGCGGGCAAGGTGGAAGCGCAGCGACAGGCGGTGGAGCCGTTCGAACACCGCCTCGGCCAGCTGGCGGGTCGCTTCCTGCCCGACCCGCTCGAAGGCGATGTTGCGCAGGTTGTCGAAGACGACCCCGCCGAACCGCCCGGCCGAATAGGCCAGCACCCACAGCAGCGCCAGGGTGGCGACGCGCGGCCCGGTGATGTTCATCGCGTCGATCGCCCACTTCAGCCAGTAGGGCAGGGCGAACTGCACCCCCAGCGAGGCGGCGACCATGGTGATCGCCAGCACGATTCGCAGCTTCAGCCCGGGTTGGCCGGCGGGCCAGAGATAGGGGAGAAAGCGGCGCAGCGTGCCCCAGCCCTGGTGGCGCGCGGCGGGATCGGAAGCGGAAGTGTCAGGCGGCATCGCCCCTATGTAGGGGCTGGCGCGCCGAATTGCAGGGGGGAAAGCTTCAGCGGCTGGCGAGCAGCATCGGCCCGAGGCCCGCCGAGCTGATGTCGAACAACACCTTGCGCCCGGCAAAGTCGATCGCCACCCGCTTGAACAGCCGCAACTCGCGCATCCCCAGCAGCACCGCCGGGCGCTTGTCGAGCTTCAGCGCGGTGAAGGTGGGCGAATCGGCATAGGCGATCAGCAGATTGTTGATGAAGATCTGGTCGACCGTCAGCTGGTGGGCCAGCGCCATGTCGGCCGGGATGGTCTGCCCGGTCACGCTCAGCAGGGTGATCGCCGCGCCGCGCTGGCGCCGGGCCAGCGCCTGCTGCAGGGCGCGATTGCCGATCGACTGTTCGGCCCCGGTATCCAGCACCACGTCGGTATTCACCCCGTCGATGTCGGCATTGGTCAGGATCAGCTGGCCATCGCGCCGCCGCGCGGTGACGACGATGTCGAACCCGCTTTCGAACACGGTGCCGCGCGAATCGGTAACGGTGATCTCCTGATTGCGGAAATCGAGCAGCACCCGCTGGCCCTGCAGCCCGTCGATCCCGATGATCCCGTCGGCGCCCAGATTGGCCTCGTCGAGCACCGGGGTGACATAGGTGGCGAAAGTGCGGCGGCCGAGGTGGATCTCGGGCAGTTCGACCGTATCGACTTCCATCTGCCCGGCGATACCCAGCACCCGGCGGCGGGCCATGGCGGGAAGGCCCAGCCGCTGCACCAGCGCGCTCGACATCACGGTGGTCTGCGCGCCGGTGTCGACCAGGAAGCGATAGGGACCCTTGTCGCCGATCCGCACGTCCACCGTCATCCGGTTGCGTTCGTCGCGGTGGGTGGCCAGCGTTTCGGTGGGGTGCGGGGCCGGGGCGGCGGCGGTGGTCGCCCGGGCCTCGAACGGCGGGGTGGCGGGCGAGGGCTGGGCCGCCTGGGCCAGGACGAACGGGATCAGCGAGAGCAGCATGATCGATCTCCGGCGGGGCCGGGACAGGCCCCGTGCGCGAGATTAGCGCCTTTTGCCGGCCCTAGCCAGCGCCGGCGCGGGCCAGCCGGTGCAGCGGGGCCAGCAGGTGGCCGAAGGGCATGTGCGCGGCCAGGCCCAGCAGATCGTCCAGCGCTGGGTGGCGCACCGCGATCAGCGTGCCGAACCACAGCGCCACCCCGGCGGATACTGCCGCCAGCAGGGCCGGTATGCTGATGGTTTCAGGGCCGGACCAGAAGTAATAGGTCAGCGCCAGCGGGGTGATCGCGGCGATGGTGCCGGCTGCGCTGCGGGCGTAGATGGTGATGAGTGCCCCGACATCGTAGCCGACGAGCCCTTGCAGAAACCGGGCGTAGATTGCCATCCAGCCGACCGCGTAGACGATACGCGAGGCCGCAGCGCCCTCGCCGCCCCACAGGCAGCCGGCGGCCAGCACCGACAGCGACAGCGCGGTATCGACGAAGTTGTAGATCAGCAGCCGGTTGAGCTTGCCCAGCAGAATCGGCAGGTCGGTCTGCAGCGGCATGGCGACCAGCAGCAGTTCGGCCAGCGCGATCAGGGTCAGCATCGGCGCCACCCCGTGCCAGCCGGGGCCGTAGAGCAGCCGCACCACCGGTACTGCCGCCAGCGCCAGGCCGGCCATCCCCGGCCAGATCACCGCGGTATAGCCCGCCACCACCCGCAGGTAGGCCGGGCCAAGCGGCTCGCCCCGATCGCGGATGCGGGCGAAGGCCGGGTAGAAGACCGAGCCGATCGCCCCCGACATCAGGGTGCGGAACTGGTCGGACAGGCTGACCGCACGGCTGTAGAGCCCCACCGTCAGCAGGCCGAGCAACTTGCCGACGATCATGTCCGGGGTGCGCGTGCCGATCGCGCCCGAGGCATAGAGTGTGGTCAGCCGCGAGCCGGTCGACATGATCGGCCGCAACCGGTCGAAGCGCGGCGGCCAGGGCAGCGCCGGGCGCAGCGCCTGGGCGATCACCCCTCGGGCCAGGCCCGAAGCCAGCGTGCCCCAGGCCAGGGCAAAGGCGGAATAGCCCGCGGCGGCCAGTGCCAGGGCCACCGTGCCCTGGGCCAGCGCGCCGCCGACGTTGACGGTGAAGTGGCCCCTGAACGACATGGTCCGGCCCATCAGGGCCAGCGGCACCACGGCCAGCGGCAATACCAGGTACGAGCTGGCGATGATCAGCATGATCGGCAGCAGCGACGGCTGGTGATAGGTGCGCGCCATCGGCCACGCGGCACTGGCGATCAGCCCGGCCACCACGAAGGAAAACAGCAGCGCGAGGGTCGAGCAGCGCTGCAATTCCTCGGCATCGAGCCGAGGCAGGCCGGCGATGTAGCGGGTCAGCCCGAAATCCTGGAGCATCGAGACGACCAGTGCGGCGGACAGTGCCACCGAGAACAGGCCGACCTCGGTCGGGGTCAGGAACAGGCGCGAAATGATCACCGAGGTGACGAACTGGATGGCGAAGGAGAGATATTGCCCGGCCATCGCCCAGACGGCGGCATTGCGCACGCTCATCGTCGCGGGTTCGCGCCCGCCGGCTTGGTCGGATGGCTGGGCAGTCATCAGGCGGCCTTCGGCAGAACGAGGGCGGCGGCAAGTTGCGCCGCACGGAAGGGCTGGCCAAACCGGACCAGCCGGGCAACGGTGCGCCACATGCCGGCGCGGCTGCCGCCATCGTCGAGATAGCGCATCACCAGGTCAAAGCCGTCGTCGCGCATCGCCGAAGGGGCATAGACCAGTGTGGGCGCAACGGCGGCGCGGATCGCGTGGCTGACCCCGGGGCGCCCGAACAGGGCATCCAGTTCGTCGATCGGTGGCAGCCGCGTCAGGCCCACCGTCGGGTCGGGCCGCCCGGCTTGGCGTTCGTGCCACGCGAACTTGGCGATGGCCGCGCCGATCTGCTGCTCGGTCGCGTGGCGGCTCGATACCTGGCCGGCCGAGCGGCGGTAACGCAGCAGCGGTTCGGGCAGCGAGCACAGGCGGGTGCGATTGCTCAGCCGCAGCCACAGGTCGAGGTCTTCGCAGTGACGGAAGGCGGGATGGTACCCGCCCACCGCCAGAACCACCTCGCGCCGGTACATGGTTGCCGGATGGCACAGCAGCGGGGTGTCGGCCTCGATCGCGGCGATGAAGGCTTCATGGCTGGTCGGGTGCTGGGGCGGGGTCACCGGCCACGGGTTGCCATCCTCGTCGATGTCATCGGTGTGGCAGCCGACCACGCCATAGTCGGGGTTGGCCGCAAGAAAGCCCAGCTGGCGTTCGAATCGCGCCGGCAGGCAGATGTCGTCCGCATCCATCCGGGCGATGATCGGCGCCCGCGCTTCCCCGAGCAGCTGATTGAGGCTGGCGACCAGGCCCCGATTCTCGCGGATGATCGGCCGGATGCGCGAATCGCGCGCCGCATAGGCCAGCAGGATCTGCGGGGTCGCATCACGCGAACCGTCGTCGAGGGCCAGCAGCTCGAAATCGCGGAAGGTCTGCGCCAGGATGCTGTCGAGCGCCAGTTCGAGGAACTGCTCCCCGTTGTAGACGCTCATCGCGACGCTGAGCGCGGGTCCTGGGGCTTGCGACATGGTTGAGACGAATCCGACCTTCGACATCCGGCTAGCGCGGAAATCCTGCACCCGCGTGATAGCTTGCCCGCGTAAACAAAGGGTGTTTGCCGCCCGCCGGTGGCTGAAACGGCGGGATGGGGCGGGCAGGGGGCGGGTGATTCTCGCCGCCGGGCACCCGGAAAGCGGTGGGACGCTGGGCGCTTTGGCAAAAAAATATCGCTTGATCAGTAGCTTATTGGCTTTTGAAATAAAATTGCCAAAAAGGCGTTGACCGAATCAAAGGTCCCCCTTAGAGGGCCGTTCACCGACGCGGTGCCGCCGACAAAACGGTAGCTACCTCGCCCGGTCGCCAGCAAAGTCGGACAGCAGTCCCCCGGTAGAGAAAATCGGGGAACGATAGCTGTCCGCCGCTTTTGTTGAGTGGCTCTTTGACATTGTTGGTTTAGATGAAGGGACATGTGGGCGACGGCGCCCGGTCCGGGGAGCTCAAGGCTCCGGTAACCGGGTCAAATTCAAGCCGTTACCTATTACATGTCCTTCGTATCCATTACGTTTGACAAGTGCAGGTATCGGCTCCTTGAAGTTCATATCTGGCGGTTGGCGGATTTCGATCCGTGCTGCCTGGTATGTGACACAAACTTGAGAGTTTGATCCTGGCTCAGAACGAACGCTGGCGGCATGCCTAACACATGCAAGTCGAACG
>JAFECL010000108.1:8495-8619 GCA_018242165.1 Pseudomonadota bacterium
CGGGTGCGTAACGCGTGGGAATCTGCCCCTCGGTTCGGAATAACAGTTAGAAATGACTGCTAATACCGGATAATGACGAAAGTCCAAAGATTTATCGCCGAGGGATGAGCCCGCGTAGGATTAG
>JAFECL010000109.1 GCA_018242165.1 Pseudomonadota bacterium
ATCGAAGGCTCGCTGGAGCCCGAGCTGCTGTTCGAACTGGCCCGGCGCAATGGCGTCGCGATCCCCTTCGGCTCTGTCGAGGCGGTGCGCGCGGCCTACGACTTCTCGAACCTGCAGGATTTCCTCGACATCTACTACCAGGGGATGTCGGTGCTGATCACCGAGCAGGACTTCTTCGATCTGACCTGGGCCTACCTGCAACGTGCCGCCGCCGATGCGGTGCGGCATGTCGAAATCTTTTTCGATCCGCAGGGCCACACCGAACGCGGCGTGGCCTTCGAAACGGCGCTGGACGGGATCGAGCGCGCGCTGAAGGCGGGCGAGGCGCAGCTGGGGATCAGCTATCGCCTGATCATGTGCTTCCTGCGCCACCTCTCGGAAGACGAGGCGATGGCGACGCTCGATCAGGCCATGCCGCACCTGCACCGCATCCACGGGGCGGGGCTGGATTCGTCGGAAGTGGGCCATCCGCCGGCCAAATTCGCCCGCGTTTTCGCCCGGGCCCGCGAACTGGGCCTGTTCGTCACCGCCCATGCCGGCGAGGAGGGGCCGCCGGACTATGTGGTGGAGGCGCTTGATCTGCTTCACGTCCAGCGGATCGACCATGGTAACCGCGCGCTGGAAGATCCGGCGCTGGTGGCGCGGATCGCCGCCGCCGGCCTGGTCCTGACGGTCTGCCCGCTGTCCAACCTGCGGCTCTGCGTGATTGGCGACATCGGCGCCAGCCCGGTGCGGCGGATGCTGGCGGCCGGGCTGAAGGCCACGGTCAATTCCGACGATCCGGCCTACTTCGGCGGCTATGTGAACGACAACTTCCGCGCGCTGGTGTCCGGCATCGGGCTGACCCCCGCCGAGATCGTCCGGCTGGCCGAGAACAGCTTCACCGGCAGCCTGCTGACGCCCGAGCAACAGGCCCCGCACCTTGCGGCGATCCGCGCGCTGGCGGCGGAGGTGGCGGCATGACCACCAAGACCTGGCTGACCGCCGACCAGCTGCTGGAAGACAGCTTTCGCCTCGCCAACCAGATCCTCGACGCAGGGTTCCACCCCACCCACCTCGTCGGCATCTGGCGCGGCGGGGCGCCGGTGGGGATCGCGGTGCAGGAACTGATGGCCTATCGCGGGGTCGAGGCTGACCACATCGCGATCCGCACCGCCAGCTATTCGGGAATCGACAAGCAGGACAAGGAAGTCCGCGTCTATGCGCTGGGCTACCTGATAGACACGCTGAACCCGGAAGACCGCCTGCTGGTGATCGACGACGTGTTCGATTCGGGCCGCTCGGTCGAGGCTTTCCTGCGCGAATTGCAGGGGCGCTGCCGGGCGAACATGCCGCGCGAGGTGCGGATCGCCACGGTCTACTGGAAGCCCAGCCGCAACGTCACCAGCCTGCGCCCCGATTTCTACGTCCACGAAACCGAGGACTGGCTGGTCTTCCCCCACGAGATCTGCGGCCTGAGCAAGGACGAGATCCGCGACCACAAGCCGGGCGCGGATCTGATCCTGCGCGAAGGTTCGGCCTAACCTTTCTTGAACACCGTCTGCCCCTCCTTCACCGTCTCCAGCACCTTGATGCTGCGGATCTGGTCAAGCGGGGTGGCCAGCGGGTTCTTGTCGAGCACCACGAAATCGGCCAGCAGCCCGGCCTTGAGCCGGCCCTTGCGATCTTCCTCGAAGACCTGGAAGGCCGGGCCGGTGGTCAGCGCCTGCAGCCCCTGATAGGCCGTCAGCCGCTGGTCGGCGCCGCTGACCACCCCGGTCTGCGAGGTGCGCGCCATCGAGCTCCACAACTGGACGAAGGGATCAAGGCCCGTCACCGGGAAGTCCGAATGGTTCGAAACCACCAGCCCGGCGGCGCGCGAGGCCTGCATCGGGCTGATGAAATCAACCACTTCCTTGGGGAAGTTCAGCCGGTGGGTATCGGCGAAATAATAGGTATGGTTGGTGAAATAGGCCGGGCTGACCCCGATCCGGGCATAGGCGGCGATCTGGTCGGGGCGCATGAATTGCGAATGGATCACCACCGGGCGGCGGTTGTCGCCGGCCTTGATCCCCAGGCTGTCGAAAGTGCGGATCGCCGCGTCGATCGCCGCATCGCCATTGGCGTGGACGAACAGCTGCAGCCCGCGCGCGGTCGCCGCCTTGGCGATGGCGCCGTATTCGGCCTCGCTCATCACTGGCTGGCCGTGCCACGGCTTGGTGCCATCGGGGGCGCCCAGCGCATAGTCGCGGGTGAACCAGGCGGTGCGGGCCTGCGGCGAACCGTCCAGCGTGGCCTTGATCCCGGCCAGCTTGAGGTGCCCGTCATAGACCCCGAACCTGACCTCGGGGTGGGCCACAACCCAATCGAACATGGTGGCATAGGGCAGCGCAACCAGGTCGATCCTGAGGTGTTCGCGCGCCGCCGGGCTGCGGAAGAACAGCAGATCGGGCAACTGGGTGGCCCCGTCCTGCGCATGGGTATAGCCGAAATGGGTATAGTAGCGCTGCACCGCATCGAATGCGACCAGTTGCTGCGCGGCGGACGGCTGGGGCAGGGCCTGGCGCATCAGCAGCATGGCACGTTCAAAAATCAGCCCGGTCAGCCGCCCGGCGGCGTCGCGGGTCATCACCCCGCCTTCGGGGGTGGGGGTGGCGTCGGTTATGCCGGCAGCGGCCAGCGCGGCGCTGTTGGCGACCAGCCCATGGCCGGAAACGTGCATCACGATCAGCTTCACGTCGGGGAAGGCGGCGTCCAGCTCGGCGCGGGTGATATGGCGGCGATCAGCGAAGTTGGCGTCGTTATAGTTCCACACCGTAATCCAGGCGCCGGGCTGGAATTTGCGCGCGGCGATCCCTTCGCGCACCGCCGCGATCAGGCTGGCGTGATCGGTAACCGGCACCCGTGCCGAGCCAAGGTCGATCCCGCCGGCCACCTGCATCGCCATGGCGAAATGCGAATGAGCGTCGACAAAGCCGGGCAGCATGGTGGCGCCCTTCAGGTCGTGGTCCACTGCCGCCGGCCCGGCCAGCTTGCGCGCCTCGGCCTCGGTGCCGGCGAAGGCGATCCGGCCATCGCGTTCGACCACGGCGGCCACGGTCTGCGGCTGGTCGCCATCCATGGTGATGATCGTGCCGCCGTGCCACAGTGCGGCCTCTCCCGCCAGGGCGGGGGCCGCCACGGCCATGGTCAACAGCGCGGCGCCGCCCAGCATGCGTCGGATCATCGTCATTCCTCCCTCGATCTCCGGCGCCAAGGCTAGCCGGCTGGCGCGCCGCGGGGAAGACCTGTGGCGCATTCGCGCTTGCGAAAGGGCGGCAAAAGTGCCTAGGCCGGCGCCATGACCGACGCCGAACTGCACGCCGCCGCCCAAGTTTCCAAGGCCTGGCCCTTCGAGGAAGCGCGCAAGCTGCTGAAGCGCTTTCCCGATGGCAAACCGGGCGGCGCGCCGGTGCTGTTCGAGACCGGCTATGGCCCCAGCGGCCTGCCGCATATCGGCACCTTTCAGGAAGTGCTGCGCACCACCCTGGTCCGCCGCGCCTACGAGGTGCTGTCGGGCGGCGCGCCGACGCGGCTGGTGGCTTTCAGCGATGACATGGACGGGCTGCGCAAGGTGCCCGACAATATCGCCAACCCGGAAGTGCTGGCCGCCAACCTTGGCAAGCCGCTGACCCGGATCCCCGACCCCTTCGGCTGCCACGAAAGCTTTGCCCACCACAACAACGCGATGCTGCGCCTCTTCCTCGACCGCTTCGGCTTCGACTATGAATTCGTCTCGGCCAGCGATCGCTACAATTCGGGTGCCTTCGACGACGCGCTGCGCGGCGTGCTGCGCAACTGGCAGGCGATCATGGACATCATGCTGCCCACCCTGCGCGAGGAACGGCGGCGGACCTATTCGCCGGTGCTGCCGGTCAGCCCCACCAGCGGCGTGGTGCTGCAGGTGCCGGTCGAAGTGGTCGATGCCGAGGCCGGCATGGTCCGTTTCGAGGATGATGGCCAGCAGATCGAACACTGCATCTTCGGCGGGAATGCCAAGCTGCAGTGGAAGGTCGACTGGGCGATGCGCTGGGTGGCGCTGGGCGTCGATTACGAGATGTGCGGCAAGGATCTGACCGATTCGGTGCGCGAAAGCGGCAAGATCGCCCGTGCCTTGGGCGGCCGCCCGCCCGAGGGCCTGATCTACGAGCTGTTCCTCGACGAAAACGGTGAGAAGATCAGCAAGAGCAAGGGCAACGGCCTGACCATCGAGCAATGGCTGACCTATGGCAGCGAGGAAAGCCTGGGCCTTTACCTCTACCGCGAACCCAAGAGCGCCAAGAGCCTGCATGTCGGGATCATCCCGCGCGCGGTCGACGAATACTGGCAGTTCCGCGAAAAGCTGCCCGCCCAGCCGATCGAGCAGCAGCTGGGCAATCCAGCCTGGCACCTGCTGCGCGCCAATGGCGATCAGGGCGGGGGCGGCGAGGCGCTGCCGGTGACTTTCGGGCTGCTGCTCAACCTCGTCGGCGTGCTGGGCGCGCGGGCGACGCGTGAGCAGGTGTGGTCTTACCTGGCCAACTATGTCGCCGATGCCGATCCGGCGGCGCACCCCGCGCTCGATGCGCTGGTGACCCGCGCGCTGGCCTACAACCGCGATTTCGTCGCCCCGACACTGCAGCGCCGCAAGCCCGAGACGAATGAGGCCCTGGCGCTGGCGGCGCTGGATGAGGAGCTGGCCGGCACCGCCGACAATGCCAGCGCCGAAGAGATCCAGAACATCGTTTACGAGATCGGCAAGGATCCCCACTTCGGCTTCGAGACGCTGCGCGACTGGTTCAAGGCGCTGTACGAAACCCTGCTGGGTTCGGCCCAGGGGCCCCGGATGGGCAGTTTCATCGCGCTCTATGGGGTGGCCAACACCCGCCAGCTGATCGCCGAGGCGCTCGACGGGCAGTAATTCCCGGCACGGACTAGATTCCTGATTTACCGCGTTTTCCGAGCCGTGAAATGTTCCATTTCACTCGAAAACGCTATTGCCAGCGCCGGGTGCGATACCACTTGGTGATGACGTATTTCTGCCCGCGCAGCACCGGGGTCGCGGCGTGCAGGGTGGCATCGTTGACGATCCCGTCGGGCCGGGCATTGTTCCACGCCAGCAGGGTGCCGGCCTGGGGCGGAATGCCGATCCCCAGCCGCAGGAACTCGGTGGTGCCGCCTTCCTCGACATCGTTGAGGTAGATCATCGCCGTCCAGCTGCGCTGCCCGCCGCGCTTCACCTCGTTCGGCCAGTAGGCGGCGCGCGGGTAGAACCAGTCGTGGTGGGCCTTGAATTCCTGCCCGACGGCATAGCGCTGGCCCTGCACGCTCTCGCCAAAGCCCGGCTCGATCCCCAGCAGATCGTCGATCCGCCGTTCGATCATCTGGACGAAGGGATCGCCCCGCTCGACATCGCCCGAGTACGAGGTTCGGTGCACCGCCTCCGCCGGGGTATAGGTGCTCGACGGGCGGGCGACCTGATCGACCAGCCCCATGAACCGCGTGCATTCCGCCGGGCTGAGGAAGCGGGCCACGGCATAGAGTTCGGCCCCCTCGACCGGGATGCGGTAGGCGGCCGGATCGGCCTCGAGCCGGGTGCGGACCGCCGCGCCCAGCCGGGCAAGGGCGTTCTGGTCGCTCGGCGGGCCGGTGTCATAGGCCGGGGGCAGGCCGGGTGGCGGCGTGGCGGGGACGAAGGCGGGCTGGTCAGGCATGGTGCAAGCCTAGCGCGCCCCGCGCCCCGGGCCAAGCACCGGCGGCGCGATTGCGCTTGCCGTAGCGTTACAATTGGGCCAGTCTCCCGCTCCATGACCGGCCCGGCCGCCCAGCGCTACAGCTTTGGTGCGATCATCCTTCACTGGCTGATCGCCCTTTTGATCGCGCTGAACTATGCCGCCGCCTGGGTGGCGGAAGACATGCCCAAGCCGCAGGCCGCGCAGGTGATGGGCAACCACAAGGCCATCGGGCTGATCGTGCTGGCGCTGACCGTGGCGCGGATCGGCTGGCGGCTGGCCCATACCCCGCCGCCGCTGTCGGAAAGCCTCAAGGCCTGGGAAGTGGCGCTGGCCAAGGTGGTCCACGCGCTGTTCTACCTGCTGATGCTGGCAGTCCCGCTGACCGGCTGGGCGATGCATTCGGCCCACAGCGGCGGCAAGGCGGTGGGCATTTTCGGCCTCTTTGCCGTGCCCGGCCTGCCGCTGGCCGAAAGCAAGCCGCTGGCCGAAACCTTCGAGGCGATGCACGGCACGCTCACCACGCTGATGCTGGTGCTGGCGGTGCTGCACGTGGCCGGCGCGCTGAAGCACCAGTTCCTAGATCGCGACCGGTCGCTGCAGCGCATCCTCCCCTGGGGCTGAGCTGAAAGGAACCCCCGCGCGGCCGGGGAAAGTGCCGCGCGGGGGCCTTGCTGCCGGTCCACTCTCCGGCAGGGGGTGCTACCAGAACACCCCGTAGATCACGTCGACCACCTGGCCCGTATAGGTATCGACCAGCAGCGCATCGTCGTAATAGCGCACCCAGCGATAGGGGCCGTAGGCCGGCGGCAGGCGGTAGAACCACGGATCGGCGATCCAGTAGTTGTCGCCCCAGAACAGCGAGTCGAGCACGAAGCCGACGGTCAGGCGGCGGTAGCCCCAATCGCGATAGGGCGGGTGATAGCGGCCCAGCCGGAAGATATCGCCGTGATAGCCGCGCCACGCCTGCCAGTCATAGCGCCGGTCGCCGCGCCAGTCGCGGCTCCAGCCGCGCGCGGCATCGCGCCAGCGGTCGCCATCGCGGGTGGCATAGTGGGGCACGCCCGCGGTGCCGCGGTTGACCCAGTCGTTGCGGTCGCGCGGCCACGGCTGAGCCGGCGGGGCGCTGGGGCGGCCCTGATAGGTGCCATTGGCCAGGTTGCCGCTGCGCCCGCTGTCACGGTCCCAGCGATGGTTCGGGGGCTGGGGGGCCTGGGCGACAGGCGCCTGCGGGGCGGGTGCGGCCTGCGGGGCGGCGGGCGACTGCGGCGCGCCGTGATTCCACCCGCCACCGTTCCAGCCGCCGCCGTTGCCGCCACCGCCGCGCGATGCCCAGTTGGGGCTGGCGGGCGCTGCCGGAGCCGTGGGGGCGACAGGGGGGGTGGGCGCGGGGCGCGCGGCCCAGTTGCCCTGCGGCTGGCCCTGCCAACCGCCGCCACCGTTCCAGCCACCACCATTCCCGCCACCGCCGCGCCCGGCGGGGGCCGCCTGCGGCGCGGGGGCCGGGGCCGGGCGGGCGGCTTGCGGGGCCTGTCCGCCACCGCCGCCGCCGCCACGGCGTTCGCCGCCGTGGCCCCAGTCGGCGCGATCCTCGCGCTGGGCCAGCGCCGTGGCGGGCAGCGCGGTGCCCAGCAATGCGGCGCCAATCAGGGCCAGCTTCGCGCGGTGCAAATTCGTGACGGCCATGGCCGCTCTCCATCCCTACGCCGGCTCAATGGCGGGCCGGACAGGGAGGGGCTAACCGATTCGCGCTGTCCGTTTCCTGAACCGGTTGGATGGCTTTTCGTTCAGGTTGGTTAAGGTGGGGATGAACGGCGCCATCCCCAGCCTTCACCGCGTCAGCTTCTTGTAGGCCAGGGCGGTCGGCCGGTCGGCCGCGTCGCCCAGCCGGCGGCGCTTGTCTTCCTCATAGGCTTCGAAGTTGCCTTCGAACCATTCGACGTGGCTGTTGCCCTCGAAGGCGAGGATGTGGGTGGCCAGACGGTCGAGGAAGAAGCGGTCGTGGCTGATCACCACGGCGCAGCCGGCGAAGTTCTCGATCGCGTCTTCCAGCGCCGCCAGCGTTTCGACGTCGAGGTCGTTGGTCGGCTCGTCGAGCAGCAGGACGTTGCCGCCGGCCTTCAGCATCTTGGCCATGTGGACGCGGTTGCGTTCACCGCCCGAGAGCTTGCCGACGTTCTTCTGCTGGTCGGGCCCCTTGAAGTTGAACGCGCCGACATAGGCACGGGTGCTCATGTCCTGGCCGTTGACCTTCATGTAGTCGAGCCCGTCCGAGATTTCCTCCCAGACGTTGTTCTTCGGGTTGAGATCGTCGCGGCTCTGGTCGACATAGCCAAGGTGCACGGTCTGGCCGATTTCCACGGTGCCGCTGTCTGGCTTTTCCTTGCCGGTGAGGATCTTGAACAGCGTCGACTTGCCGGCGCCGTTGGGGCCGATGATCCCGACGATGCCGCCCGGCGGCAGCATGAACGACAGGTTTTCGAACAGCAGCTTGTCGCCATAGGCCTTGCTGATGTTCTTGACCTCGATGACCTTGCCGCCAAGGCGCTCGGGCACCTGGATGACGATCTGCGCCTTGCCCACCGGGCGGTTGTCCTGCGCGTTCTGCAGTTCCTCGAACTTGCGGACGCGGGCCTTGCTCTTGGTCTGGCGCGCGGCCGGGGTCTGCCGGATCCACTCCAGCTCGCGCTGCAGCGCCTTCTGCTTGCCGCTTTCCTCGCGATCTTCCTGCTCGAGGCGCTTGGCCTTCTTCTCGAGGTAGGTGGAATAGTTGCCCTCGTAGGGGAAGTATTTCCCGCGATCGAGTTCGAGGATCCAGCCGACCACGTTGTCGAGGAAATAGCGGTCGTGGGTGATCATCAGCACCGCGCCGGCATAGTCCTTGAGGTGGTTTTCCAGCCACAGCACCGATTCGGCGTCGAGGTGGTTGGTCAGTTCGTCCAGCAGCAACATGTCGGGTTTCGAC
>JAFECL010000010.1:0-29762 GCA_018242165.1 Pseudomonadota bacterium
CCCGGTGATGCTGTGGCGCCGGCGCGGGGACCGGCTGCACCGCCGGCTGGGCTATGTCTGGGTGGCGGCGATGACGCTGACCGCCGGGTTGAGCCTGGGGGTAAGGGTGCTGCGCCCCGGGCATTTCAGCCTGATCCACCTGCTGTCGATCTATACCCTGGGCTGCCTGCCGCTGATGGTCCGCGCCGCGCGCCGCCACGATATCGTCCAGCACCGGCGGATGATCCGGGGCATGGCGATCGGCGCGCTGCTGGTTGCGGGCAGCTTTACCTTTGCCTTCCACCGCCTGCTGGCGGCGTGGCTCTACGGCAATTAGGTTTTAACGCAGCCCGTAGAACTTCTGGATCACCGCCCAGCCTTCCTCGGCGCTTTCCACCCAGGTGAACAGGTTGAGATCGGCGGGGTTGATCACCCCTTCCTCGGCCAGCGCCTCGAAATTGATCACCCGGGTCCAGAACTCGCGCCCGAACAGCAGGATCGGGATCGGCTTCATCTTGCCGGTCTGGATGAGGGTGAGCAGCTCCATGAATTCATCGAGCGTGCCGAACCCGCCGGGGAACACCGCCACCGCGCGGGCGCGCAGCAGGAAATGCATCTTGCGCAGCGCGAAATAGTGGAACTGGAAGGCCAGGCGCGGGGTGACATAGGTGTTGGGCGCCTGTTCGTGCGGCAACACGATGTTGAGGCCGATGGTTTCCGCCCCGGCATCGGCGGCGCCACGGTTGGCCGCCTCCATGATCGAGGGGCCGCCGCCCGAGCAGACCACGAATTGCCGCATGCCCTTTTCGACCACCGCACGGGTGCTGGCGATCCGGGCCAGTTCGCGGGCCTCTTCGTAATAGCGGGCATTGGCGGCCAGCCGCTCGGCCACCGCGCGCCGCTCGGGCGTTTCGGCGGCGTCGATCAAGCCTTGTGCCTTCTCCGGCGAGGGGATCCGGGCCGAGCCATAGCACACCAGCGTCGAGCCGATCCCGGCTTCGTCGAGCAGCATTTCGGGCTTCAGCAGTTCCAGCTGAAAGCGCACCGGGCGCAGCTCGTCGCGCAGCAGGAAATCGACGTCGCGATAGGCGAGGCGATAGGATGGGCTCTGCGTCTGGGCCGTCTGGGTCGGGTGGGCATCGACGAAGGATGCTTCCTGATCGGCCTTGTAGAAACGGTGGCGGCTGAGGCGCTGATTGGCCCCGGTCTCGTCTTTCTTGCTCATTTGCCGCATATTGCGCGCGCCATGGCCGCAAGTCGAGTGCCAAATGCACCGCTCTGGCGCAGACCTCTTGCAGGGGCGGGGGCAAGCTGCCAGTGGAGCGCGATGACCAAGGAACTGCGCAGCCGCGCCCTCTTCTACCTGGCCGCTGCCTTTGCCACCCTGATGGCGCTGCTGCCGCGCCCGCCCGCCCTGCCGCTCGACTGGCTGGGCGACAAGATCCACCACATGACGGCTTTCGTCGTCCTGACCTGGCTGGCCTGCTGGGGTTTCCACGGCGCCCGCGACCGGCTGATCTTCGAACGGCTGGCCTTTTTCGGCGCGATGATCGAGCTCGTTCAGTCGATCCCGATGCTGCACCGCGATTGCGACATTCGCGACTGGCTGGCCGACGCGCTGGGGATCGTCCTGGTGCTGGTGCTGCGGCGGCTCTACTGGCAGGCGGCGCGGCTGGTGCCCCGTGGTGCCTGAGGCCGTCCGCCTCTCCCCTGCCCAGCGGCTGACGGTTGCCGCCGCCTACCTGGGCTGGACGCTCGACGCCTTCGATTTCTTCCTGCTGGTCTTCCTCCTGAAGCCGATCAGCGAAGCCTTCGGAACCAGCGTCAAGGAGGTGTCCGAGGCGCTGTTCCTGACGCTGGCGGCCCGGCCGGTCGGGGCCTTGCTGTTCGGCACGCTGGCCGATCGCTATGGCCGCCGTCCGGTGCTGATGGCGGTGGTGGTGCTGTTCTCGCTGTTCTCCGCCGCCACCGGCCTCGCCCAGTCGCTGGCCCAGCTGCTTGCCATCCGGCTGGCCTTCGGGGTGGCGATGGGCGGCGAATGGGGGATCGGCGCCAGCCTGGCGATGGAAAGCATCCCGCCAGCCGCGCGTGGCCGGGTTTCGGGGCTGCTGCAGGCGGGCTATGCCTCGGGCTATCTGCTCGCCAGCCTGGCCTATTACCTGCTGTTCGATGCGATCGGCTGGCGGGGGATGTGCTTCGTCGGCCTCGCGCCCGCGCTGCTGGCCCTGCTGATCCGCCTGAAGGTCGAGGAAAGCCCCCGTTTCGCCGTGGCACAGGCGGCCCCGCGCCCCGGGGTGCTGGCCAGTCTGGCCGAGCATTGGAAGCTGGCGCTGTACCTGGTGGTGCTGATGACCGCGTTCAACTTCTTCAGCCACGGCACGGGCGATCTCTATCCCACCTTCCTGCAAAAGCAGCACCACTTCACCACCCGCCAGACCGGGGCGCTGACCGCGGTGCTCAACGTCGGCTCGCTGGTCGGTTCGTTCGTGGTCGGCGCGCTGTCGGAACGGTTCGGGCGGCGGCGGATGATCGCGGTTTCGGCGCTGCTGGCGCTGCCGGTGATCCCGCTGTGGGCCTATGGCAGCTCGATCCTCATGCTGGGGCTGGGGGCCTTCCTGATGGGGGCGATGGTGCAGGGCGCGTGGTCGGCGGTGCCGGCCTATCTCAACGAACTGGCCCCGCCAGCGGTGCGGGCGATGTTCCCCGGGCTGGTCTATCAGCTGGGCAACCTGATCGCCTCGCGCAACGCGCCGATCCAGGCCGGCATCGCCGAGGCGCATGGGGGCGACTATGCCTATGCCCTGGCCCTGGTCGGGGCGCTGGCGGTGGTGGCGCTGGCCTTGCTGGCCACGCTGGGCCCCGAACGGCGCGGGGCAGAGCTGGCCTAGGCCGCGCGGGCCCTGCGGCTGAGCAGCAGGTTGAGCAGTTCGGCGGCGCGCATTGGCTTGCCATACAGCCAGCCCTGGACGACGTCGCACTGCGCCTCGCGCAGGATTTCGAGGATCGCCTCGCTCTCGACCCCTTCGGCCACCACCTTGTAGCCCAGCTCGTGCGCCAGCTCGATGGTCGAACGGACCATCAGCTGGTCCGAGCGGCTCGAGGCGAGGTTCAGGACGAAGCTCTTGTCGATCTTGATCTCGCGCGCCGGCAGCTGCTTGAGATAGGTCAGGGTCGACTGGCCGGTGCCATAGTCATCGATCGACACGGTGATCCCGATCGCCACCAGCGCCTCCAGCGCCAGCCGCACCGTCTCGGCGGCGCGCATCGTCGCGCTTTCGGTAACTTCCAGCGTCAGCCGCCCGGCAGACCCGGGATAGCGCTGGACCACGGCGCGGACCTTGTCGACGAAGGTCGGGTCGGCGGGCAGCAGGGCGGAAACGTTCACCGCCACCGCGATGTCGGCGCCGGCACGGGCCCACATTTCGCGGTCGGCCAGCGCACGGTTCAGCACGTGCATGGTGAATTCCGCGATCCGCCCGCTTTCCTCGACCAGTTCGACCAGGCTTTCGGGCGGAATCGCCCCGCGTTGCGGATGATTCCAGCGGACCAGCGCCTCGGCGCTGCAATACTTGCCGGTCTTGACGTCGACCTTGGGCTGATAGGCCACCCAGATGTCGCCGCGCGACATGGCCGTATCCAGTTCGCTGGCCAGGGTCAGCTTCCAGTCGCTGGCCCGCGCGGTCTCGTCGCTGTGGCATTCCCAGCGCTGACCGGCGGTGGCGGCGCGGTCGGCAGCGGCCTGGGCCTGGTTCAGCGCGATGGCGACATCGCCGTTGATCGAGGCAATGCCGAAGGCCGGCACCAGCCGCAGCGCCCGCCCGTCGATCTCGACCGGCTGGTTGAACAGGGTGGCCCCGCCTTCCAGCTGCAGCGCCTGGCTTTCCTCGTCGCACGGCGCGGCGATCCAGCCCAGTTCCCCGGGGGCGACCCGGTGCAGCTGGCCCGGGGCCATGACCGTCAGGCGTTCGGCCAGCCGGCGCAGCAGGCTGGCGGCGCGACGCTGGCCCAGCACGTTGACCACGTCGGGAAAGTTCACCACCCGCAACACCACCAGCCGCGTTCCCGGCATGGCCCGGGCCTGGCTCAGCGCGCGGGCGTTAGGCATCATCGTTTCGGGGTCGAGCATGCGGCCGCGATACACCGCACGAAACATCCCGATCACGGAATAGGCCGCGCCGGACAGCGCCAGCGAAGCCAGCGCCGGCACCACCGAAACCGTGCCCAGCCGGGCCGCCTCCAGCACCAGCGGGGCCATCAGCACCGCCACCGCGGCGCCGACATGGAACGGCAGATCGCCGCGCTCGCCCATGCGCGGGCGCAGGAACAGCAGCCCCAGCAGCACCGCCAGCAGCGGCCAGACAAAGCCGCGATCCACCGGTGCGCTGTGCTGCAGCAGGGTCTCGGCGGCCAGCAGCTGGACCAGCGCGCCGGGAATCACCCCCTTGCCGGGCACGGCATAGCGGTCGCCCATTTCCACGGCGGTGGCGCCGATCAGGAAGTTGCGGCCGCGAATGGCGCTGGCCGGGATGCGGCCCTCGATCAGATCGACGTAGGAAAAGCGCGGGATGCTGTTGAGATCGATCGCCAGGTCGATCGGAAAGGCCTGACCCACCCGCCCGGTCTCGTCAGCCAGCATCGCGGCGATCGAGGGGCGCGGCACGCCGTCGGTCACCACGCCATAGGGGTTGGCGCGGACGAAGCCATAGGCGTCGGGGGCGATGTTGACCGAGCCGAGCAGCGCCGAACTGCGCAGCTCGGGCACCGGCAGGTTTTCGGTGAACTGGCTGGAGCCCTGCGCCGCCGCCTGGCGGAAGGTGGGCAAGACCACCGGGCTGCGCGACCGGGCAATCGCCGCGGCCAGCGCGGCATCCTCGGCCGGGGCAGAGCGGGCCGAAAAGTCGACGTCGAAGGCGATCTGGCGGGCCCCGGCGGCCTGCAAGCGGTCAATCGCGCGGCCATGCAGGCTGCGCGGCCAGGGCCAGCGATTGAACGCCTTGAACGATCGAGCATCCATCTCGACCAGCGCCACCTTGCCCGTTGCCGGACGGGCCAGCAGGCTGCTGCGGGCCAGCTGCAGGCTGGTTTCGACGCCGCTGGTGGCATCGAACAGCGCCAGCAGCAGGCCCAGCACTGCCGCCAGCACGGCAACCGCCACCGTCGCCCGCCGCTGCAGCAGCAGGCCAGTCAGGTTCGGCTGGTCGTCGGCGGACATCGGTGGGGTGGATCAGTGCTTGGCGGAACCGCCGACCGTGGTCGTGCCCAGCGAGGTGGTCTTGCCCGAGCTGTTGGTCACCGTGGCGCTGAGCGTGGTGGTCTTCGACGATCCGCCGCCGTTGCCGCTGTTGCTGGTGGTGGTGGTGGTCGTGATCCCGCTGCTGCTGAACGTGGTGGTGGTCGTGGTGCCGCCGGTGGTCGACGAGATGCTCAGCGACGGGCTCGATTTGGCGGACGACGTGCTGCCATTGCCATTGGACGTGCTCGAGCCATTGCCGTTGCTGGTCGTGGTGCTGGCCGCGACGGTCGTGCTGCTCGTCGTGGAGGTGCTGGTGGCCGGAGCGGATTTGTCGGACGAGGTGCTGCCATTGCCATTGGACGTGCTCGAGCCATTGCCGTTCGAGGTGCTCGAACCATTGCCGTTGCCGTTGCTGGTCGTGGTGCTGGCCGCGACGGTCGTGCTGCTCGTCGTGGCGGTGCTGGTGGCCGGAGCGGATTTGTCGGACGAGGTGCTGCCATTGCCGTTGGACGTGCTCGAACCATTGCCGTTCGAGGTGCTCGAACCATTGCCGTTGCCATTGCTCGTGGTGCTCGCCGCCACGGTGGTGGTGGCAGGCGCCGCAGTCGCGGGTGCCGCAGTCGCGGGTGCGGCGGTGCTCGCCGCAGCGGTGACCGTCGGGGCGGTGGTGACCGAGCTATCCGACGAACCCGACGACCCCGAACTGCCCGACGAATCCGAGGAACCGGAGGTGCTCGAGTGATCCGAGGTGCCGGACGAGCCCGAGGTGCTCGAAGTCGCCGAAGCGGAGGTCGAGCCCGAGGTGCCCGACGATCCCGAACCTTCCGAGCTGCTGCTGCTGGCGACCAGCGTGCTCGACGAGCCGACGCTCGACTGCTTGGTGCTGGTCTTCGCGGCGGTGATCGCGGCCGCGTCCGAGGTGGTCGAACCGGTGGTGCCCGAGACCAGCCCCTTGGTCAGGGACGAAAGCGACTGGCTCGGCTCTTCGATCGCGGCGATCTTGACCGTGCTGTCGCTGGCCGACGTGCTGGTCGAAGTCGCGGTCGGAGCCGCGGCCAGGCTGGTCTTGCTGGCACTGCTGGCCGATTCGGTGCTGCTGCCCGAGCTGCTGGCAACCTGGGTGGTCGCGGCCGGGGCGGCCGGCGTGGTTTCCTTGGCCGGCTCGGCGGCTGCGGCGGTGCCGGCGCGGGCATCGCTCTTGGGCGCGGCGGGGGCCGGGTTGGTCGAGCGCAGCACCACCGGCGCGCGCCCGTCGACCCGCAGGGTGCGGGTGTCGCCAGCGGCCACGGTGGCCACGTCGCCCGGGGTCACCAGGCGGGCAGCGCCGCGATCCACGGTCGAGACTTCGACCGCGCCCTCGATCACCTGCACCGAGGCGCCCGAGGGGGTGACGGTAACCGAGAACGTGGTGCCCTTGACCACGGCCGCCAGATAGGGGGTGGAAACCCCGAAGTGCGGCGTGCTCTTCTTCTTGATCGAATAGACGACGTTGCCCAGCCGTTCGACGAACTGGGTGAACCCGCCCGACGGTGCCGGATCGGCCACCTGCAGCCGCGAATTGGGGGCGACCATGGCGTATTCCTCGCCGCGCACCAGCACGGCGCGCGAATTCGGCCCGGTGGTGATGATGTCGCCCGCCTGCAAGGCGCGGCTGCGGCTGGCCACGGTGCTCATCCCGGCGTGGGTGACGACAACCCCGGCGGTCGCTTCCGAAATCGTCCAGCCCGGCACGTTGGCGAGCGCGGGGCTGGCCATGCCGGCGCAACCCAGCAGCAGGGTGGTGATGATCTTACGCATGGTCTTGCCCTCCGCACGCTAGGCAGGGTGCGCGCTTGGGGCGATTCTACGCCCAGAGTGTAAACGAAAACTTGCTGCGAAATTCTTGTTTTTCAGCCGTCTCGGAACGGGATGCGGGCAAGGAAACCTTAAACAACAACGCCTATGGTTAGCGTTGAGAGACCACCAGCCTAAGTGTTCATTTTGCGCCTCCTTTCCGCCGCTTGCCTTGCGGCCATGGTCTTGCCGGCACCCGCCACCGCGCAAGGGGTAGGCGCGCATGTCGATCCCACGCTGGCCACCGGGCAGAATTTGCGCCAGCCCCAGCGCCGCCCCGACGATGCCAGCCGCCTCAAGCTCGAGACCGCCCCGGCCAGCGAATCCGTGACCGATGGGACCGGCGGCGTGCTGGTTGGCGCGATTCGCGTCGATGGCGCCGGCCCGCTGGACCAGGGCGAGCTGATGGCCCGGGTCGCCCCCTACATCGGCAAGGTGCTCGACCGGGCGACCCTGGGCGAAATGCTGGGCGCGGTTTCCAACGTGGCGCGGGCCCACGGCTATGTCTTTGCCCGCAGCAAGGTGCCCGAACAGGCGATGGTGGGTGGCCTGCTGCGGGTGCAGCTGGACCTTGGCCGGATCGACCGGATCGAACTGCGCGGGGTGCAGAGCGCTGCGGTGCGGGCAGTGCTGGCCCCGCTGCTGGGCAAGCCGGCCAAGGGCGACGAGGTCGAACGGCGGCTGATGCTGGCCACCGACCTGCCGGGGATGTGGATCGGATCGGTCAGCTATTCGGCGGACGGCGGCACCGGGGTGCTGAGCGTCGAGGTCAGCCGCCGCAAGGCAACGGCGCATGTCGAACTCGACAATCGCGGCCAGGCCGAACTGGGGCCGCTGCGGCTGGCCATCGCCTATGATTTCGGCGGGATCCTCGGCAACGAGCGGCTGGGGCTGACCTTCCAGACCCTGAATACCCCCGCCGATCCCAAGGAACTGCAGGTGGTCAGCACGCGGCTGGCCTATGTCTTCACCAATTTCGGCACCGAGCTGTCGCTGACCGGCACCTACAGCCACACCCGTTCCGGCGGGGCGCTGGCGCCCTTCGGGATCACGGGGGTAGGGCGGATCGGCGAGGTGGCCCTGTCGCAGCCGCTGCTGCGGCGGCGCAATGCCAGCCTGTGGCTGAACGCGGCGCTGGACTATTACTCGGTCGATCAGGCGATCACCGGGCTGCGCTTCCGGCGTGACCGCCAGGCGGTCCTGAACCTTTCGCTGAATGGTTACGCCCCGCTGGCTGGCGGGCAGTTGCGCGGCGGCATCGGGCTGGCGCGGGTGCTGCCCGGCGGCACCGTGGCGGGCGACCCGCTGGCTTCGCGCCCCGGCGCGGGCGGCGACGCGACGATTCTTTCCGCCTGGGCCAACTGGCAGGGCACCATCTCCGGGCCGCTCTCGGCGCGGCTGGCGCTCAGCTCGCAGTGGACCGACAAGCCCCTGCTGGCGGTGTCGCAGATGGCGGTCGGCGGACCGCAGTTCGGCCGCGCCTATGACTTTGCCGAGCGCACCGGCGATCGCGGCGTGCTCGGTTCGGCCGAGCTCGACTACCAGCTGTGGAAGAGCGACAGCGGCGTGCTGCGGTCGGCCACGGTCTATTCCTTCGCCGATGCGGGGCATGTCGTGAACCTCGCCAATACGCTGGGCACCGGCGACCTCTATTCGGCCGGGGTTGGCGGGCGCTTTTCGCTGCTCGATCACTATCGCATCGGGCTGGAGGCGGCGCGACCGCTGAACACCACCCGGTTGCAGACCGGCGACAGCAGCTCGCGCCTGTCGTTCACTCTGGGCGCCGACTTCTGACCCCGGCCTGCTGAACCTCTGCACCCCGGATTGACGCGGCCCGGCCTGCTGGGCATGGTCGCCCCGGAACAACTGGGGACGCAGGGTGGAAGAGCGGCTGGTACAGGTTGAGATCGCGGATGGCGTGGCGCTCGTCACGCTCAACCGTCCGCAGGCGATGAATGCGCTTTCGCTCGCCCTGCGGCACGAACTGGCCGCCGCCTTCCGCGCGATCGAAGCCGATGATGCGGTGCGCGCCGTGGTGCTGACCGGGGCCGGGACCCGCGCCTTCACCGCCGGGCTGGATCTCAAGGAACTGGGCAGCGGCGAGACCGGCATCGGCAATGCCACCACCCCCGATCCCGATGCCAATCCGGTCAAGGCGATGCGCCACTGCACCAAGCCGGTGATCGGCGCGATCAACGGGGTGGCGATTACCGGGGGGTTCGAACTGGCGCTGGCCTGCGACATCCTGATCGCCAGCGAGAATGCCCGCTTCGCCGATACCCATGCCCGCATCGGGATCATGCCGGGCTGGGGGCTGAGCCAGGAACTGTCGCGACGGATCGGCCTGTCGCGGGCGATGGAACTGTCGCTCAGCGGCAATTTCCTCGATGCCTGCACCGCTGCCAGCTGGGGGCTGGTCAACCGGGTGCTGCCCGCCGATCAGCTGTTGCCGGCCGCGCTGTGCCTGGCGCGCGACATCGCCGGGGTCGACCGCGAGATGGTGCGGGCTTACCGCGCGCTGATCCGCGAGGGCTTTGGCATGTCTTTCGCCGACGGGCTGGCGCTGGAGCATCGCCTGTCGAGTGCGGCGAACACCGGCCTTGCCCCGGACGAGATCGAACGCCGGCGCGGCGCCGTCATGGCGCGCGGGCGCAGCCAGAATCACTAGTCAGAAGGAACAGACATGCAGATCGATTCATCGGTAGCCGCGATCGTCACCGGCGGCGCCTCGGGCCTGGGCCGGGCAAGTGCGGAGGCGCTGGCGGCGGCTGGCGCGAAGGTTGCGATCTTCGATCTCAATGCCGAGGCTGGCCGCGCGGTGGCGGCGGCAATCGGCGGGCTGTTCGTCGAAGTGAACGTGATGGACGAAGACAGCGTGGTGGCCGGGCTGGCGACGGCGCGCGCCGCGCATGGCCAGGAACGCGTGCTGGTCCACTGCGCGATGGCGACGCGCGGTGGCAAGACCGTGGGCCGCAACCGCGAGACCGGCGAACTGACCCGGATGTCGAGCGCCGACTATGCCTTTTCGGTCGAGGGAATCCTGGTTGCCTCCTACCGCATGGCCTCGCTCTGCGCGCTGGGCATGGCCGGCCTTGAGCCGCTGGCCGATGGCGAGCGGGGGGCGATCGTGCTGACTTCGTCCGCCGCGGCGCAGGACGGGCAAGTGGGGCAGGTGGCCTATGGTTCGGCCAAGGCCGGGGTCAACGGGCTGGTGCTGCCGATGGCGCGCGACCTGATGGACCTGGGGATCCGGGTCAATTCGATCATGCCCGGCATCTTCGCCACCCCGCTGATGCTGCGCGCGCCCGAAAAGGTGCTGCAGGGGCTGGCGGCGTCGGTGCCGTTCCCGAAGCGGCTGGGCGAGCCGCCCGAATTCGGCAGCCTGGTGCTGGAGATGGTTCGCAACGGCTATTTCAACGGGCAGGCAGTGCGGCTGGATGGCGCGATCCGCATGGCGCCGCGCTGAGCACGATATCTAGGGAGCATCGAGGATGAGCGAGCAACTGGCCGGCGGCGTCGGCCGTTTCGAAGTGGTGGACGGGATCGGGGTGATCGAGATCGACAACCCCCCGGTCAACGCGCTGGGCGCCAACACCCGCGCCGCGCTGGCCGATGGCTTTACCCGCGCCGCCGGCGATGCCGCGGTGCGGGCGATTGTCCTGATCTGCGGCGGGCGGACCTTCTTCGCCGGGGCCGACATCACCGAATTCGGCAAGCCGATGCAGGAACCGAACCTGCAGCAGGTGCTCGACATGATCGAGGCGGGTACCAAGCCGGTGATTGCCGCGATCCACGGCACTGCGCTGGGCGGCGGCTATGAACTGGCCTTGACCTGCCATCGCCGCATTGCCGTGCCTTCGGCCAAGGTCGGGCTGCCCGAGGTCAAGCTGGGCCTGCTGCCCGGCGCCGGCGGCACCCAGCGGCTGCCCCGCATCGTCGGGATCGAACGCGCGCTGGAACTGATCACCAGCGGCAAGCCGGTGGCCGCCGCCAAGGCGCTCGAGGCCGGGATGATCGATGCCCTGGCCACCGAAGGCAACCTGCGCGCCGATGCGCTGGCCTATGCCCGGCAGGTGCTGGCCGAGGGCAAGGTCCCGCAACGGGTGCGCGACCGGCAGGACAAGGTCGAGCCCTATCGCGGCAAGACCGAGGTTTACGAGGCCTTCCTCAAGGCCAATGCCAAGGCCTTCCGGGGGTTCCAGGCCCCGCTCAACATCGTCAAGGCCATCCAGGCCGCCGCCGACCTGCCCTTCGAGGAGGGGCTCAAGCGCGAGCGCGAGCTGTTCATGGAGCTGATGATGGGCAGCCAGAGCGCCGCCCAGCGCTATGTCTTCTTTGCCGAACGCCAGACCACCCGGGTGCCCGACCTGCCCGCCGATGTCGCCACGCTGCCGATCAAGGCGGTGGGGGTGATCGGCGCCGGCACCATGGGCGGCGGTATCGCGATGAACTTCCTCAACGCCGGGCTGCCGGTGACGCTGGTGGAAACCAGCCAGGAGGCGCTCGATCGTGGCATCGGGGTGATCCGCCGCAATTACGAGGCCAGCGCGAAACGCGGGCGGATGACCGCCGAGGCGGTCGAGGCGCGGATGGCGCTGATCAGCCCGGCCCTGTCGCTCGATGCGCTGGGCGCTGCCGATCTGGTGATCGAGGCGGTGTTCGAGGAGATGGCGGTCAAGCAGGACGTGTTCCGCCGGCTCGACGCGGTGGCCAGGCCCGGCGCGATCCTCGCTTCGAACACCTCGTACCTCGATATCGATGCGATCGCCGGCGTCACCAGCCGCCCGCAGGACGTGCTGGGGCTGCACTTCTTCTCGCCGGCCAATGTCATGCCGCTGCTGGAAGTGGTGCGCGGCAAGGCCACGCGCCCGGAAGTCATCGCCACCGGCATGGGGCTGGGCAAGCTGATCGGCAAGGTGCCGGTGCTGTCGCGGGTGTGCCACGGCTTCATCGCCAACCGGGTGATGACCCTGCGCAGCCAGGCGGCGCAACAGCTGGTGCTGGAAGGGCCCAGCCCGCAGGAGATCGACGCCGCGCTGTACGATTATGGCTTTGCCATGGGGCCGTTCCAGATGGCCGATCTGGTCGGGCTCGACGTGATCGGGCGCGGTGGCAACGAACGCACCCTGCGCGGCGATCTGGTGGCGCTCGACCGGCTGGGGCAGAAGAAGAACGGCGGCTTTTACGACTATGACGAGAACCGCCGGGCCACCCCCAGCCCGGTGGCGGCAAAGGTGATCGCCGATTTCGCGGCCTACAAGGGCGTGGTCAACAAGGGGCCGCTGCCGGCGGAAGAGATCGTCGCCCGGCTGCTCTACCCGGTGGTCAACGAATGCGCCAAGGTGGTGGAAGAGGGCGTGGCGATCCGCGCCAGCGACGTCGATATGGCCTGCATCCTGGGCTACAACTGGCCGGTCTTCACCGGCGGGCCGATGTTCTGGGCCGATACGGTGGGCCTTGCCAAGGTGGTTGCCGGGCTGGAGGCGATGGGCATCGCCCCGGCGAAGCTGCTGGCCGACAAGGCGGCGAAGGGCGAGCGGCTGAGCGCCTAGCCGCGCTCGGCGAACTCGCGCATCATCGCCTTGGCGATCACCAGCTGCTGGATCTGGGTGGTGCCTTCGTAGATGCGCAGGATCCGCGCATCGCGGAAGAACCGTTCGGCGTCGTATTCGGCCAGATAGCCGGCGCCGCCGTGGATCTGCACCACCCGGTCAACCACCCGGCCGCACATTTCGGTGGCGAACATCTTGAAGGCGGCGGCCTCCATGGTGATCCGCTGCCCTGTATCGGCGCGGCGGCAGGCATCGAGCATCATGCATTGCGCGGCATAGATCTCGGCCTGGCTGTCGGCCAGCATGGCCTGGATCAGCTGGAACTCGACAATCGCGGTGCCGAAGGCCTTGCGGTCATGGGCATAGCGCAGCGCGGTTTCCAGCGCGCGTTCGGCCAGCCCCAGCCCGGCCGCGCCGACCGAGAGGCGGCCTGAATCGAGCGCCTGCATCGCCGCGCTGAAGCCCTTGCCTTCCTCGCCGCCCAGCAGGTTGGCCACCGGCACCCGCACGTCTTCCAGGATCACGTCGGCGATCTGCGCCCCGGCCTGGCCCATCTTGGCATCGGGGGTGCCAAGCGAGACGCCCGGCGTGTCCATGTCGATCAGGAAGGCGCTGACGTGCTGGTTGCGCGGCAGGTTCTCGGCACTGGTCCGCGCCATGATCAGGCCCATCGAGGCGAAGGGAGCGTTGGTGATGTAGCGCTTGGTGCCGTTCAGCACATAGTGATCGCCGGTCCGCACCGCCCGGCATTTCAGCGCCGCCGAATCCGATCCGCTGTCGGGCTCGGTCAGGCCGAAGCAGGCGATTTCCCCACCCGCGCCGCGCGCCAGCCAGTGCGCCTGCTGTTCCGCCGTGCCACCCCGGCGCAGCGCGGTGGTGAACATGCCGGTGTTGATCGACAGCATGGTGCGATAGGCCGGCGCGGCGCGCGACAGGGCGTGCATCGCGCGGATGTACTGGCTGGTCGAAAAGCCGGCGCCGCCGTGTTCCTCGGGCGTGGTCATCCCGAACAGGCCCATGTCGCGCATCTCGTCGAGGATCGCCTGCGGCACCCGGTTGGCGCGCAGCACTTCGCCCTCGGCCGGGATCAGCCGCTCGTCGACATAACGGCGCAGCTGGTCGAGAAAGGCCGCGAAGCTCTCGTCATCAAGGCCGGGGAGGGGGGTGCTGGACATCGCATATTCCTGCCGCGCGGGGATTCGCGCCCCCGGCACTCTTGCCGATTGCGCGGGCCAAGGCCAGTGGCCGAGGGGGCAGGGCCGGCCGGATCAGCGCTTCTTCCTGGCGATGGTCGCGGTGAAATCGGGATCCTTGTTGGCCACCCAGTCGACGAATTTGCGCACGGTGGGATCGGCCAGCAGGGCGTCGACGTCCATCCCGTGGCGCTGCAGTTCCGAGTTGGTGAAATTGGTGATCAGCGTCTGCTGGCAGATCCCGTGCATCGGCACCACGTCGCGCCCGCCACGGCTTTTCGGCACCGGGTGGTGCCACACGATGGTCTTGCCGGTCGGCCGCCCGCACAGCCAGCAGGGGACGGCGGGCTCTGCCGCTTCTTCCTCCTCGCGGTCGAGGTCGCCATAGGGATCGCGCTTCGAATGCTTGCGGGCCATCGCTCTGCCTCAGTCGCCGGAACGGCAACGGCCTGCCTCATAGCGGGTTTGCCGGCCTTTGCCATGCCCGCGCGTGCCGCTGCCGGCTAGGGTGATACCGGGATCAGGGTCAGGCGGGTTTCCCGTCCGTCGATGTAATGCATCGCCTGGCCATCGAAGAAGGCGTTTTCCTCGACCCGGAAATCGACCTGCTGGCCGCCCCATTCGGGCACGGCGGCACGGGTGGTCAGCTCGATCGACCAGGCGGTGTCGGCATGAACCGGGGCCTCGCCGCGCGGGTCGGACTGCTGATTGTCCCAGAACCCGATTGCCGGCCCGGCGCCGTGGCCATGCAGGCCGATCGGGTGCGAATAGATCGCGGGATCAAGCCCGGCCGCCAGCGCCTCGGCCCGGGCCCGGGCCAGCACCTCGTTGCCGCTGCGGCCGACCGCGAACTGGCGGGTCAGGATGTCCTGCAGCCGGTTGCTGTTGGCCAGCCCCTGCCGCAGGCCCGCCGGCGCGTCACTCTCGCCCGGCTTCAGCACATAGGCGAGGTGCTGGGTATCGGTATTGAGCCGCAGGTAGGTGATGCCGAAGTCGGTCCACAAGAGGTCGCCCGGGCGGATCACCTCGGGCCCTTCCAGCATGCCCTTCACCCCCTGCCGCTGGATGCCGACCGAGGGGTGGAACCAGGCGTCGAGGCCCAGCTGGAGCAGGCGGTCGCGATACCACCACTGCACCTGCTCGGCCGTGGTGACGCCGGGGGTGATCACCCGGCGCGAAAAGGCCTCGCCGATCACCGCATGGGCGATGCGCATGATCGTGGGGTAGAGCGCCATCTCGCCCGGCGTACGGGTCTCGAGCCAGCGGAGCGCCAGCGCCTCGCCGCTGACGATCCGCTGGCGCAGCGCGGCGGGCAGCGCGGCAGTGAACTTCCCGTACTGGCTGAGCGTCATGCCATCGGCGAACGGGTGCAGGTCCGAGGTGTTGATCGCGATTCTGGCCGGATTGCGGGCGGCGATGATATCGGCCACCGCCCGCCACTGGTCGGGCTGGGCGGCAGGGTTCCAAGCTGGCGCGAACAGGCCGCCCAGGCCATAGCGGCTGACCGTCAGCCGCTCGACCGGCTTGCCGTGGCCGGGATCGTGGAAGATCAGGATGGTGCGGCGCCGCGCATGCATGTTTTCCGCATCGAGCATCGAGGCGAGCACCGGCTCCTCGAAATATTCGCGCGCCACCAGCACCCACATATCGATATGCGCCTCGCGCATGATGGCGGGAACCAACGTGTCGAGCCGCTGGGCCAGGAGGCGGTTTTCCGTCTCGGCCCGTGCCCGTGCCGAAAGGATCGCGGGCAGTGCGGGCGCCGCCTGTTCCGCCTCGGCGAATGCCGGTTGGGCCGGGGCCGGCGAAGCAAGGCAGGCCGCCGCCAGCGCGACCGCAGGCAGCAGGCGCCTTGCGGCATCGGGCAAGAGGTTGCAGGTCATGGCCCGACACTGGCCAATCGCCGGCCCGTGATCAAGCACCCATGGCTGGGGAGGGGGCATGGAGCGGGTGAAGGGAATCGAACCCCGCAGCGGAGCAGCTAGCTGCGCAGCGCATCAAGGAATCGAGGGTTCATTGAGCTGGGCATCGCTGGAGCGGGTGAAGGGAATCGAACCCCACAGCGGAGCAACTTGTTGCGCAGCGCATCAAGGAATCGAGGGTTCATTGAGCTGGGCATCGCTGGAGCGGGTGAAGGGAATCGAACCCTCGTCGTAAGCTTGGGAAGCTTCTGCTCTACCATTGAGCTACACCCGCGCGCCATTGCTGGCGGTTGGCCGTGGGCCATTCGCGATGGGCGGGCACTGCCACAACAGGCGGGGCGCGGTCAACCGCCGGGCGGGATTATTTGCGCCGTCGGGCAGCCGAATCCGTTTTGGCGCAATTCGGCCTGCGGGACACGGCGCTTAGCAGCGGCGGGCAGGGCGGCTAAATTTCCGATGTCGAGCTTTCCTCGTTTCGCGCAGGCCCGCGCGCCGACCTACGGGAAAACCCATCCTCCTGCCGCTGCCACCGAACGAGACGGGCGTGACCACCGATATCGTCTTCATCCACCAGAACATGCCGGGCCAGTTCCGCTATCTGGCCCAGGCGCTGGCGCGGCTGCCCGATACGCGGGTGTGGTTTGTCACCCGGCGCGAAGGGGTGACGCTGCCGGGGGTGACCAGCGTGGTCTATCGTCTGCCGGACGAACCCGGGAAGTCAGCCGAGCCGCTGGCCCGCGCCTTCGAGGGTTCGGCCCGCTTTGCCCGGGGCGCGGCGGGGGCGGCGCTCGATCTGCGGCGCAAGGGGGTGCGGCCGGCGCTGGTCTTCGTCCACCCCGGCTGGGGCGAGGGCTTGCTGATCCGCGATGTCTGGCCGCAGGCGCGGATCGTTTCCTATGCCGAATACTACTACCAGCCGGTGGGGGGCGACATCGGTTTCGATCCGCTGTTTCCGGCCACCGCGCCGGGCTTCTTCAACGCCCGGATGATGAACGCCAACCTGCTGCTGGCGCACGAGGCGGCGGATGTGCTGCTGGCCCCCACCCACTGGCAGGCCAGCCGCCATCCCGACCTGTTGCAGGGCCGGATCGAGGTGATCTTCGACGGGGTCGATACCGCCCGCGTCACCCCCGATCCGGCGGCGCGCTTTGCCCTGCCCGGCGGGCGCGAGCTGACGCGGGCCGACGAGGTGATCACCTACGTCGCCCGCAATCTCGAACCGCATCGGGGCTATCATCAGTTCATCCGCAGCCTGCCCATGCTGCTCGCGGCGCGGCCCCGGGCCGAGGTGGTGATCGTGGGGGGCGAGGAAGTGTCCTATTCGCCGCTGCCGCGCGATGGTTCGGCCAGCTGGAAGGCCAAGCTGGCGGCAGAGGTCGATCTGGGTGTGGGGGCAGCGCGGGTCCACCACCTTGGCAAGCTGGCCTATGCCGATTACCTGTCGCTGCTGCGCGTTTCGGCGGCGCACGTCTATCTCACCTATCCCTTCGTCCTGTCGTGGAGCTTCATGGAGGCGATGGCGGCGGGCTGCCTGATGGTCGCCTCGGATACCGCGCCGGTGCGCGAGGTGGCCCGGCATGGCGAAAACGCGCTGCTGTTCCCCTTCTTCGACGGTGCTGCGATGGTCGCGACGATCAGCGCGGCGATCGATGACCGGCGCCGGGGCGAGGCGCTGCGCGCGGCGGCGCGGGCGACGGTGGTGGAGCGGTATGATCTGCAACTGTGCCTGCGCCGCCAGCTGGAGCTGGTGCAGCGCCTGCTGGCACAGGGCCCGCGCCGCTTACCCGGGGATGCGGCCGGCGGGGGGTGACACCGGCGCCGCCGTGCCCGGCTTCAGCATCAGCACCAGCGAGCGGGCGGCCACCGCCACCCCGCCGCGCAGCACGGTGAAGCTGCCGCGATAGGGGCCCGGCGCCCAGCCCCCCTGCGGCCGGCGGCGGCCGGCGCGGGCCATGGCCTGCTGGGTGGCGCGCTGCAGGGAAAAGGTGCTGTCTGCCAGGATCGTGCCATCGGGGGCGAGGATTCGCGCCACCAGCCGGTCGCCCGCTTCCAGCCCGATCGCCCGGCCATAGAAGACCAGCGCGGCGGGGTCGGGCTCGGGCGCCATGACCTTGTCGGCCTCGATATCGGGCAGTTCGGGCGGCTCGGCGGCAAAGCCGGCGTTCAGCGCCACGGCCGGGCGATAGGTCAGTGCCAGCGCCGCCGCCGGCCCCCACAGCGCTGCGCCGCCGCCCGGGCCGCAACGCCCCGGGGCCAGATCGGGGGCAAAGGGATCGACCTTGCGGCTGCCATGGCGCAGCGACAGGTGGACATGCGGAAACTGGGTATCGCCCGACAGGCCGACCAGCCCCAGCCGTGCCCCCGCCGCCACGGCCTGCCCCGCCGCCACCGCGACCGAGCCCCGCGCCAGGTGGCAATATTGCGTTTGCCAGCCGCCGGGGTGGTCGATCACCACCCCGTTGCCGCATTCGCGCCCGGCCAGCGCCGCGCGGTCTGCGGCGCTTTCCAGCAGCCGGTCTTCCACCCCGTCGCGCACCACGCGCACCGTGCCTGCCGCCGCCGCCAGCACCGCCACCCCGCGCCGCATGGCCGCCAGCGAGGGCAGCCGCAGATCGGTGCCGTCGTGTCCGGTGTAGCTCTGGCCGCCGCAGCGATAGTCGCGCGCCGCGCTGCCGTCGCCATGATCGGGGTAGTTCTGCACGAAACAGTCGCGGCCGGGCTGGCAGGCCAGCGGCAGCGCCAGGCGCGGCGGGGCCGGTTCCGCCTCGGGGCGGGCCGGGGCAGCCAGGGCCAGGCCAGCGGTCAGGGCGATCAGGGGCAGGCGGGGCAGCATGGCGCGGGAATAGCCCCGTGCCGCCCCGCCGGCAATCGCGCGGCTATTCGGCGGCCAGCGCCAGCGGCTCGGCCTCGACCAGCCAGCGCAGGCCGAAGGCGTCGATCATCCGCTCGGCATAGAGCCGCCGGGTGCGTGACAGGCGCGGGGTGGTCAGCAGGCGGCGGAACGGGTTGCCGCCCAGCTGTGGCCGATCCGTCAGCGAGCGCTGGGCCCAGGCCCGGTAGAAGGCCTCGGAGGCGACATCCTGCGGGGTAGCCAGCGGCCCCAGCATGGCCAGCGCCACTGCGCCCAGTTCGGCGCGGTTCGAGGGATAGCGGATCACCGGCAGACTGTCGGCATCCACCTGGCTGAAGAACCAGTGATGGCTGACCGCCCAGACCAGCACGTGCCGTTCGAACGGATCGCTGGTGGTTTCGAGGTGGCGGCGCAGCGGGCCAAGCTGATCGGCGATCCGGGGCTGGCGCAGCAGCAGCGGCAGATCGTCGAACCATTCCCAATGGGCCAGCGCCAGCTTTGACAGCGCCACGTCGGCCGGGTGGCGCACGATCATCACCGGGCGTAGCCACGGGCAGGCACGCAGCATTTCCGGGCCGATCAACAGGCCATGAATGTCGCGGATCAGCAGGCCGCGCGCTGCGCGCCGGGTGGGGCCGAAGCGGTCGCCGTGGAAGCGGCCCGAACGAATCGCCTCGAACAGCGGGACATAGGTCTGCTGCACGGCCGGGCTGCCGGGCATGGGCAGCAGCGGTTCGCTGGCCAGCTGGGGGGTGAAGGTACGGTGGATTGGCTCGTGCTCGAGCTGCAGCTGACCCTGAAAGTCGAGCAGCTGGGCGAACCAGGTGCTGCCGCTGCGCCCGTCGGAAAGCATCCAGATGGCCGAATCGAAACTCATCGCCCGCCTCCGTGGCAGCGGCGGGCGGGACAGGGCGCGAGGCGGCGCAGCGGGTGGCGGGATCGGGTCGCAGGCATGGTCACGGGGGAGGTTTAGCGACCGGCGGTGCGCGGTTACATTTTGTTTACCACGTTCGCAGCGGGCCTTGTCCTGAAATGAAACGCCGTGATGCCAGCGCCTTGTCGCGCCGGGGCTGGGCACAACCCGCGTGGCGGGTTTGACTTCGCCGGGGCGGCTGCTCAAGGCATCGGGGTCCGGAACGCGCGGGTGGCGGTGAGTCGCCCGGATGATCTTGTGCTGCCGGTGCTCTGGCCCGGCATGGGGAGCCGAGCAGGACGTGATGCAGAGCGAGAGCGACAGCACCCAGTTGCCCGAGGTGCCGCACTGGCCGGCAGACCAGCAGTGGCGCTATCTGCGGCTGGCCGCTGCCGGGCTGGTGGCGCTGCTGGCGGTGATCGCGCTGCTCCGCTGGCTGCTGGGCGGCGAACCGCCCGCGCCGCCACCGCTGCCGCCCGGCGAAGTGCAGCTGAGCGACAGCCAGATGGCCGGGCTGACCCTGGCCCGGGCGGGCGCCGGCGATGACTGGCAGCGCACCCAGGCAACCGGCGACATCGCCGCCGACGATACCCTCTCGACCCCGGTGTTCATGCCCTATGGCGGCCAGGTTACCGAGGTGTTCGTCCAGGCCGGCGCGCGCGTCGTGGCGGGCCAGCCGCTGCTGCGGGTACGCACCGGCGACGTGGTCGATGCCCGCAACCAGCTGTTTGCTGCCCATGCCGCGCGGGCCAGCGCCAGCGCGCAGGTGCGGCTGGCCGAGGCCAACCTTGCCCGCCAGAAGGCGATCTACGAAAGCGCCGGCGGCGCCTTCAAGGACTATCAGCAGGCCCAGAACGACCTGGTCGCGGCGCAATCGGCGCTGCGCAATGCCGAAAGCCAGCTTGGTGCGGCACGCGACAAGCTGGCGATCTTCGGCAAGACCCCGACCGAGATCGGCCGACTGGAAAGCGCGCGCGACATTGCCGGAATCCACGCCGAAACCGTGCTCCACGCGCCGATTGCCGGGGTGGTTGCCAGCCGGGCGGTCTCGGTCGGGCAATATGTCACCGCCGGGGGCAATGCCCCGGTGCTGACCATCGCCGATCCGGCGCGGGTCTGGCTGGTGGCGCAATTGGCCGAAAGCGACGGGCCGCGCGTCCACCTTGGCGATCCGGTCGACGTCACGGTCGGCGCCCTGCCGGGGCGGACCTTCCACGCCCAGATCGACACCATCGCCGCAGCGCTCGATCCGCAGACCCACCGCCTGCCGGTGCGTGCCACCATCGCCAACCCGGATGGGGCGCTGAAGCCGCAGATGTTCGCCAATTTCACCATCCGCCACGCCCAGCCAGCGCGCACCGGGCAGGCCAGCGTCACCGTGCCGGCCAGCGCGGTGATCCACGAGGGCGATGCGGCGCGGGTCTGGGTGCTGGTCGGCAAGGGCCGCCTGCGCGCCCAGCCAGTGACGGTGGGTGACAGCGTCGAGGGCACGGTGCGGGTGCTGAGCGGGCTGAAGCCGGGCGCGACGGTGGTTGCTGCCGGCTCGATCTTCGTCAACGAGGCGGGGCTGGGGCAGTGAGTGAGTCCGCCTCTGGCAGACAAACCGCTGGTCGCGGTTTGTCGCATCACCAGCCCGCTCCCCCGGCCCGACCACCCATTGATGGTACCCTGTGGGCGGTCGGGCCGGGGGAGCGGGCTGGTGATGCCCCGTCGGCGACCAGCCGACGGGCGCGATACGCGGAATTCCCATGGACGCGATAATCCGCCTTGCCCTGCGCAACCGGGCGCTGGTGCTCGGGCTGCTGGCGGCGCTGCTGGTCGCTGGCGGCGTGGCCTTTTCGCAGCTCAATATCGAGGCCTATCCCGACCCCGTCCCGCCGATGGTCGAGATCATCACCCAGAGCCCGGGCCTCTCCGCCGAAGAGATTGAGCGCAACATCACCGTGCCGATCGAGGTGCAGATGGCCGGCATCCCGCACCTGACCACGGTGCGGGCGATCTCGCTGTTCGGCCTGTCGGACATCAAGGTCCAGTTTTCCTACGATTTCACCCATGAAGAAGCGCAGCAGCGGGTGATCAACCGGCTGGCACAGCTTCCGCCGCTGGCTGGCGGGGCCCAGCCGCAGATCTCGCCGACCAGCCCGATCGGCGAGATCTACCGCTACCGCGTCACCGGCCCCGGCGGCTATTCGGTGATGGACCTGAAAACGCTGCAGGACTGGGTGCTGCAACGCCGCTTCAAGGCGATCCCCGGGGTGATCGACGTCACCGGCTGGGGCGGCAAGCTGCGGACCTACGAGGTGGTGGTCGATTCCGGCCGGCTGATCGCCCACGGCACCACGGTTACGCAGGTGATCCAGGCGATCGGCCATTCCAACGCCAATGTCGGCGGGCAGACGATCAACTTCGGCCCGCAGGCGGCGATCGTGCGCGGGGTGGGGCTGATCCAGTCGGTGGGTGGGCTGGAGAACGTGCTGGTCACCACCAGTGGCGGGGTGCCGGTGCTGCTGAAAGACCTTGCCACGGTCAAGATCGGCAACCAGCCGCGGCTCGGCATCGCCGGCTACAATGGCGAGGACGATATCGTTCAGGGCGTGGTGCTGATGCAGCGCGGTGCCCGCAGCCTGCCGACGATCGAGGCGGTGAAGGCCGAGGTGGCGCGGATCAACGCCAGCGGCATTCTCCCGCCCGGGGTGAAGCTGGAGCGGCTCTACGACCGTTCCGAGCTGATCGCCCACACCACGGCCACGGTGCTGGAAAACCTGTTGCTGGGGGTAGTGCTGATCTTCGGCCTGCAATGGGCCTTCCTCGGCAACCTGCGCAGCGCGGTGATCGTCGCCACCACCATTCCCTTCGCGCTGGCGGTGGCGGTGCTGATCCTGACCCTGCAGGGCGAAAGCGCCAACCTGCTCTCGGTCGGGGCGCTCGATTTCGGGCTGGTGGTCGATGCGACGGTGATCATGGTCGAGAACATCTACCGCCACATGGTCGANNNCACGCCAGCACCGAGGTCAGCCGGGGGATCTTCTTCGCCGCCGCGATCATCGTCGCCAGCTTCCTGCCGCTGTTCACCCTGACCGGGGTGGAGGGCCACATCTTCGGGCCGATGGCCAAGACCTATGCCTATGCCATCCTCGGCGGGCTGGTGGCGACCTTCACCGTTGCCCCGGTGCTCTCGGCGGTGCTGCTGCCCGACCATCTGGACGAGGTGGAAACGAAGATCGTCCAGCGGCTGCGCGGCTGGTATCGCCCCGCCGCCGCCTTTGCCCATGCCAACCGGGTGCTGACCCTGGGCGGTGCGGCGCTGCTGTTCGTGGTCGCGCTGGTGGGGGTGCGCTCGCTGGGGGTGGAGTTCCTGCCGCACCTTGAGGAAGGTAACCTCTACATCCGCGCCAGCCTGCCGCCCTCGATCTCGCTCGAGGCGGGGCAGCCGGTGGTCAACGCCATCCGCCGCCGCATCGCCGCCTTCCCCGAGGTCGATTCGGTGCTTTCCGCCCATGGCCGGCCCGACGACGGCACCGACGCCACCGGCTTTTTCAACGCGGAGTTCTTTGTGCCCCTGAAGCCCGCCGGGCAATGGCCGTGGGGCATGACCAAGGAAAAGCTGACCGCCGAAATCAATGCCGACCTCGCGGCGCATTATCCGGGGGTGGAATTCAATTTCTCGCAATATATCGAAGACAACGTCGAAGAGGCCGCCTCGGGGGTGAAGGGGGCCAATTCGGTCAAGCTGTTCGGGCCCGATCTGCCGACGCTGGAGCGGCTGGCCGAGCGGATCAAGGGCGAGATGGCCAAGGTGCGCGGGGTGGCCGACCTTGGCGTGTTCCAGTCGCTGGGCCAGCCGACGGTGCGGGTCGACATCGATCGCGCCCGCGCCAGCCGCTATGGCGCCCAGCCGGACGATATCAACACCACGGTCGCCGCCGCGATCGGCGGGCAATCGCCCGGCGATCTCTACGAACGCGGCACCGACCGGCATTTCCCGATCGTCGTCCGCCTCCGCCCCGAACAGCGCGACAGCCTTGAGGCGATCCGCCGGCTGGCAGTAGGGGTCAACCCGCCCGGCGGCACCGGGATGGTCCAGGTGCCGCTGGCGGAACTCGCGCAGGTGCGGCTGACCTCGGGCGCCAGCTTCATCTATCGCGAGCATCAGGAGCGTTATGTTCCGATCAAGTTCTCGGTGCGCGACCGCGATCTGGGCGGGGCGGTGGCCGAGGCGCAGGGGCGGATCGCCCGCAATGTCGCGCTGCCGCCGGGCTATCACCTCGAATGGGCGGGCGAGCTGGGCAACCTCGATACCGCGGTCAAGCGGCTGGAAGTGGTGGTGCCGATCAGCCTGCTGCTGATCTTTGCCCTGCTGATGGGCAACTTCCGCAGCCTGACCGATTCGCTGATGGCCTTCAGCGTGATCCCGATGGCGGTGGTCGGCGGGGTGCTGGCCCTGGCGCTGACCGGCACGGCCTTCTCGATCTCGGCGGCGATCGGCTTCGTCGCGCTGTTCGGGATCGCGGTGATGGACGGGATCCTGGTCGTGACCACCTTCAATCAGGCGCTGAACGAGGGCCATAGCCGGGCCGAGGCGCGGGCGATCATGGTCGACAAGATCCTGCGCCCGGTGGTGATGACCTGCCTGGTTGCCGCCATCGGCCTGCTGCCGGCGGCGCTGAGTCACGGCATCGGCAGCCAGGTGCAGAAGCCGCTGGCGCTGGTGGTGGTTGGCGGGATGACGCTGGCCCCGCTGATCATCCTGCTGGTGCTGCCGGTGGTGATCGAACGCTTCAGCCGCCATGTCGGCCCGGGCGATCGCGGGGCCCACGGGCGCGACATCCACCATACGCTCGACGCGGCGGAGGAGGGGGCATGAGGCGCGCCGCACCGCTGGCCCTGCTGCTGCTGGGCGCCTGCACCGCGCTGGCCCCGGCGGCGCGCACCGATCTGTCGCTGGCCCCGACGCCGGCGGGCAATGCCAGTATCGAACCGATCGACCCCGCCACCGGCACGGCGCAGCATTTCGCCTTGGGGGCGGGGGTGCCGGGCGAATGGTGGAAGCAGTTCGGCAACCCCGCGCTCGATGCGCTGGTGACCCGGGCGCTGGCGGCGAACAACGATCTGGCCGTGGCTGATGCCGCACTGCGCCAGGCGCGGGCGCAGGCTGGCGTTGCGGCTGCCGGCCAGTATCCGCAGATCGATGCCTCGTATCAGGCGCAGCGCGCGCGCGTAGCCAACCTGATCGCGACGCCGCTGGCCGATCCCAATGCCACGCTCTATTCGCTGCACACCGCGCAGGTGACTGTGGCCTACCCGCTCGATCTGTTCGGCGCCGTGGCCACTAGGGCGCAATCGGCGCGCTATGCCGCACAGGCGGCGCAGTTCCGGCTGGGGGCGGCGCGCACCACCGTGGTGGCCAATCTGGTGCAGGCGGTGATCCAGCAGGCCTCGCTGGCGGAACAGCTGGCGGCGGCCCGGCAGGCGGTGGAGGCCAACCGCGAAGTGCTGGTGCTGCTCAGGCGCCGGCGTGAGCTGGGGGCGCTGGGTTCGGCCGACGTGGCGACGCAGGAAGCCGCGCTGGCCGCTGCGGAGGCCGCCGTGCCGGCGCTGGAACGGGCGCAATTGCGCCAAAGGGCGATCATTTCGACGCTGATCGGCCAGGCTCCCGGCACCGCCTTGCCCGATCTGCCGGCAAGCCTGGCCGATCTCCACCTGCCGGCCGAACTGCCCGCCGCCGTGCCTTCGGCGCTGGTTGTCGCCCGGCCCGATGTGCGCGCGGCACAGGCGGCGATGCAGGGCGCGGCGATGGATGTTGGCACCGCGATTGCCGCACGGCTGCCGGCGATCAACCTGACGGCGAGTTATGGCGGCACCGCCACCAGCTTTTCCGACATGTTCGGCCCCGGCAACCTCTTCTGGCAGATGGCTGCCGGGTTCAGCCAGCCGCTGCTGCACGGCGGCGCGCTGCTCAACCAGCAGCGCGCGGCGCGGGCCGCTTTCGATGCCACAAGGGCGCAGTATCGCGGGGCGGTCTTGCTGGCCTTTGCCGACGTTTCCGATGCGCTGGCCGGGTTGCATGCCGATGCCCGGATCCTCGATGCCGCCGCCCGGGCTGACAGCGCGGCGGCGCGCAGCCTGAGCAACCTGACCCGCCAGCTGGAGCTGGGCGCGGTTGGCCGGGTAGAGGCGCAGGCGGCGCTGGCCGCCCGGGCCAATGCCGCCGGGGCCCTGGCGCAGGCCCGCGCCGCGCGGCTGGCGGATACCGTGGCGCTCTATCAGGCGCTGGGCGGCGGCGTGGTGCCACCGGCGGCAAGGTAAGGCTGTTTACGGCGCCAGGATCAGCGCCGGGGCCTCGATCAGCCGCCGCAGCGCCTGGACAAAGCTTGCCGCATCCCAGCCATCGACCACCCGGTGGTCGCAGCTGATCGACAGGTTCATCAGCTTGGCCCGCCGCACCGCATCGCTGCCGGGCACGAAGACCGGGCGTTCGATGATCCGGTTCGGGCCGATGATCGCCACTTCGGGCCGGTTGATGACGGGGGTGGTGGCCACCCCGCCCAGCGGCCCGAGCGAGGTGATCGTCAGCGTGCTGCCCGAAAGTTCCTCGCGCCGGGCGGTGCCATCGCGCGCGGCGGCGGAAAGGCGGGTGATCTCGGCGGCGAGCTGCCAGATGTTGAGGCCTTGCGCGTCGCGGATCACCGGCACCATCAACCCGCCCGGGGTTTGCGTTGCGATCCCCATGTGCACCGCGCCGTGGCGGGTGACCACGTTGGCATCGTCGTCATAGCGGGCGTTGATCATCGGGAATTCGGGCACCGCCCGGCAGATCGCGGTGATCAGGAAGGGCAGCAGGGTCAGCTTGGGCCGGCCCCCGCGCCCTTCGTTCAGCTGGGCACGTAAGGCTTCCAGCGCGGTAACCTCGATCTCCTCGACGTAGGAGAAATGCGGGATCGCGCGCTTGGCTGCGGCCATGTTCTCGGCGATCCGGCGGCGCAGGCCGATGACCGCAACGGCCTCGTCAGCGCGCGCGGCGTCGCCGGCGGGGCGATAGCCCTGGGCCGAGCCATAGCGCAGGAAGGCATCGAGATCGGCGTGGCGAACGTGCGCCCCTTCCGCCTTCACCTGCGCCAGATCGACCCCCAGCGCCTTGGCCCGGGCACGCACGGCGGGCGAGGCGAGCACCGGCTTCGCGGGGGTCGCCGGCACAGGGACAGGGGCCGGCTCCGCCTTGGCAGGTTCGGGGGCTGCAACCGGCTGTGGGGCCTGCGCTGGCTGCGGGGCCGGGGCGGGTTCGGCGGCTTTGGTGGCTGCCGGTGCGGGCGCTTCTTCCACCTCGCCCTCAACCTCGATCACCGCCAGCATTGCGCCGATGGCGATGGCATCGCCCGGCTTGCCGGCCAGTTCGACCACCGTGCCGGCCACCGGGCTTTCCATCTCGACCGTCGCCTTGTCGGTCATCATGTCGGCCAAGGGTGCGTCTTCCTCGATCCGCTGGCCCACGGCCACGTGCCAGGCAACGATCTCGGCTTCGGCGATGCCTTCGCCGATGTCGGGCAGCTTGAAGGTGAAGCGGGCCATGTCAGTCTCTCATGATCTGGCGCAGTGCCTCGCGGATGCGGACCGGGCCGGGAAAATAGGCCCATTCGAGGCTGTGCGGATAGGGGGTGTCGAAACCGGTGGCGCGCAGCACCGGTGCTTCCAGGCTGCCAAAGCAGCGTTCCTGAACCAGCGCGGCCAGTTCGGCGCCAAAGCCGCCGGTGCGCGTTGCCTCGTGCACCACCAGGCAGCGCCCGGTCTTCTTCACGCTGGCCTCGATGGTCTCGATGTCGAGCGGCAGCAGGGTACGCAGGTCGATCACTTCGGCGTCGATCGCTTCGGTGGCGGGCAGTTCGGCAATGGTGCTCTCGACGACGTGGACCATGGTGCCATAGGCCAGCACGGTCACGTCGCTGCCCGGGCGCGCGATGCGGGCCTTGCCCAGCGGCACCTTGTAATAGCCCCTGGGCACCTCGGCATCGGCATGGCCGGCCCAGCTGGAAACCGGGCGGTCATAATGGCCGTGGAACGGGCCGTTGTAGATCCGCTTCGGCTCGAAGAAGATCACCGGATCATTATCCTCGATCGCCGCGATTAGCAGGCCCTTGGCATCGTAGGGGGTGGCGGGGATCACGGTCTTTAGGCCCGAAACGTGGGTGAAGATCCCCTCGGGGCTCTGGCTGTGGGTCTGTCCGCCGAAGATCCCGCCACCAAAGGGGGATCGCACCGTCAAGGGCGCGGTGAATTCGCCGCCCGAACGATAGCGCAGCCGCGCCGCCTCCGAGACCAGCTGATCGAGCGCCGGGTAGATGTAATCGGCAAACTGGATCTCGGGCACCGGGCGCAGGCCATAGGCGCCCATGCCGATGGCGACGCCGATGATCCCGCATTCGGTGATCGGGGTGTCGAACACCCGGGCGGTGCCGTATTTGGCCTGCAAACCTGCGGTGGCGCGGAACACCCCGCCGAAGAAGCCGACATCCTCGCCCATCACGGTCACGGTGCTGTCGCGTTCCATCATCACGTCCAGCGCCGAATTGATCGCCTGGATCATGGTCATGCTCTGGCTGTCACTCATAGCCCGGCGGCCTTCCATTCGGCCAGCATGGCATCGCGCTGTTCGGCAAGGTGCCAGGGCATCTCCTCGAACACCCCCTCGAACATGGTGCCCAGCGGGTGGTGGTGCAGGCCATGGCCCAGGGTGCCGTTCTTTTCGGCCTCCTTCTGCGCGGCCTTGACCATGTCGGCCACCTCCAGGTCCATCGCCGCCTGGGCTTCTTCGCTCCATTCGCCAGCGGCGATCAGGTGGTCGCGCAGCCGCTGGATCGGATCGCCCAGCGGCCAGGCCACCGGCTCGCCGGCCGAGCGGTAGGCGGCGGGATCGTCCGAGGTCGAGTGGCCCTCGGCGCGGTAGGTGAAGTGTTCGATCAGCGTCGCGCCATGGTTGGCGCGGGCACGCTCGGCAGCCCAGCGGGTTGCGGCGTAAACCGCCAGCGGATCGTTGCCGTCAACCCTGAGGGCGGCGATGCCATAGCCGACCCCGCGCGCGGCGAAGGTGGTGTTCTCGCCCCCGGCAAACCCGGCAAAGCTGCTGATCGCCCACTGGTTGTTGACGACGTTGAGGATCACGGGCGCGCGATAGACGCTGGCGAAAGTGCAGGCCGAATGGAAATCGCCCTCGGCCGTGCTGCCTTCGCCGCACCATGCCGCCGCGATGCGAGTGTCGCCGCGCGCCGCGCTGGCCATCGCCCAGCCCACCGCCTGCGGATACTGGGTGGTGAGATTGCCCGAGATCGAGAAGAAATTGGCCGCCTTCACCGAATACATGATCGGCAGCTGCTTGCCCTGCAGCCGGTCGCCCCGGTTCGAATAGATCTGGTTCATCATGTCGACCAGATCCCACCCCCGGGCGATCAGCAGGCCCTGCTGGCGGTAGGAGGGGAACAGCATGTCGCCATCGTCGAGCGCATAGGCCGCGGCCACCGCCACCGCCTCCTCGCCGCGGCTCTTCATGTAGAAGCTGGTCTTGCCCTGACGCTGGGCGCGGAACATGCGATCGTCGAAGGCGCGGGTCAGCGCCATGCTGCGCAGCATCCGGCGCAGCAATTCGGGCGGAAGGCACGGGTTCCACGGGCCGGTTGCCGCGCCCGAATCGTCGAGGACGCGTACCAGCCCATAGGCCATCTCGCGCAGCGCTTCGGGTGCCTCGGCCTCGTCCGGGCGCGGGGTGACACCGGCAGGCAGCACCTTGATATGGCTGAAATCCGCCTCCTCGCCGGGCCGGGCCGGCGGCTCGGGCACATGCAGCGACAGTGGCGGGCGGTTCGAACGGTCTGGGGTCGGGCGGTCGGTCATGCTGCGCTGGTTCCGCTGCGAAAGGCCGGGGGCAGTCTGGGCGCAAGCGACCGGCTTGGCAATGGGCCGCTTTGCCCTGCCAGACCGCGCGCGAGGCACCCCCTGCGCCACGAATCATAGCCGAAGTGGTCGAAATATTCAATCGCCGTTGCGTAATTTTCATTCAAGGCCGCGAAACCATCATCCGGCCCGCCAGACCGCGCAACGGCTGTTGCAACAAATGCATTTGGCCCCGGCGCCGCACTTGGCAGAAGAGCGGTCAAGCGCCTATCATCGCGCAGCGCGAAGGGCGGGGGGAGGACCATGGCCAACAAGATCTATCCGGATGCCGCAGCAGCGCTGAACGGCCTGCTGTTCGATGGCATGCTGATTGCCAGCGGCGGCTTTGGCCTGTGCGGCATTCCCGA
>JAFECL010000010.1:29802-31005 GCA_018242165.1 Pseudomonadota bacterium
ATCGACAACGAAGGCATCGGCAAGCTGCTGCGCACCCGGCAGGTGAAGAAGATGATCGCCAGCTATGTCGGCGAGAACAAGGAATTCGAGCGGCAATACCTCTCGGGCGAGCTTGAGGTGGAATTCTGCCCGCAGGGTACGCTGGCCGAGCGGCTGCGCGCCGGCGGCGCCGGCATTCCCGGCTTCTACACCAAGACCGGGGTGGGCACGCTGGTGGCCGAGGGCAAGCCGGCGATGACCTTTGACGGGCAGGAATACATCCTCGAACGCGGCATCGTTGCCGACCTGGCGGTGGTCAAGGCGTGGAAGGCCGATACCACCGGCAACGTGGTCTTCCGCAAGACCGCGCGCAATTTCAACGTCCCCGCCGCAACCAGTGGCAAGGTCTGCGTGGTGGAAGTGGAAGAGGTGGTTCAGCCGGGCCAGCTCGATCCGGATTCGATCCATCTCCCCGGTGTCTATGTGCAGCGAATCGTGCTGGGTGCGCCCTACGACAAGAAGATCGAATTCCGCACCACCCGCAGCACGGACGTAGGCTGATGGCCAAGAAACCCGATCCCAAACCCGCCGCCAAGGCCGCGGCGAAACCGCGCGCCGCCAGGGCGCCTGCAGCGCACCCCAACGCGATTGACGTTTCGGGCCACCCGATGGGCGAGGAATTCCTCGAAATCGTGCGGCTGTGGGTCAATCCGGAAGGGGCGATCAGCGCCTTCATCCGCCCGCGCCTGAAGGATCCGGCGCTGTTCGGGCGGATGCTGGCCCAGGCCGCCCGCCAGGGTGCGCGGGCCTATGCCGGGGGCGGCACGATCAGCGAGGAAGAGGCATTGCAGCGGATCTGGGCCGGCGTCGATGGCGCCCGGGCCCCGGCCGAGGCAAACTGAGGATCAAGGCGATGACCAAGCACGACCACATCCTGGCTGGCTGGAGCCGCGACCAGATCGCCGCCCGCGCCGCCGCCGAACTGCGCGATGGCTATTACGTCAACCTGGGCATCGGCATCCCGACGCTGGTGGCGAACCATGTGCCCGCCGGCATGACCGTGACCCTGCAAAGCGAGAACGGCATGCTGGGGATCGGCCCGTTCCCGACCGAGGACGCGGTCGATGCCGATCTGATCAATGCCGGCAAGCAGACGATCAGCGAATTGCCGCAATCGGTCTATTTCGGATCGGAGCAGAGCTTCGCGATGATCCGCGGCGGGCA
>JAFECL010000110.1:0-4846 GCA_018242165.1 Pseudomonadota bacterium
GCGCCCCTGGGTGATGCCCGACGAGACGCTGGGCATTGCCACGGTAATGAGCGCCACCGGCAGCTTCGACCACCGCGCGATCGACGGGGCCGACGGCGCCCAGCTGATGAAGGCCTTCCGCGAATTCGTGGAGAGCCCCCTGGGGATGCTGGCCTAGGCCCAAACCGATGGCCGAACACCTCGTCATCCGCGTCACCGCCATGCCGACCGACCTGAACCCCTATGGCGGGGTGTTCGGCGGCTGGTTGATGAGCCAGCTGGCGCTGGGCGCGGGAAGCCTGGCCAGTCGGCTGGGGCAGGGCAAGGCGGTGGTGGTGGCTGCCACCGATTTCACCTTTCCCGGCGCGATGGCGGTGGGCGACGAGCTTTCGGTCTATGCCGAGGTGGCCGCCACCGGCCGCACCTCGCTGACCATCCATGCCCGTGGCGTCGGGCGCGAGCGCAATGGCGAGGCCGAAACCGAAGTTGTGCGCGGAACGTTCAAATTCGTGGTGCTGGGCGCGGATGACCGCCCGCGCCCGCTTGCCCATACCGGAGAATGACGATGGCTGATGCCTATGATCTGATCGTGCTGGGCTCGGGCCCCGGCGGCTATGTCGCGGCGATCCGCGCGGCGCAGCTGGGGCTGAAGGTGGCCATTGTCGAGCGTGAGAACCTTGGCGGCATCTGCCTCAACTGGGGCTGCATCCCGACCAAGGCGCTGCTCCGTTCGGCCGAGGTGTTCCACCAGATGAAGCACGCCGCCGCCTATGGTTTGGCCGCCGACAATCCCCGCGCCGATCTGGGCGCGGTGGTGGCGCGCAGCCGGGGGGTGGCCAAGCAGCTGAACCAGGGCGTGACGCACCTGATGAAGAAGAACAAGATCGCCGTGCACATGGGCGTCGGGCGCCTGCTGGGCGGCGGCAAGCTGGAAGTGACGGGCGACAAGGGGGCCGAGACCCTCAGCGCCAAACACATCATCATCGCCACCGGCGCCCGCGCCCGCGATCTGCCCTTCGCCAAGGCCGATGGTGAACGCATCTGGACCTATCGCCACGCGATGACCCCGAAGGAAATGCCGAGCAAGTTGCTGGTGATCGGCTCGGGCGCGATCGGGATCGAATTCGCCAGCTTCTACAATGACATGGGCGCGGAAGTGACCGTGGTCGAAATGATGGACCGGATCGTGCCGGTCGAGGATGCCGAGGTTTCCGCCTTCCTCGAAAAGTCGCTGAAGAAGCAGGGGATGACCATCCTGACCGGGGCCGGGGTGGAAAGCATCGCCACCAGCGCCAGCGGCGTCGCGGCGAAGATCAAGGGCAAGGACGGCAAGGTGACCGAGCACCAGTTCAGCCACGTGATCGTCGCTGTCGGCATCGCCCCGAATACCGAGAACATCGGGCTGGAAGAACTGGGCGTGGCCGCAGAGCGCGGGATTATCGCCATCGATCCCTATGGCCGCACCAACGTTGCCGGTGTGTGGGCGATTGGCGACGTTACCCCCGGCCCCTGGCTGGCGCACAAGGCCAGCCACGAGGGCGTCACCGCTGCAGAGGCAATCGCCAGGGAACTGGGCAACAAGGACGTTCACCCGCACCCGCTCGACCGGCGCAACATCCCGGGCTGCACCTATTGCCACCCGCAGGTCGCATCGGTGGGGCTGACCGAGGCCAAGGCCAAGGAGGCTGGCTACACCGTCAAGGTCGGCAATTTCCCCTTCATCGGCAACGGCAAGGCGATTGCGCTGGGCGAGGCCGAAGGCTTCATCAAGACGGTGTTCGACGCCAAGACCGGCGAACTGCTGGGCGCGCACATGATCGGCGCCGAGGTGACCGAGCTGATCCAGGGTTATGTGGTGAGCAAGACGCTCGAAACCACCGAGGCCGAGCTGATGAACACGGTCTTCCCGCATCCCACGCTGTCGGAAATGATGCACGAGGCCACGCTGGCCGCCTACGGCCGCGCGCTGCACATCTGATTCGGGTTCAGGCTATGGCCTGAGCGACGATATGCGCGAAAACGGCTTCGTGCAGTGGGCTGCTGAAGCGGCAGCCCAGCCAGTCGCCGCGCCGCCAGCGGACATCTGCCGCCAGCATTTCCAGCCCCGGGATCTTGATCCGCAGCACCTGGGTCATGTCCGCTTCCTTGAACCAGGCGATGCGGAAACCCTGCGGCGACAGGTCTTCCAGGCGCACCCGCGCCCAGGGGCGGATGCCCTGACGTGCCTCGCAGATGATCGTCACTTCGGCCCGCGCTTCCTGTCCGCGCAGGCGCTGCTGGGTCGCCGCCGGACGCGGCGGATGCTGATAGGGGGAGGGGGCGGGTTTGTTCATGGCTGTAGGGCGATTCTTAGCGGCAGAATCTTGCCAAGCGGTTAGCCCCACCCTCGGTGGCCGCGTCGCGCCGGCCTGATTGCGGTGCTGCGGGGGAAATTGGCGGACAGGGTGGGATTCGAACCCACGGTGGGCTTGCACCCACGGCGGTTTTCAAGACCGCTGCCTTAAACCACTCGGCCACCTGTCCGGCCCCCGTAACGCGGCTAGCGCCGCGTGCCGGTTTTGTCACCTGCGGTGACGCCTGAACCACCCGGCCACCTCTCCGGCCTGCGTAACGCGGCTAGCTGCCCGGTGCGCGCGATGCAAGGTGGCAGGGGGCATTTGCAGCCGGCGGGGGCTGTGGCAGGGAGGGGCGGTGAGATTGTTCAAGCGATTCCGTGCCGTGGGCGCCGCACTGGCAATGGCGGCGGCGCTGCTGCCACAGGCTGGCGGCCTGCGGGCCGAGGGCACTGGTACGGCCGAGGCCGGCTTTCAGGCCTATCTCCAGCTGTTGGCGGCGCGGGCCCGGGCCGAAGGGGTGCGCGAGGCGACGATTCAGGCGATGACGGCGGGCCTGGCCTATAATCCGCGCGTGATCGCGCTCGATCGCGGGCAGCCGGGTGCCTCGTCCAGCCCGACCAGCCCCGATTTCACCCCCTATGCCCGGCAGCATGTCGATGCGGCGCGGATCGTCGCCGGCCGGGCGAAATACCGCGAACTGGCCGGCATGATCCCGGGAATCGAAGCGCGCTATGGCGTGCCGGCGCCGATCCTGCTGTCGATCTGGGGCAACGAAACCTCGTTCGGCAAGGTGCGCGGCGATTTCGACCTCGCGCGCAGCCTTGCCACCCTGGCCTACGACGGGCGGCGGCGCGAACTGTTCGCCGCGGAATTCATCGCCCTGTTGAAGATGGCCGACATGGGCGTACCGCGCAGCCGGCTGGTGGGCAGCTGGGCGGGCGCCTTCGGCAATCCGCAATTCCTTCCCAGCGCCTATCTCCGGCTGGCGCAGGATGGCGATGGCGACGGGGTGCGCGACATCTGGACCGATCCCGCCGACACCCTGGCCTCGATCGGCAACTTCTTCCGCGATGCCGGCTGGCGGCGTGGCCAGCCCTGGGGCGTGCGGGCGCTGGTGCCGGCGGGGCTGGATCGCACGGGGGTGGCCAGCGGCCTTGCCGCCCCCAGCTGCCCCCGCGTCTATGCCCGCCAGTCGCGCTGGCTGACGGTGCGCGAATGGCGCGCGCGCGGGGTGCAGCCGCAGGGCCTGATCGGCGACGAGGTGCTTGCCGCGCTGATCGAACCCGATGGTCCGGGAAAAAGCGCCTTCCTCTTAACCGGGAATTATCGGGTTATCCTCCACTATAACTGCTCGAACTACTATGCCTTAAGCGTGGGGTTGCTTGCAGATGAGATTGCCCGAAGCCCGTAATCTGCCGCTGGGCGCGGCTCTGGTCCTGGCCGCGATGCTGGGCGCCGGCAGCGCCCGCGCCGCCGAAGGTGCCAATGGCCCGGCGGCCGACTTTCCGGTGGTGACCGGTGAGCCCTATACCGTGGCCGACACCAGCTTTACCCCGGCGAACACCATGAATTACGATGCCGTGGGCCACGCCAGCGTGGGTGAGGGGGCTGGTTTTTCCGCCGCGCACCACACCCTGCCGCTGCCCTCGTATGTCGAGGTGACCTCGCTTTCCACCGGCAAGACGGTGCTGGTGCGGGTCGATCGGCGCGGGCCGATGCAGGCCACCAACCTGATCGAACTTTCGCCGGCTGCCGCCCAGGCGCTGGGCGTCGATGCCGACAATGGCGTCCGGGTGCGCCGGGTCAATCCGCCCGAGGCCGAGCGGGCGCTGCTGCGTGACGGCGGCACTCCGCCCGAACGGATGGCGACGCCCAAGGCGCTGCTGGCGGTACTGGCGCGCCGCCTGCCGGCGCAGGGCACGGTGCAGCTTTCGTCGGGCGCGGCGCTTGAACAGCGGGTGGCGGTTGCCGCGCCGGTGGTGGCGCCCAAGCCGGTTGCCGCGCCGCGCGTGGCGGCCAAGCCCAAGGCCCGGCCCAGCGTAGGCGCGGCCTTCGCGATGGCTGAAGATGCGGCCAAATCGGCACCAAAACCCGCCCAAAAACCCGCCCCGGTCAAGCCGGCGGTGGTGAAGAAGGCCGCCCCGGCCCCGGTCGAACTGGCCGCTGCCGAGGATGAACCCGCCCCGCGCGGCAAATCCGCCAGCGGATCGGTGGTGGTTCAGGCCGGCGCCTATTCGGTCAAGGCCAATGCCCAGTCCGTCGCCAAGCGCCTTGGGGCCCGGCTGGACCCGGCCGGCAAGGTGTGGCGCGTGCGGATGGGGCCGTTTGTCAACATCGCCGACGCCGAGGCAGCCTTGGCCAAGGCCCGTGCCGCAGGCTATACCGCGCGAATCCAGCACGCCGAGTGATCGCCTGATCCCGCGCGCGCCGGAAGGAAGTTGCGACGGGAAAACGCGTGTACAGGCTGCTGATCCCTGTTGCCCTGGCGCTGGCCGCCGGGGCAACGGCATCGATGATCCACTCACCCGAGG
>JAFECL010000110.1:4925-10600 GCA_018242165.1 Pseudomonadota bacterium
CAGCGCTTCCTGCCCGCCTCGGTGACCAAGGTGATGACCGCCTTCGTTGCCTTCGAATTGCTTGAACAGGGCAAATTGCGGCCCGACCAGCGGCTGACCGTCTCGGATGCGGCATGGAAGGAATGGCACGCCAAGGGCAGCCGGATGTTCCTTGAGCGGGCCAGCCAGCCCACGGTCGACGATCTGCTGATGGGCATTACCACCGTTTCGGCCAACGATGCCTGCGTGGTGCTGGCCGAAGGGGCGACCGGCAGCGTTGCCAGCTGGGTCGCGCTGATGAACGACACCGCCCGGCGGCTGGGAATGACCGGCAGCCATTTCGGCACCCCCAACGGCTGGATGGACGAGGGCCAGACCTATTTTACCGCCCGTGATCTGGTGCGGCTGGCCGATGCGCTGATCACCCGCTATCCGGCGCAATACCATCGCTATTTCGGCCATGAACAGCTAACCTGGAATGGCATCACCCAGCGCAACCACGATCCCACGCTGCGGATTGTGCCCGGGGCTGACGGGATCAAGACGGGCTTCACCAACGAGGCGCATTACAATTTCCTCGGCTCGGCCCAGCGCGGCGATCAGCGGCTGGTGATGGTGCTGGCCGGCGTGCCGACCCCGCGCGAACGGGCCCGCGCGGCCCGCGACCTGATGGAATGGGGCTTTGCCAACTTTGCCCCGCACCGCCTGTTCGCGCCGGGCGAACGGGTGGCCAATGCCGAGGTGCAGGGCGGAACGGAGCGGTCGGTGCCGCTGGTGGCGCCCCGCGCGCTGGTCGCCACGCTGCCGCGCGGCACGGCTGCCGCGGTGGCCATGCGGATCCGCTACAAGGGGCCCTTGCAGGCGCCGATCGCCAAGGGCGCCGAAGTGGCCGAACTGGAACTGAAGATCGGCAACGAGCCGCCCACCCATGTACCGCTGGTGGCCGGTGCCAATGTGCCGCGCGGCGGGGCGCTCGACCGGCTGCGCAACGGCCTGGCCGATCTGCTGTGAGCGCGCGCGGCCGCTTCATTGCGCTGGAAGGGGGCGAGGGTGCGGGCAAGAGCACTCAGGCCCGGCTGCTGGCCGAGGCCCTGCGCGGGCGCGGGCTGGAGGTGGTGCTGACCCGCGAACCGGGCGGCACCCCGGGCGCCGAGGCAATCCGCGCCCTGTTGCTGGGCACCGAGGGCGAGGGCTGGCACCCGCGCGCCGAGGCGCTGCTGTTCGCGGCGGCGCGGTCCGACCATGTCGAACGGCTGATCCGCCCCGCGCTGGAACGTGGCGCCTGGGTTGTGTGCGACCGCTTTCTCGATTCGAGCCGGGCCTATCAGGGCGGCGGCGGCGGCCTTTCGGACGAGGAAATCGTCAGCCTGCATCGCATTGGCAGCGAAGGGCTGCTGCCGGATTTGACCTTGCTGGTGGAGGTTTCCGCCGGCGCCGCGGCTTACCGTCTGGCGCTGCGCGATCAGGGCGCTAGCGACCGGATCGGCGGGCGCGATCTGGCCTATCACGCCAAGGTGCTCGAGGCTTTCGCCCGGTTTGGCCGGGCTGAACCCGGCCGTTTCGCCAGCGTGGATGGCGATGGTTCGCCTGAAGATACCCACGCGCGGGTTATGGCCACGCTCGACGCCCGTCTGGGCCGCGCCTGATGCTGGCCGGCCACGCCGAGGCCTGGCGCGAATGGCGCGCGGCCATGGCCTCGGACCGGATGCATCATGCCTGGATCCTTGCCGGCCTGCAGGGCATCGGCAAGGGCCTGTTCGCCCGCGCCGCCGCCGCCGAGCTGGTGGCCGAGCCGGGCCTGCCGCAGCCCCCGGTCGAGGCGCACCCGGACATCATCGTTCCCGACCATCCGCCCGAGAACAAGGAAGAGGGCAAGAAGCGCGACGACGGGCAGGATTACCGCCGCAAGCGCTCGATCCCGATCGACGAGATCCGGGCGATGCAGCACCGCCTGACCACGCGGCCAACCCTTGGCAGTCGCCGCGTAGTGATCATCGACCCGGCCGACGATCTTGAGAAGGGCGCGGTCAACGCCCTGCTCAAGAGCCTGGAGGAGCCGCCGCAGGGCACCTATTTCCTGCTCGTGGCCCATCGGCTTGGCCGTCTGCTGCCAACGATCCGCTCGCGCTGCCGGATCCTGCGCTTTGCTCCGCTCGATGATGCGGCGATCGATGCGGTGCTGCGGTCCGAAGCACCCGAGGCTGATGCCGCCGCGCGCTCTGCCGCAATCGCCGCCGCCCACGGCTCGCCCGGCGCGGCGCTGGGCTTCATTGGCGAGCGGCTGGCCCCCGTCCACGGCCTGATGCGCCGCATCGCGAGTTCCGGCGACGCCTCGCTCGAGCTGCGCGGCGCCCTGGCCGACGAATTGGGCGCCCGGCCCAGCCGCGAACGCCTTGCCGCAACGCTGGAACTGGCGCGCGCGGTGCTGGCCGGCCAGCTGGAACAGGCCGATACTGCGTCGCAGGGCCGGATTATCGATGCCCATGCCGCGCTGGTGCGATTGGCCGGGCAGGCGCCGACCTACAATTTCGACCCCGGGATGGTGGCGATGGAAGTGGGGGCGCTGCTGGCCCGTGCCGCATCGGCCTAGCGACCATTTCCGCATCGAAAAAAGAGCCAAAAACCGGTTCCCACTTTTCGGTACGATGCTCTAGAGAGGCCGCATCCTGAACACTGCCGGAAAGCCCGCGCCCATCATGGCCGATAAGTTCTACCTGACCACCGCCATCGCCTACCCCAATGGCAAGCCGCACATCGGCCACGCCTATGAGGCGATTGCCGCCGATGCCATCGCCCGTTTCCAGCGGATGATGGGCCGCGAGGTGAAGCTGGTCACCGGCACCGACGAGCATGGCCTGAAAATGGCCCAGACGGCACGGAATGCCGGGCGCGATACGCTGGAATTCGCAACCGAAATGGCCAGCTATTTCCGTGGTATGTGCGATAAACTTGATGTATCTTACGATACATTTGCGCGCACCACCGAACCGCAGCATCACGCCGCCAGCAAGGCGCTGTGGGAAGCCATGGCCGCCAGCGGTGACCTCTACCTTGACCGCTACGAAGGCTGGTACTCGGTGCGGGACGAGGCTTTCTACGATGCCTCCGAGTTGAGCGAGGGGGAAGGGGGCGTCAAGCTCTCGCCGCAGGGCACCCCCGTCGAATGGACCGTGGAGGAAAGCTGGTTCTTCCGCCTCTCGAAATACCGTGATTTCCTTATCGAGCTGAACGAAACCCCCGGCTTCCTCGAACCCGAAAGCCGCCGCAACGAAGTGCTGGCCTTCCTGAAGGGCAACGATCTGCGCGATCTGTCGGTCAGCCGGACCAGCTTTGACTGGGGCGTTCCAGTGCCGGGCAGCCCGGGCCACGTGATGTACGTTTGGGTCGACGCGCTGTGCGCCTACCTGACCGGGATCGGCTTTCCTGAGCGGGAAGGGCAGTTTGACCAGCTGTGGCCCGCCGATCTGCACCTGATCGGCAAGGATATCGTCCGCTTTCACGCCGTCTATTGGCCGGCTTTCCTCAAAAGCGCCGGGCTGCCAATTCCGAAGAAGGTGTTCGGCCACGGCTTCCTGCTCCATCGCGGCGAGAAGATGTCGAAGAGCCTGGGCAACGTGGTCGATCCGCTCGAACTGGCCGACCGCTTCGGGGTCGACAGCCTGCGCTATTTCCTGCTGCGCGAGGTCAGCTTCGGGCAGGATGGTGGTTTCTCGGCTGAAGCGATCGTCACCCGCTGCAATGCCGAACTGGCCAACAGCTTTGGCAATCTGGCGCAACGCGTGCTGAGCTTCATCGCCAAGAACCTCGACGGCCATTTGCCGGCGATTCATGGGCACGACCCTGCGGACAACGAATTGTTCATGGCGGTAGGCGAACTGGTCGGCCAGCGGTTCCCTGCGGCGATGGAAGATTTGGCACTGCATCAGGCGCTGGAAGGCTGGATGCAGGCGGTTTTCGCCTGCAACGCCTATGTCGATGTCCAGGCCCCCTGGGCGCTGCGCAAGACGGACCCCGAGCGGATGGAAACCGTGCTGGCGACCTTGTTCATCTGCATCGCGCAGTTGGCCGTTGCGGTTCTGCCGGTCATGCCCGAACGGGCCGCCAGGCTGCTCGACGCCATGGGCGTTCCACCGGAAGTGCGGAGCTATAAGGCGATCGGCAGCCACTGGTATTCCCCGCTGGCCGAAAGTGGTTTCCGTGTCGCGCCGCCGGTCGGCGTTTTCCCCCGGCTAGAGCCGCCCGCAGACGACGCCTGATGTTGATCGATTCGCACTGCCATCTCAACTACAAGGGGCTGGTCGAGGATCAGGTCGGGGTGCTGGCACGCGCGCGGGCGGCGGGGATTGGGGGTTTTCTCAATATCTCGACTCGCCAGCGCGAATGGGCCGAGATCGTTGCCACGGCCGAGCGCGAGGCAGACGTCTGGGCCAGCATCGGCGTCCACCCGCACGAAGCTGACGGCCATGCGGATCTGGGCGAGGCGGCGCTGCTGGAAGCGGCCGAGCACCCCCGGGTCATTGCCATCGGCGAAACCGGGCTGGACTATTACTATGACCGCTCGGACCGTGCGACGCAGCAGGCGCTGTTCCGCACCCATATCCGGGTGGCGCGTTCCACCGGGCTGCCGCTGATCGTTCATACCCGCGATGCCGAGGCCGACACGCTGGCGATCCTGGCCGACGAGATGGAGCAGGGCGCCTATCCGGCCCTGATCCATTGCTTTACCGCCAGCGCCGACTTTGCCCATGCCGTGCTCGATCTGGGGCTCACCATCTCGCTTTCGGGCATCGTAACCTTCAAGAATGCCAAGGATTTACAGGATATAGCTACCAAAGTGCCCGAGGATCGACTACTGGTCGAAACCGATGCGCCGTTTCTGGCCCCGGTGCCCCATCGCGGGCAGGTCTGCGAGCCGGCCTTCACCGCCGATACCGCGCGCTTCGTCGCCGGCCTGCGGGGGGTGACTGCGGAAGCGCTGGCCGCAAGCACCACGGCCAACTTCTTCCGCCTGTTCAGCAAGGCGGTGCGGCCGTGAAGCTGCGGGTCCTGGGCTGCGGCACCTCGACCGGGGTGCCCCGCATCGGCGGCGAAGACGGCGCCGACTGGGGCGCCTGCGATCCGGACGAGCCGCGCAACCGCCGCAGCCGCAGCTCGGTACTGATCGAGAACGAGGCTGGTGCCCGGCTGTTGATCGACACCTCGACCGACCTGCGCGCCCAGCTGCTGGCGGCGCGGATCGGGCGGATCGACGCGGTGTTCTGGACCCACGACCACGCCGACCACTGCCACGGCATCGATGACCTGCGGCCGCTGCGCTATGGCCGGGGCGGGCCGATCCCGACCTATGGCTCGGATGAAACGGTGCGGCGCCTGCGCCAGCGCTTCAGCTATGTTTTCGCCGGAGAATTCGGTTATCCCTCGATCTGCACCATCGATACGCTCGAACGGCTGCGGGTCTGCCAGGGCTTTGGGGTGGGCTGGTGCCAGATGCCGCACGGGCCTGCTGAAAGTACGGGGTTTCGGTTCGATTCAGACGGTAAATCCGTAGGTTATGCGGTGGACTTCAGTTCGATTACGAGTGAGATGGAGCGCCTGTTTGCCGGCGCGGACCTGCTGGTCATCGACTGTTTGCGGCGCGAGGCGCATCCTACCCATGCCAATCTGGCGCTGGCGCTGGAACTGAAGGCACGCACCGG
>JAFECL010000111.1 GCA_018242165.1 Pseudomonadota bacterium
GGGGCCTGGCTGGCCCGGGTCGGCCTGCCGCTGCCGCCGATGCGCGGCGAGGCCGTTGAACTGTTTGAGGTAACCGCGCTGTGAGCTTCGACCCCGCCGAACATCCCCACCGCCGCTATGATCCGCTGCGCGACGAATGGCTGCTGGTCTCGCCCCACCGCGCCCGCCGCCCGTGGCAGGGCCAGCAGGACGAGCCCGATACCGCGCCCCGCCCCGCCCACGATCCGGCCTGCTACCTGTGCCCCGGCAACGCGCGCGTCACGGGCGAGGTCAACCCGGCCTATCGCGGCCCCCACGTCTTCGCCAACGACTTTGCCGCGCTGCTGCCCGACAGCCCCGGCCCCGCGCCGGGCACCGGGCTGTTCGCCATGGCCCCCGCCCAGGGCGAGGCGCGGGTGATCTGTTTTTCGCCCGACCATGGCAAGACGCTGCCCGAACTGTCGCTGGCCGAGCTTGGCGCGGTGGTCGATTGCTGGTGCCAGCAGAGCGCCGAGCTGGGCCGACGCTGGGCCAATGTCCAGCTGTTCGAGAACAAGGGGGCGATGATGGGCTGTTCGAACCCGCACCCCCACGGCCAGGTCTGGGCCAGCGACTATTTGCCGCAGGCGATCACCACCGAGGATCGCACCCAGCGCCATTGGCTGGGCAACCACGGCGCCCCGCTGCTGGCCGAAGTGGCCGAGGCCGAGGCCGGCGGCCCGCGCGAGGTGGTGGCCAATGATGACTGGCTGGCGATTGTCCCGTGGTGGGCGGCATGGCCGTTCGAAACCCTGCTGCTGCCGCGCTTTGCCGTGGCGCGGATGCCCGATCTGGCCCCCGCCCAACGCACCAGCCTGGCCGCGATCATCCAGGCGCTGACCATCCGTTACGACAATCTGTTCGCCTGTTCCTTTCCCTATTCGATGGGCTGGCACGGCGCGCCCTATGGTCAGGAAGAGACCGCGCACTGGCGGCTCCATGCCCATTTCTACCCGCCGCTGCTGCGTTCGGCCTCGGTGCGGAAATTCATGGTCGGCTATGAATTGCTCGCCGAGGCGCAGCGCGACCTGACCCCGGAACAGGCCGCCGAACGCCTGCGCGATGCCGGTGCGGTGCATTATCGGAGCCAACGATGAACGATACCCCGGCCACCGCCGAAGCCACCAGCGCGCGGCTGCGCGGCGTGTTCACCACGGCCTTTGGCGGCGAACCCGCACTGGTCGCCCGCGCGCCCGGGCGGGTCAACCTAATCGGCGAGCATACCGACTACAACGACGGTTTCGTCCTGCCCGCCGCGATCTCGGTCCATGCCCAGGTCGCCGCGCGGCGGCGCGAGGATGGTCAGATCAGGGTGGTCGCCGCCGATCTGGGCGGGGCGGAAAGCACATTTCCGGTCGAGGCCCCCTTCGCCGCCGACGCGGCGCAGCCGTGGGCCGACTATGTGCGCGGGATGGTCGTGGCACTGCGCGCGGCCGGCCACGCGGTGCCTGCCGCAGACCTCGCGATTGCCGGCACCGTGCCGCGCGGCGCCGGGCTCTCCTCCTCGGCGGCGCTGGCGGTGGCGCTGGGCACGGCGCTGAGCGAACTGGGCGGGCTGGCAATCGACCCGACCGCGATCGCCCGCGCCGCGCAGGCCGCCGAAAGCGACCATGTCGGCACCCGCTGCGGGATCATGGACCAGCTGGTTTCGGCACGCGGGGTGGCGGACCATGCCGTGCTGATCGATTGCCGTTCGCTGGACTGCACCCCGATACCGCTGCCGCCGGGGCTGGCGATCATGATCGTCCATTCGGGCGTCTCGCGCGGGCTGGTGGAAGGCCACTACAACCGCCGCCGCGAACAGTGCGAGGCGGTGGCGCGGGCGCTGGGCGTGGCGGCGCTGCGCGATGCCGATGCGGCGATGCTGGAGGCGGCCCGGGCGCGGATCGAGACCGAAGCCATGGCCCGCGCTGCCCACGTGGTGGGTGAAAACGACCGGGTGCTGGCCGCCGCCGAGGCGCTGCGCAACGATGATCGCATCGCGCTGGGCCAGCTGATGGCGGCAAGCCATGCCTCGATGCGCGACCTGTTCGCGATCACCACGCCCGAGATCGACGCGCTGGTCGCCGAATTGCAGCAGCTGATCGGCCGGGAGGGTGGCGCGCGGATGACCGGGGGCGGCTTTGGCGGCGCAGTGGTCGCGCTGCTGGCAGCCGAACGGGCACCGCAGGTGGCCAGGGCGCTGCGCTATCGCACCCCGGCCGGGGAAGCGCCGCTGGTGCTGATCGAGCAGGCCAGCGCCGGGGCCGGCCGGCTGTAGCCCTCAGGCCGGGTCGCCTACGCCCAGCCCGGCCAGCCCGGTAAAGCGCGCCCGCCCGCCCAGCACCAGCCGGTTGAAAGCCAGTGCGAACACCACCGATGTGGCCAGCGTGATCACCATGAAATCGATGTAGTGCAGCCCGATCTGCCCCTCCGGGTGCCACAAGAAGGTGTAGAGCCCGTAGAGCGCCACGCCCCACACCACCCCGGCCACCGCCGCGCCCGCCGCCACCCCCCGGAACAGCAGCGCGACCACGAAAGCGGCGAGGATCGGCATCGAGGACAGGCCGTTCAGCTGCTGGAGCAGGTTGATGATGCTGGTGGCGTGTTCATAGACCGGCAGCATCGCCAGCGCCGCGACGGTGAACAGCGCCGAGGCAATGGTCGAAAGGCGCCAGTGGTTCGCCACCGGGCGGATGAATTTCGAATGGAAATCGACATCGTAGAGCGCGACGGTGCTGTTGAGGATCGCGGCGGTATGGGCGATCACCGCCCCGGCCATCATCGCCGCGAAAGCCCCCGCCAGCCAGCGCGGCAGCACCAGGGCGACCAGCCGGCCATAGGTGGCATCGCCCGCCAGCCCGAACAGCTTGTAGGCCGCTACGCCCGGCAGCGCGACAATCGCCGGGATCACCATGATCCGCACTGCCGCCGCCGCCAGCACGCCCTTCTGCGCCTCGGCCACGGAGGGCGCGGTCATCGCCTTCTGGGTGATGTTCTGGTTGGTCGACCAGTAGAAGATCTGGATGAAGATCATGCCGGTGAACAGGGTGTGGAAGGGGATCGGCGACTGCGCTCCGCCAATCATGCTGACCCGCTCGTGCGGGACGCCGCCCAGGTTCCAGCCTACCGCCTGCAAGGCCAGAACCACCACCAGAAGGGCGATGGCCAGCACGCCGATCCCCGAATAGGTGTCCATTACCGCCACCGCGCGCAGCCCGCCGGTGATGGTGTAGAGCGCCGCGACCAGCGCCATCGGCAGGGCGAAATACCACAGCGGCCAATGCACCCCGAACAGCGAGGCGAGGAACAGCGAGCCCGAATAGAGCGCCGCCGGCAGGTAGATCAACACGTTGCCGGCCAGGAAGATCGCCGAGATCAGGGTGCGGATCGAGCCGCCGCCATAGCGCTGTTCGAGCAGCTCGGTGACGGTGGTGCAGCGGGTGCGGTAGTAGATCGGCACGAACAGGAAGGCGAGGATCATCAGCCCGCAGAACCCGGCCAGTTCCCACCAGGCGAGCAGCAGCATCTGGTTGCCGTTCATCCCCACCAGCTGCTCGGTCGAGAGGTTGGTGAGGGTGATCGACCCGGCGACGTAGAGCCATTTCAGCCCGCCGCCGGCCAGATAGACGTCATTGGCCGAGCCATCGTGCGCGGGGCGCCCCCGCGTGGTGGTGCGCCAGGTCAGCAGCGCGATCCCGCCCAGCAGGGCGAGCGCGATCAGCGCCTGGGCCAGCGGGGTGTCGAGCAAGCCCGGCGCCCTCAGTAACCGCTCAGCCGCGCCAGCCGGTCGGCATGGTAATCGGCATCGCCGAACAGTTCGGCCAGCACCCGCTGGCGCTTCATGTAAAGGCCGATGTCATAGGCATCGGTCATCCCCATGCCGCCGTGCATCTGCACCCCTTCCTGCACCGCCAGCACCGCGGCCAGCCCGACCATGCCCTTGGCAACCGAAGCGGCACGATCGGCGCGCGCCGCCTTGTCCGGCCCTTCGTCGAGCAGCTGCTGCGCCTTCAGCACGGCGGCACGGGCCACTTCGAGTTCCGAATAGAGGTGCGCGGCGCGATGCTGCAACGCCTGGAAGCTGCCGATCAGCTGGCCGAACTGCTTGCGCTCCTTGAGGTAGCCCAGTGTCATGTCGGCAGCGCCACTGGCGACGCCGAGCATTTCCGCCGCCGCCCCGGTACGCACCCCGCCGAGCACCCGGCCCAGGCTGGCCATGCCCTGATCGAGCGTACCGATCACCGCCGAGCCATCGACTTCGACCCCGTCGAATTCCAGCCGCGCGGCAATCGAGCTATCCGCCAGCCGCTCGGCATGGGCGGAAAGGCCCTTGCTGTTGCCGGGCACGGCAAACAGGGTAATCCCCTCGGCATCGTCGGCCCCGCCGGCGGTGCGCGCCGAAACGATCACCAGATCGGCGACATGGCCGTGGACCACGAAGCGCTTGGCGCCGGTCAGCTTGTAGCCATTGCCGCTGCGCGTGGCGGCCAGCGCGACCCGTTCGGGGCGGTGGCGGGCGCCTTCCTCCAGCGCCAGCGCGGCGACGGTTTCCCCGGCGATGATCCCCGGCAGCCAGCGCCCGCGCGCCTCGGCCGACGCATCGGCCAAAGCGCCGACCGCGCCAACCGAAGTGGCAAGGAATGGCGACGGCGAGAGGTTGCGACCCATTTCCTCAAGCACGATGCCGGCCTCGACATGGCCCAGCCCCAGCCCGCCATCGCCCTCGGGCACGAGCACGCCGGTAAAGCCCATCTCGGCAAACTGCTTCCACAGATCGCGCGAGAAGCCAGCGGGGTCGTTGCCATCGCGCAATGCGCGCAGGTGGGCAACAGGGGCCGCCTCGGCCATGAAGGGGCGGGCGGTATCGGCGAGCATCTGCTGCTCTTCGGTCAGGTAAAGTGCCATGGTTCAGGCCCCCGGCAGCGCGAGAATGCGCTTGGCAATGATGTTCAGCTGCACTTCCGAAGTGCCGCCCTCGATCGAATTGGCCTTGGTCCGCAGCCAGTCGCGCGCCGGGGTACCGCCCCGCGTCGCCTCGCTCTCCCATTCCAGCGCCTCGGCCCCGCCCGCGGCCATCAGCAGCTCGTGCCGCGCCTTGTTCAGTTCGGTGCCATAGTATTTCATCATCGAGGGCTGGGCCGGATGTGCGGTGCCGGCCTTGAACATGTCGGTAAAGCGCTCGCTCATCGCCCCGAAGGCCTGGGCCTTCAGCTCGAACAGCGCGATCCGCGCCCGCAGCACAGGATCATCGAGCCGGCCCTGGGCATCGGCCCCGATCGCCGCCATGGCCACCTTGGAAACCGGGGTGCTGCTGCGTCCGCCCATCCCGGCGATCATCTCGCGCTCGTGGCCAAGCAGGTACTTGGCGACATCCCAGCCGCGATTGATTTCGCCCACCACGTTGGCCTTGGGCACCTTCACATTGTCGAAGAAGGTCTCGCAGAACGGCGAATAGCCCGAGATCAGCAGGATCGGCCGGGTCGAAACCCCTTCGCTCTCCATGTCGAACAGCACGAAGGTGATGCCGTTGTGCTTGTCGGCCGGGTTGGTACGGACAAGGCAGAAGATCCAGTCGGCCTTGTCGGCATAGGAGGTCCAGATCTTCTGGCCGTTGACGAGGAAATGGTCGCCCTGGTCCTCGGCGCGGGTGGCCAGGCTGGCGAGGTCCGACCCGGCGTTGGGCTCGGAATAGCCCTGACACCAGCGGATCTCGCCCCGGGCGATGCGCGGCAGATGTTCAAGCTTCTGCTCGTGGGTGCCGAACTTGAGCAGCGCCGGGCCGAGCATCCAGATACCGAAGCTGGAAAGCGGCAGCCGGCAGCCGAGCGCGGCCATCTCCTGCCGCAGGATCCGCGCCTCATCACGACTGAGGCCGCCGCCGCCATATTCCTTGGGCCAGTCGGGCACGGTCCAGCCGCGCTCGGCCATCACTTCCAGCCACTGCCTCTGCTCGGGGCACGAGAAAGTGGCCCGGCGGCCGCCCCAGCAGGCATCATCCTCGGTCCGCACCGGCTGGCGCATCGCCGGCGGGCAATTGGCCTCGAGCCATTGGCGGGTCTCGGCCCGGAACGCTTCGAGCTGATCGGTCATCTCTGGTCCTCTCGGCGGGCCGCGAGCCCTCGGCTGCGGCGCTGTGTAAGGCTATCTAGGCAGCAAAAAACCATGGTTGCAAGCGCCCGAACGGTCACGGCCCGGCGGCCGGTGCGCTGCCGTTACGGAATGCGGGGCGGTGGCCGGCCCAGCTGGGCGATCGCCGCAGCCATGGTGCGGGCACGGGCCTCGGCACTGCTGTGAGTCGCCCCGCGCAGCAGGCCATAATCCAGGCTGCGCCCCGCTCCGCGCCAGAAGCGCACCGCGATCTGCGGATCGAAGCCGGCATTGGCCAGCAGACGGACGCTGTAGCTGTCGGCCTCGTCTTCCGCCGCGCGGGTCAGCCGGGCCGAGCGGCCAAATTCGCCCGCCCAGCCGTGCTTCACCCCCGCCGCGATCCGCTTTGCCCCGTGCTGGAGCACGATGTGCGCGAATTCATGGGCCACCACCACCGCCAGTCCGTCGTCATCGAACCGGTCGAGCAGGGCGCTGCTGATCTGCAACAGACGATCATCGGCATGGGCAATGGTGCCCTCGTCGATGGCCAGCTCGGCACGGACCAGACAAGACGGGCGCGGCTGGATGGTGCGGGTCAGGCTGGCTCCGCCGCGCTGCACTTCCAGCACCAGTGGCCGGTCTGGTGGCGCGGCCTCGATCCAGGCCAACGCCGCGTCGCGGCGGGCGGTGGTGGCATCGCGGGCCAGCGGCGCCTCGAAGCGCCGGCCATTGACCGCCAGCACCGCATCGTCCGCCCGCACATCGGCCTGCGCGGCCGGGCTGCCCGGCACCACCGCCTCGACCGCCAGCGGCGCGGCGAACCCGAAAGCGGCGCGCGCGGCCGGGCGCTCCTCGCCGGGATATTGGTCAAGGGCATGGAGCACCAGACCGGTGCCCGGCATGGTCTGGTGGCACAGCGCGGTGTTGGCGGTAGCCAGGCGTTCGACCATGGCGGCAAGGCGCAGATCGTCGTGGCGCAGTTGGCTCCATACCGGATCAGGTTCGGCCTGCGCCGCGTGCGGCACCGCCAGCAGCAGTAGCGCGACGGCGAGCGCCCGGCGAATGCCACGGTCTGCCCTGCCCTGCCTGAACACCGCGCCCATCCTTGCCACGTTGCGCCCGGCGATATTCCGGGACCTGCGGCAAACCTGCCAGAGCGCCGCCCCACCCACAAACGAAAACGGGCGGCCAAGGCCGCCCGCTGTCTTAGCGCAAGGCTGCAGCGGCACCCGGCCGCCAGGCACTCACGGGCTGGTGGTGATCACACCGGCGGCAGCGGCAACGCCGACGCCAATGGTAACACCCGCGACCAGCAGCACCGGCAGCGACAGACCGACCGCGTTATGAGCCTTGCGCGGATCGGCGGCAGCGCGGGCGCGCTTGACCTGCGCAACCTTGGCTACCGGGGCCGGCTTGGCAGCGGTATCGGCGAAAGCCGCGCTCGACACCACCAGCGAAACGGCCGCACCAGCCATGGCGACAGACTTGATCATGATCGGAGAGGCTCCACTTGTTAATCTTGGTTAACGTAACCGATTCGGTCGGCAAAGGCAAGCATACAGCCACCGGATCCTGCCAGGGCCGAGTCGCAGCGAAGTCCGCCAGTCGCCGCGTTCCGGCCTGGCCTGACCATTCAGGGATAGGCCATGCCCGCGGCGAAATGAGCCTGCCGCCGAAACAAACAAAAACGGGCAGCAACTGCTGCCCGTTCCGTTCCCTGAAAGGGATGATTGCGGCTCAACGCCGCCCGCAGGTTACGGGCTGGTGTTGAAGGCGCCAGCGGCGGCGGCAATGCCAACGCCCACGGCAACCGCGCCGATCGCGAGAACCGGCAGCGACAGGCCAGCAACGTTCTGGGCCTTACGCGGATCGGCAGCAGCGCGAGCGCGCTTCACCTGGGCAACCTTGGCAACCGGAGCCTTGGCAGGCGCGTCGGCGAAAGCGGTGGTCGAGGCCAGCAGCGAAAGCGCCGCACCAGCCATGGCAAACTTCTTGATCATGATGCTCCAAGCTCCAGTTGGGGTAGCTCATTCGCGCTAGGCGATTCGAGGATCTATTGCAAGAAAAATATGACCAGGATGCCTCGAATTGCCCATCAAGAGCAGCGAGTTGTAAGAATGCGACACGCCTCTTGTTCAAACACGTGGAGGGCCGATCCGTCACCAGCCTTCCCAAGCGCGCCGATGCCGCGCTGAACCAGCCAGCCAGCGCCAAGGCCGAAATCGCTTCGAGATCCACGATCATGAATTGATTTGAAAATCCGCCAAGCTAGCCCGCCGCAGCCTTGCTCCTGTCAGCTCGTCGGCTGGCCGCCGGCAGTCATCCGAGCACCTCCGCCAAACAGATCGCCAAACTGTACCCCGGCGATGCCAATACTTATTCAGCTGCTGCCGTAACCTTACCGCCCATGGCGTTTGCCGTTGCCGTCGCAGGGTCGCCTCGCCCGTAATTTTGAGCTAGGGCCAGCCCGATACTGAAACTGCTCGGGTGGAGTGAACGCGTTGAAGATCGCAATGGTTGGCTCGG
>JAFECL010000112.1 GCA_018242165.1 Pseudomonadota bacterium
GTGTTCCTCAATGCGACGGTCTCGGGCAGCACCTGCTCGGGCGGTACCGCCGGCTCGGATGCGACCAATTACAACTCGGTCAGCAAGACGGTCAGCGGTTCGCTTTCGAACATCGCTGCGGGCGCCAGCGCCGGCCTGCGGTTCCGCGTTACCATCAACTGATCTTTCCCACGCGTTCTTGCGCAACTTGCCGCCGGCCAGGGATCGCCCTGGCCGGCGGTTTCTTGTTGGCCCGGCGGAACTGGCGCGGCGCGGATGGGGCAATGAAAAACCCCGGTCGCGGCGGGCGCGACCGGGGCCTTGGGGAAGCCGGCTGGGGTGCGGTGGTGCGGCGCGCTCAGGCCGCCTCCTTCTCCACCCATTCGGGATAGAAGCAGGGTTCGCGGGTCGACCAGCCGGGGGCAGTGGCCGCCGCCTCGCTGATCGACTGGAGCAGATCCTTGCGCCGCTCCGGCCGGATCTGCGGCAGGGCGGCGGCGGCGCAGAAGGCCGCCGGCAGCCATGGCCGGACATCGGCGGAAAGCAGCCGCTCGTAAAGGAAGCGATAGGCCGAGAAGCTCTCGATCCGCTCTTGCGCCAGATCGAAGGCGGTGATGCGGATCAGCTTGCCCATGAACAGCTCGATCGCCTCGAAGCTGGTTTCGCACGGCGTTTCGCCGCGCAGCGTCTTCAGCTCCTGATAGACGACATACTGGCTGCGGATGCTGGCCACCTCGCCGGCATCGCGGGCCCACAGCTTGAAGGCATCCTGCCGGCCCAGCCCGACATCGAGGCTGCGCTTGATGTAGCGCTGTTCGCACGGCGTGAAGCTGGCGAATTCGCGCAGTTCGGCAATGGCAAGCGCGGCGATTCCGGTATTGGCCATGATCGGTCCCTCAGCATTGCCCGGCACGGAAGCCGGGACGCTGCGAGAAGACCACAAAGTGGTAACCATGCCGTTAACCCTGTTGGCAAGGAATTGCCGGGGGGCGGCGCAGTCTTGCCGGAAGGTTTGCCGGCTGGCCTTGCCGGCTCAGATCAGCCCGGCCAGCGGGCTGGAGGGATCGGCGTACTTCCGGGTGCCCATCCGCCCGGCCAGATAGGCCTGGCGCCCGGCTTCAACCGCTGCCCTCATCGCCCCGGCCATGCGGATCGGATCCCTGGCCTCGGCGATGGCGGTATTCATCAGCACCCCGTCGCAGCCCAGTTCCATCGCCACGGCGGCGTCGCTGGCGGTGCCGACCCCGGCATCGACCAGCACCGGCACGCTGGCCCCTTCGACGATCAGGCGGATGGTGACCCGGTTCTGGATCCCCAGGCCCGAGCCGATCGGCGCGCCCAGCGGCATCACCGCCACCGCCCCGGCGCTTTCCAGCTGCTTCGCCGCGATCGGATCGTCGGTGCAATAGACCATCGGCAGGAAGCCTTCGCTGGCCAGCACTTCGGTTGCCTTCAGCGTTTCGCGCATGTCGGGGTAGAGGGTGCGCGCCTCGCCCAGCACTTCCAGCTTGACGAGATCCCAGCCGCCGGCCTCGCGCGCCAGCCGCAAGGTGCGGATCGCCTCGTCGGCGGTGAAGCAGCCGGCGGTGTTGGGCAGGTAGGTGATCTTCTTCGGGTCGATGAAGTCGGTCAGCATCGGCGCCTTGGGGTCGCTGATATTGACCCGGCGCACCGCCACGGTGACGATTTCCGCGCCGCTGGCCGCCACGGCGGCGGCGTTCTGGGCGAAATCCTTGTACTTGCCGGTGCCGACGATCAGCCGCGACCGGAAGGTGCGCCCCGCTACCGTCCAGCTGTCATCGCCATGATCCCCGCCGCCGACGAAATGGACGATTTCGAGCACGTCGCCCTCGGCCAGCGCCACCGCGCCCAGCGTGCCGCGCGGGGCGATGGCGCCGTTGCGTTCCACCGCGACCTTGGCGGGATCAAGTTCGAGCGTGCGGACCAGGTCGGCGATCGTCCCGGGCGCGGCAGTGCGCGGTTCGCCATTGACGGTGATGCGGATCGGCTGGGTCATGCCCGGTGCCATAGCGTTCAGTGGCCGCGACGCAAGTTGCGGATGTGTGCCACGGCCACCAGGCTCACCCCGGCCATGGTCAGCAGCGCCTCGTTGAGCCCGTGGCCGGCACGCAGCGCCAGGCCCATCAGGGCCAGCCCGGTCGCGCCCAGCGCCAGGTTGCCCGCGTCGCGGTGGCGCAGCAGCCCCAGGCCAAGGCCGATGGTGCCGATCACCAGCGCCAGGGCCAGCCCCACCTCGTGCCACTGCGGAGCCAGCAGGGTCCCGCCGCCAAGGCCCAGGAAGGTGACCAGCACCAGCCCGGCAAGGCAATGGATCAGGCACAGGCCCGAGAGCAGCACCCCGGCGCGGTCGATTCCCCCCCGCCAGCCGCGGGCTGGCCGTGAGGTGGTGGAGGCAGGGGTGATCGACATGATCCACCGCCTATCCTATGTCCGCAGCGGACGATCAAGCCCCGCCGCCTGCCCTGTCGGGCAGGGTGGCAACGTATTCAACTCTTGCGATTTTGCCGTGGTGATTGCACTAGACGCGGCAGGGCGGGTCGCGGGATAATGAAGGATGGCGCAGATGGACGCCGATGCTGCCGGCCGGGCGCCGGCGGATTCGCATGGCTCGATCCTTGGCTGGCTGGCCACGCTGGCCGGGTTGATCGTCCTGATCGTGGTGGTTGGCGGGGTGACCCGGCTGACCGAAAGCGGGCTGTCGATCACCCAGTGGCGGCCGGTCAGCGGGGTGGTGCCGCCGTTGTCCGAGGCTGAATGGCAGGCCGAATTCGCCCATTATCGCCAGATCGACCAATATGCCGCGATCCATGCCGGGATGGGGCTGGCCGAATTTAAGCGGATCTTCTTCTGGGAATATATCCACCGCGTGCTCGCCCGGGTGATCGGGCTGGTTGCCGCGCTGGGCTGGCTGTGGTTCGCCGCCCGGCGGCGGATTCCGGCGGGCTATGGCGGGCGGCTGCTGGCCGTTCCGCTGCTGATCGGGCTGCAGGGGGTGCTGGGCTGGCTGATGGTCGCCTCGGGGCTCAAGCCGGGGATGGTCGAGGTCGCGCCGGGCTGGCTGGCCGCCCACCTGATCACCGCGCTGACCGCGCTGGCCTATGTGGTCTGGACCGCGCTGGATCTCGCCCGGGGCCCTGCACGCCCGGGCCGGCTGGCGCTGGTGGCGGGTGCGGCGCTGGCGCTGCAGCTGATCTACGGTGCGCTGATGGCCGGCCTGCGGGCCGGGCTGGTGACGGACCAGTGGCCGCTGATGAACGGCCGGGTGTGGCCCGGGCCAAGCCACGCGGGCGAGGGGCCGCTGGCCACGCTGGTGGCGGATCCGGCGGTGGTGCATTTCATCCATCGCTGGTGGGCCTGGGTGGTGGTCGTGCTGCTGGTGGTGATGGCCCGGCGGCTGCGCGCAGCGGGCGCGCGGCCGGCCTCGGTGGCGATCCACAGCGCCTTCGGCACCCAGTTGCTGCTGGGCATTGCCACGGTGATGAGCGGGGTCAGCCTGTGGCTGGCGGCGTTGCACCAGCTGGTCGGGGCGCTGCTGGTGGTCGCCGTGGTCTGGGGTGCGCATTGCCTTGGCCGTGCGGAGCGCGCGGCGTGACGCCGGCGCGGCGCCTGGCGCTGGCCGCCCTGCTGGCCGGGGTGGCGCTGGCCCCCGCGCCGGTGGCGCAGGGCGCGGCACGCTGGCATGCCGGGGCAGATCGGTTTCTGGCCCCGGCCACACCGATGCGGCTGGTCCGCGAATGGCGACGCAGCCTGCCCGATGGCAAGGAGATCGTCAGCCGGCGGACCTATGCCGTGCAATTCGTTTCCGAAGGCGACGGCTTCCGGCTCGATGGCCACCTGTTGTCGGTCGAGGTCGAGGCCCCCGCCAAGCTCGAAGGGCTGGCCAGGATCGAGCGGGCCCGCCCTGATGAGGGCCTGTTCCCGATCCGGCTCGATGCCAGCGGGGCGATCGCTTCCTCCGCCCCGGCGCCCGATGGTTCGGCGCGGGCCCGTGCCGGCGAGATTGGCGGCACCATGCTGGGCCGGGGCGTCAGCCCCGGCGAGGCGCGCGATGGCGCCACCTTCGTCCAGCAATGGCAGGCCGGCACCCCGGTTACCCGCTGGCCCGCCGACCTGTTCCGTCCCCAGCGGGGCGAACGCCGCGAGGCGCGCCCGATCCAGCTGGCCGACGGCGCCGCCGGCGAGGTCGAGGTGGTGACCGCGGCGCAATGCGACGATG
>JAFECL010000113.1 GCA_018242165.1 Pseudomonadota bacterium
CGGCATCTTCACAAACTTCACCCCCATCGCGCATGAGGGGAAAGTTTTTCTGAAACTTTTCCCTTGCGAATCAATGCCTTCATCCATGTCAAAGAACGGCGCCATGGCTGGCACCCGGCGCGGATGTAGGAAAGCGATTTCGCCTGTCGGCCAGCGCATCGGCCAGCCGCCCGGCCCACGCGGGGTGGCTGGCCACAAGGCGGATCGGCGTCTGGTGATGGCTGGTGAAATGGTGCCGCTTACGTGACTCGAACACGTGACCCCATCATTACGAATGATGTGCTCTACCAACTGAGCTAAAGCGGCCCGGCCCTGCGGGTGGCGGGCGTTTACCGGGGCGCCGGGCGCTAGGCAAGCTGAAACCTTTTGGCCGGTGGCAACGAACATGCCATCATCCGGGCGCCCGCCCGCCGGAGGAATGCCATGGCCGATACCCCCCCAGACGATACCCCGGCACCGCAGGGCGGCGAGCTGGTGCGGCGCCATCGCCGCTCGACCCGGCTGTGGCACTGGACCAATGCCTTCACCCTGGCGGTGATGCTGATGAGCGGGCTGATGATCCTCAACGCCCATCCCCGGCTTTACTGGGGCGAATATGGCGCCAATCCGGATCATGCCTGGCTGGTGCTGGGGGGCGAGGCCGACGTGCCCTTCCCCGGCTGGATCACCATCCCTGCCCATTACAGCCCGGCCGATGCGCGGATCTGGCACTTCGCCTTTGCGGTGGTGCTGGTGGTGGCGCTGCTGGCCTACCTGGTCCGCTCGCTGCTGAACGGCCACATCCGCCGCGACCTGATGCCGCGGCTGGCGGAATTGCACCCGGCCCACCTGTGGCACGACATTCTCGATCACGCCCGGCTGAAGTTCCCCACCGGGCTGGCGGCACTGGACTACAACATCCTGCAAAAGCTGGCCTATGGCTCGGTGCTGTTCGTGCTGCTGCCGCTGGTGATCGTGACCGGGATGGCGATGTCGCCGGGGCTGGATGCCGGGCTGCCGTGGCTGACCGTGGTGCTGGGCGGGCGGCAGAGCGCGCGATCGCTGCATTTCCTGGCCGCCGCAGGGCTGGTGGCCTTCTTCCTGGTCCACATGGCGATGGTGGTGCTGGCCGGCCCGGTCAACGAAGTGCGTTCGATGCTGACCGGCTGGTACCGCCTGCCGCGGGAGAAAGACCAATGAGCGAGCTGATCCTTTCGCGCCGCCGCCTGCTGGGCACCGGGGCGCTGGGCCTGTCGGGGCTGGTGGCCGGCTGTGACCGGATCAATGCCGATCCCGGGGTGCGCGGCCTGCTGGAACAGGTGGGCGATGTGCACCGGGTGGCGCAGCGGGCGCTGATCGGGCGGACCGCGCTGGCCAAGGAATTCAGCGCGGCCGACATGTCGCCGCTGTTCCGCGCCAATGGCTCGACCCGGGTGGCGGACCCGGCCTATCGCGCCGAGCTGGCGCGCGGCTTTGCCGGGTGGCAGTTGCAGGTTTCGGGGCTGGTCCACAACCCGATGGTGCTGCCGATGGCCGCGCTGATGGCCCTGCCCCAGCGCACCCAGATCACCCGGCACGATTGCGTCGAAGGGTGGAGCGCGATCGGCAAGTGGCAGGGGCCGCGCCTTTCGGCCGTGCTGAAGCTGGCCGGGCTGCGGCCCGAGGCGCGCTATATCGTGTTCCACTGCGCCGATCTTTACGGCGGGCGGCCCTATTACGAATCGATCGACCTGATCGATGCCTTCCACGAACAGACGATCCTGGCCTGGCGGATGAACGATGCGCCGCTGACCGAGGCCCATGGCGCACCGCTGCGCCTGCGGGTTGAACGCCAGCTGGGCTACAAGCAGGCCAAATACGTCATGGGGCTGGAGGCGCGGTCGAGCCTGGCCGGGCTGCACGGCGGCAAGGGCGGCTATTGGGAAGATGTGCGCGGCTATCAGTGGTACGGCGGGATCTGAGCCGCTTCCGTAACCCGTTCGGGGTATGAGCGGCAGCGCACCTCGGCTAGATTGACCCTCGGGACACAAGGGGCGAACCAGCCCCGGGGGGGAGAGCCGATGGGTTACCAACTGCATCCGCTGGATGGCGGCCTGGGCCGCGAAGTGACCGGGCTGGATCTGGCCGGGCCGATCGATGCCGATACCGCCGCCGCCCTGCGCGCCGACTGGCTGGAGCACGGCGTGCTGGTGTTCCGCCGGATCGGCACCTCGCCCGAGGCACAGCTGGCGCTGAGCCGCTGCTTCGGCGAGCTGGAGCCCCACCCGATCGAACTGTTCCGCCTGCCCGGCTATCCCGAGCTGATCCTGCTGAGCAACGAGAACGGGCCGGTGGCCCCGATCTACGACTTTGGCGACGGGCCCGAGACCCAGCGGATCCCCTGGCATACCGACCTGGCCTTCATGCCCACGCCGAACGCCGGCGCGCTGCTGCGGATGGTGCGCAAACCGGCCCGGGGCGGGCGCACCGGCTGGCTCGACATCGCGGCGGCCTATGACGCGCTGGACGATGCCACCAGGGCCGAGATCGACGGGCTGGAGGCGGTCTACCTGTTCCGCACCGGGCTGGAAGAGATGCGCTTCAACCAGCCGGGCGGTACCCGCCTTTCGCCGCGCAAGGACAATTACCCGCACTTCCCCCCCGTGGCCAACCCGCTGGTCTGGACCCATCCGGAAACCGGGCGGCGGGTGCTGAACGTCTCGACCCTCAACATCGATCACATCATCGGCCAGCGCGGCGAAGCGGGCGATGCCCTGATCCGCCGGCTGATCGACCATTGCCTGAACCCGCGCTTCCAGTACGTCCATGACTGGGAAGAGGGCGACATGGTGCTGTGGGACAACCGGCGGACGATGCATGCCGCCTTCGGCCACCCGGCCGACCAGATCCGCGTGGTCCACCGCACCACCATCAAGGGCCACGTGGCGATGGGCCGGATCTGCGACGAAGCTGAAGGAGTGGCGGCATGAGCGCGTTCGACACCGTGATCCGGGGCGGCACCGTGGTCGATGGCACCGGGGCCGCGCCTTTCGTGGCCGACGTGGCGATCAGCGGCGAGCGGATCGCCGCGATCGGGCCCGACCTGCCCCCCGGGCGCGAGGAAATCGACGCCACCGGGCTGCTGGTGACCCCGGGCTTCGTCGACGTCCACACCCATTACGACGGGCAGGTGACCTGGGACCAGAGCCTGGCCCCGTCGACCATGCACGGCGTTACCACCGCGGTGATCGGCAATTGCGGCGTCGGCTTTGCCCCCTGCCGCCCGGACGAGGCGGCGCGCGCGGCGATGATCCACCTGATGGAAGGGGTGGAAGACATTCCCGAGCCGGTGCTGGCCGAAGGGCTGCCGTGGTGCTGGGAGAGCTTTCCCGACTACCTCGATTTCCTGAGCCAGCGCCGTTACGACGCCGATATCGCCGCCTATGTGCCCCATGCCCCCCTGCGGGTCTATGTGATGGGCGAGCGCGGTGCCCGGCGCGAGGCCGCCACCGAAGCCGACCTTGCCGAGATGTGCCGCCTGCTGGGCGAGGCGCTGGACCATGGCGCGCTGGGTATCGCCACCTCGCGCACCGTGTTCCACCGCAGCAGCGACGGCACCCCGATCCCGACCTTCGAGGCGGCGCAGGCCGAAATGCTGGCGCTGGCCGGGGTACTGCGCCAGCGCGGCAAGGGGGTGTTCCAGATCGTCGAGGATGTCCACATGGGTGGCGCCGGCCTGGCCCCGCTGGCCGAGCTGGCCCGCGCCGCCGGCCGGCCGCTGACCTTCTCGATCGGCACCGGCAACAGCGCCCCCTATCACTACCCCCGCCTGCTGGAGCAGATGGCCGAGGCCAATGCCGAAGGGCTGGTGATCAAGGGCCAGCTGATGCCCCGCGCGATCGGGATGATCCTGGGCTTCGAACTGACGCTGAACCCGTTCTACACCACCGCCACCTACCGCCGCTTTGCCCAGCTGCCACTGGCCGAACGGCTGGCCGAACTGCGCCGGCCCGAGGTGCGCGCGGCGATCCTGGCCGAGCCGGTCGATCCCGATCCGGCGCTGGTGCTGGGGCGGATGGTGCGCGATTTCGAACACATGTTCGTGCTCGGCGAGCAGCCCGACTACGAGCAGCCGCTGTCGGCCAGCGTGGCGGGGCGCGCCCGCGCCATGGGCACCAGCCCCGAAGCGCTGGCCTACGACCTGCTGTGCGAGGGGGCCAGTGGCGGCAAGCTGTACCTGGCCATGGCCAATTACGCCGAGGGCAGCCTCGATGCGGTG
>JAFECL010000114.1 GCA_018242165.1 Pseudomonadota bacterium
ATGGTTTCGGCCGAAACGTCGCGATCGGCGACAGCCTGCCGGGCCCGGGCCTTCAGCGTCGGGATCATCGCCCGGGCGCGGTTGACCAGTTCCTCGGCCGTCGGAATCACGGACCCGCCCGGCGCGGACAGCGCGGCGCTTGCCATGGAAATGCCTTCTCCCTCGTTCGAATCATGCCGGGCCTTCAGGCCAAGCATTCGTAATTTTTTCTGCCAGCGGATACGCAAATCGTCAATTGAAAACCGTTCTGGCTTTCGATATTGGCATTTTTCGAATCCGGATGCCAAGCTATTTCCGCTTTGGCACCACGGCTGGGGAGGGGCATGGTTGTGAGCGGGCCTGTGGCCATCGACTTGAGCGGCAAGGTGGCGATCGTCACCGGGGGAACCCGCGGGCTGGGCCGCGAGATTGCCGCTGCCCTGGCCGGTGCCGGGGCCAAGGTGGTGGTCTGCGGCCGCACCGCCCCGGAAAGCCTGCCCGCCGGGGTCGAATTCATCGCCGCCGACGTGCGCGACGCGGAACAGGCGCAGGCCTTGGTCGATCGGGTCGTGGGCCGCCATGGCCGGCTCGACATCCTGGTCAACAATGCCGGGGGGTCGCCCCACGCCGACGCCGCCAGCGCCAGCCCACGCTTTTCCGAAGCGATCATCCGGCTGAACCTGCTGGCGCCGCTGCACATGGCGCAGGCCGCCCACGCCCCGATGGCGGCGGCGGGGGGCGGCTCGATCGTCAATATCGCCAGCGTCTCGGGCATTCGCCCCAGCCCGCGCACCGCCGCCTATGGCGCGGCCAAGGCCGGCCTGCTGAACCTGACCCAGAGCCTGGCGCAGGAATGGGGCGCCGCGCAGATCCGCGTCAACGCGGTGATCGCGGGGCTGATGCAGACCGAGCAGGCCGAGGCGACCTATGGCGACGCGGAGGCGCAGGCGGCGGTGGCGGCCTCGATGCCGCTGGGCCGGATGGGCACCGGGGCGGACCTTGCGGGGGCGGTGCTGTGGCTGTGCTCGCCGCTGGCCGGCTGGGTCAGCGGGGCAAGAATCAATGTCGATGGCGGGGGCGAGCGGCCCTACTTCCTCGATCTGGTAAAGGGAGAATAGGCGGCGTGGGCATCAGGGCGCTTGGCTATGTGCGGGTGGAAACGGCCGACCTGGCAGCGTGGGACAGGTTCCTGTGCCAGCTGGTGGGGGCAATGGACGCCGGAACGGCGGCCGACGGCGCGCGGCTCTACCGGATCGACCAGCGGGTCTTCCGCTTCCGGATCGAGCCGGGGGCGGCCGAGCACTTCACCGCCGCCGGCTACGAGGTGGCCGATGCCGCCGCGCTGGCCAGCCTGGCCGAACGGATCGCCGCCGCCGGCCGGCCGGTGGCCCATGGCGATGCTGCCGGGGCGGCGCTGCGCGGGGTGAGCGCCTATTTCACCACGAGCGATCCGGCCGGCAATGGCCTTGAATTCTTCCATGGTGACAGTGCCGCCAGCACGCCGTTCGCCTCGCCGCTGGGCGTGCCCCACTTCGTAACCGGGGACATGGGCATGGGCCACGCGGTTTTCACCGCGCCCGATTTCAACGCTTCGGTGGCCTTTTACCGCGATGTCTGCGGGTTCCGCGAAACCGACATGCCGCGCTTCTTCTTCGGCGGCGGCGGTCCGGACGATCCGGGGATGGGCTTTGCCTTCCTCCACGCCGACAATGGCCGCCACCACTCGGTCGCGCTGGGCGAAGGCCCGGTGCCGCCCTCGGGCTGCGTCCACATCATGGTCGAGCTGCCCGACCTGATCGAGGTGGGCAAGGCGCATGACCGGATGAAGGCCATGGGCTACCCCGAAAGCGCGACGCTGGGCCAGCACATCAACGACGAGACGGTGGGCTTCTATGTCCAGACCCCGGGCGGCTTCGACCTCGAGATCGGCTGCGACAGCCTGGTGATCGACCCGGCCAGCTGGCAGGTCACCCGGCACAAGGGGATCAGCATCTGGGGCCACGAATGGGCCTGGCAGAAGGCGATGAAGGAAGCGCAGGCGGCACAATGAGCACGCTCGACAAACGGATGAGCGCGGCGGAGGTCGTCGCGCAGCTGTCCAGCGGGATGACGCTGGGGATCGGCGGCTGGGG
>JAFECL010000115.1 GCA_018242165.1 Pseudomonadota bacterium
GGTGGGGCGGTTCTGTTGCTAGGCCCGCCCCGGGCCCCCGGTCTCCGTTCTGTTACCCGGCCGGTCCAGCCGTGCTCGTGTCTTGTAACTTCAGGGCGCTAGCCCCTAGAATTACGCAACCAGAGCAAGTGCTTCGTTGTCGTTGGCACTTGTGGGTTTTGAGCCTTGAACGGGTTACTCAGCCCGGGCGAAAACACCGCTTTTCAACACACGTCGATCCTGGTTCGGCCCCGTCAACACCCCCCGACAACGGGGTTTTCCGCGCAGCCGCGGAAAGGTGATGGTGGAGCCGCCGGGTACTGCCCCCGGGTCCGCTGCGTCTATTGCACGGGGCAATTTATCGCCATAGCCGGGCGAACCCGGCAAGGCCCTATATAGGGCCGCTGCGGTGAATGAAAAGGTTTGCCCCACACCCGGAGCGTTTATCTGCGCCCGCCCCTAACAATCGGCCCGCCGCACCCTATATCAATGCCCTGGCAGACACGCGCGCATCGGCGCGAAGATCGAGCCATGTCTCAAGTCAATTGAAGCCCGTTTGATTGATCGTCGGGAGGCTGGAAACATGCGTGTTGCGGCGGGTTTGACGCTCCGCTGGCGCACAGTGGAGCTGTGCCCATGATCGCCTATCTCATTCTCGTCCACCGCTTTCCCGAACAGTTCGAACGCATGTTCAAGGCAATTTACCATCCGGCCAACCACTATCTGGTCCATGTCGACGTCAATTCCGGCACCGATCTGGCCACCCGCATCGCCCGATTCATCGCCCGCTATCCCAACGTCGCAATGCTCAGGGGGCAAAAGGCGCTGTGGGGTGGCTATAGCCTGGTCGAGGCCGAGCTGCGCGGAATGGCGCAATTGCTGGAGATGGACGCCGGGTGGAGTCACTTCATAAACCTCAGCGGCCAGGATTTCCCCTTGAAATCACAGGCCTATATCCGCGACTACCTCACAAGCCACGGTGGCACGGAATTCATTCGCGTGCTCGATCAAGCCAAGATGCGCCCCGATACCATGCCGCGCGTGCGCCACTTCTGCATCGAGGCGCGGGGGCGGTTGTTCCGAACCCGCATCGCCCGCCCTTTCCTGCGCGGTGCGCGACCCTATATCGGCACGCAATGGAAAATCGTCAGCCGGGCCTTCTGCGAATTTGCCTGCCACGACCCGGAGGCGACCCGCTTCAAGCGCTTCTTTCGCCACACCTTTATTGCCGACGAAAGCTTTTTCCAGACGCTTATGATGAACGGAGCGCCGCATGGCGCGATCATGCCCGACGATCTGCGCGAAATCGACTGGGTGGCCGATGGCCCGATCAAGCTGCGCCCACGCACCTATGGGCTGGCCGATGGCCCCACGCTGCTGAGCAGCGCCAATCTGTTCGCGCGCAAGTTCGACATGGGAGAAGACAGCGCGGTGCTTGACCTGCTTGAACGCCATATCGGCGCGCCGCAGGTGGCACCACTGGCCTCTGCCCACGGTCCGACCAGCACGCCGGCCCGCCTGCAAGACCAGCCTTTCGCGGTGCTGACCGCGCGGACCAGGCCGCAGCATGCGCCCTCGCCCTAGCGGCTCAGCGCAGGGCGCGGCGCAGCACCAGCCAGCTGACCGGCGGGATGACCAGTTCAAGGCTGCCCAGGAAGGTGAACAGCGGGCTGGGCCAGCCGACGGCTGCAGCCGAGACCAGCCGGGCGATGCCGCCAAGGAAGAAGGTGGCCATCAGCGCCAGAAAGACCTGCCGCCGCCCGACAAGATCGCGGCTGGCCCAGATCATCGCCAGGCCAAAGCCGGTAAACAGCGTGGCGTAGAACCGATCCTCGCTGTCCATGGTGGCATTGACCGGCACCGAGCCCGGGATCGAAGCCGGGCCGAAAGCAATGTGAACCAGGGAAATGCCCAGGCAAACCAGCCCGAACAGCAGGGTGAATACTGACAGGGCAGGCAGCATCGCCACCTCCCTCCGCTGGCGCCCGCCCGGCGGAACCGTGCGGGCGCCCTCGGCCTGCTACTTCTTCAGCGCGTCGCGGATCTCGGCCAGCAGTTCCACCTCGCTCGGCCCGGCGGGGGCGGCGGGCGGCGGGGGCATCGCCTTGTTGGCGGCGCGCACGATCATGAAGATCACGAAGGCCATGATCACGAAATTGATCACCGCGGTGATGAACGAGCCATAGCCCAGCATGGCAACGCCGGCCTTCTTCAGTGCGGCATAGTCGTCAAGGCTGCCCTTGTAGCTGGCCGGCACGTCGCCCAGCAAAACGAACTTGCCGGTGAAATCCATGCCCCCGGTGATCTTGCCGACCGCCGGCATGATCACGTCGTCGGTCAGCGACGAGACGATCTTGCCGAAGGCCCCGCCGATGATCACACCGACCGCGAGATCCAGCACATTGCCGCGCGCGATGAAGGCCTTGAAATCCTGAAGCATAAGCGAACCCTTCCCTAGGTTGTGACGAAGCCGGTTCTGTCACGACGCCGGCCGCCGGGCAAGGGCCGGCAACCGTGCCACTGTCTTGCGTCACCACCACACTTTTTTCGCATGGCCCGCTTGAACCGCGCCCCCCGCGCGCTATCTTGCGCGGTGCGGGCCGGGCCGCTTTTCCCGGTGCCAGCCAAGGGATCTATCCCCAATGCGCCACTCTTTCCGCCATTCCGCCCTGCTGCGTGCCGGCCTTGCCGGGGCAGCGATCGCCTCGCTCTCGGGCTGCGGCGTGAATGCCGTGCCCACCCAGCAGGAAGAGGCCAAGGCCCGCTGGGCCGACGTGCAAAGCGCCTATCAGCGCCGCGCCGATCTGGTGCCCAACCTGGTCGAGACCGCCAAGGGCGCCGCCGCCAGCGAACAGCAGATCCTGGTGGGCGTGACCGATGCGCGGGCCAAGGCGACCGCGATCAACATCACCACCAACGATCTGTCGAACCCCGATACCTTCGCGAAGTTCCAGGGCGCGCAGAACCAGCTGACCCAGGCGCTGGGCCAGCTGCGCACGGTGGTCGAAAAGTACCCCGACCTGAAGAGCCAGGAACGCTTCGCCGACCTGATGACCCAGCTGGAGGGCACCGAAAACCGCATCAACGTCGCGCGCGAGCGCTACAATTCGGCGGTTCAGGCCTACAACACCACGATCCGCACCTTCCCGGCGGTGGTGGCGGCGCGGGTGGTCTATGGCGCCCAGCCGATGGTGCCGTTCCAGGCCGATGCCAGCGCGCAGAGCGCCCCCAAGGTCAGCTTTGGCGCCCCCGCCCCCTCGGGCACGAAGTAAACGCTGATGCGCGGAACCCCGCGCCCCCTGGCCCGGCTGTGGGTGCTGCTGCTGGCGCTGCTGGCGCTGGTGGCGACCCCCGCCCGGGCCGAACTGCCGCCGCGCCCAGATGGCCCGGTCTATGATGGCGCGAACATCATCCCGGCGGCCACCTACCACCAGCTCGACCAGCGCCTGCGCGCCTACAACAAGGCCACCGGGCGCGCGGTGATCATCGCCACCGTGCCTTCGCTGGATGGGATGGAGGCGAATGACTACGCCCAGAAGCTGGCCGAGGGCTGGAACATCGCCGGCAAGCAGACGGAAGAAGGCGTGCTGCTGCTGGTTGCACCCACGGAACATCGCGTGTGGATCGCAACCGGACGTGGCGAACAAGATCGGCTGACCGACGCGCTGACGGGCCGGATCATCCGCGACACCATGGCTCCGGCATTCCGCCAGAAGGACTTCGGCGGCGGGATCAGCGCGGCGACCGAGGCGATCATCGCCCAGCTGGATCGCTCGCCGGCCGATGCCAAGGCGGTGGCCGAGGCCGCCGCCGCTGCACCCAAGGCCCGCGCCCGGCGCCACAGCGGCGGGCTCGCTCCGGCGCTCGTTTGGGTGGTGGTGTTCGTCGCCATCACTGCCGCGGCCAGCCGGCGACGGCGGGTGGGTACGGTCTATGACGGTGGCAGCGGGATCGGCCAGGTAATGATGTGGGGGGCGCTGGATGCGCTTTCCCATTCAGGCCGGGGCTCGTCGTGGGGTGGCGGTAGCAGCTGGGGCGGTGGCGGTGGTTCCGACGATGGCGGCGGCTTCGGCGGTTTCGGCGGCGGCGGCGGCGGCTTTGACGGCGGCGGCGCCGGCGGTAGCTGGTAAGGGGGCGGGCGATGCGCAATCTGGCACTATCGGCCGAAGACAAGGCGCGGATCGGCGCGGCTGTGGCGCTGGCCGAGGAACATACCAGCGGCGAGATCGTCCCGATCCTGGCCGACAGTTCGGACGATTATGCCGACGTCGCCCTGTGGTGGAGCGCCGCGGTGGCGCTGCTGGCGCTGACGGTGCT
>JAFECL010000011.1 GCA_018242165.1 Pseudomonadota bacterium
CAGCCGCGACCAGCGGCGAGGAGCCAAAGGCCAAACTGGCACGGTAATTGCTGAACGATCCCTGGAACCATCATCCGGGAGCCGGGCTTGAGCCAGCCAGACCAGTTTGCACCGCTTGCCTCTGCCGCCACCCTGCCGGGCGGCGGCGACGCGGTGCGTGCGGCGATTGCCCGCGCCGCCGGGGCCACCGGGGTCGATTTCGGCTACCTGCTGGCCGAGGCGCGGCTCGAATCCGGGCTGAACCCCTCGGCCCGCGCCGCGACCAGCAGCGCCACCGGGCTTTACCAGTTCACCGATGCCACCTGGCGCTCGGCGCTCGACAAGTACGGCGCCGGGCTGGGCCTGCCCGGCGGGCCGGCGGGGATGGCGCTGCGCTACGATCCGCAGGCCTCGGCGCTGATGGCGGCGCGGCTGGCGGGCGAAAACGGCGCCATGTTGCAGGCCAGCCTGGGCCGCGCGCCCGATGCCGCCGAACTTTACCTGGCCCACTTCCTTGGCGCCGACGGGGCCAACCGGTTCCTTGCCGCCTTGCAGACCGACCCCGCGCAGAGCGCCGCCGCGCTGCTGCCCAAGGCCGCCGCCGCCAACCAGGCGGTGTTCTACGGCGATGGCGGGGCGCCGCGTTCGGTTGGCGCGGTGATGGACCTGTTGCGCGGCAAGGTGCAGGCGGCAATGGGGGCGGGCGGGCCACCGCCGCCCGCGCCGCTGGCCACCGGCCAGCAACTGGCGCTGCGCCCCGGCGGGCCGCTGGCGCAGGAATTCGCCCAGGCCAGCGAGGGTGCCGCGCCGCTGAGCGCGACCCTGCGCGAGACCTTCGGCGCCGGGGCCCCGGCCTTCGTCCGCGCCGCCTATGGCAAGCTTCAGGCGATGGGGCTCTAGCGCGTGGAGCAGCTGCTGGCCCGGATCGCCCCTGCCACCCTGGCGCTGCCGCTGGGGATCCTGACGATCATCGTGCTGATGGTGGTGCCGATCCCGGCGCTGCTGCTCGACCTGTTCTTCGTGCTCAACATCGCGCTGTCGGTGGCGGTGCTGATGGCGGCGATGAACGCGGCCAAGCCGCTCGATTTCAGTTCGTTCCCCACCGTCCTGCTGTTCGCCACCCTGCTGCGGCTGGCGCTGAACGTGGCCTCTACCCGGGTGGTGCTGGTGCATGGGCACGAGGGGACCAGCGCCGCCGGCCACGTGATCGAGGCCTTTGGCGCCTTCCTGATCGGCGGCAATTTCGCGGTCGGGCTGTTCGTCTTCCTGATCCTGATGATCATCAACCTGGTGGTGGTGACCAAGGGCGCGGGCCGCGTTTCGGAAGTTTCGGCGCGCTTCACCCTCGATGCCCTGCCCGGCAAGCAGATGGCGATCGACGCCGATCTGGCCGCCGGCCTGTGCACCGCCGAGGAAGCCAAGACCCGCCGCCGCGAGGTTTCGACCGAGGCCGATTTCTACGGCTCGATGGACGGTGCCAGCAAGTTCGTGAAGGGCGACGCGGTTGCCGCGCTGCTGATCCTGGCGGTCAACATCATCGCCGGCTTCTGCCTGGGGATGATCAGCCACGGGCTGACCGCCGCCGATGCCGCCGGGCGGTACATCACCCTGGCGGTGGGCGATGCGCTGGTCGCGCAGGTCCCGGCGCTGCTGCTCTCGATCGCCGCCGCGGTGATCGTCACCCGCGTGTCCGACACCCGCGACCTGGCCGGGCAGATCGGCGGCCAGTTCGCCGATCCCAAGGTGTTCCTGCCGGTGGCGCTGATCCTCGCGGCGATCGGGGTGATCCCGGCGATGCCGCAGCGGGTGTTCCTGCCCGCCGCCGCACTGGCCTTCTGGGGCTGGCGCCGGCTGGGCCAGCGCCAGGCGCGGCTGGCCCGGGCCAATGCCCCGCAAGAGACCCCGCCCGATCCGGCGCGGATTACGCTCGCCGAAGTCAGCGATCACACCCTGGTCACGGTCGAGCTGGGCTATGGCCTGGTCCAGCTGGTCGACGAACGGCGCGGGGCGCCGCTGGTCGGGCGGATCACCGGGGTGCGCAAGCAGCTGTCGCAGAATTTCGGTTTCGTCGTGCCGCAGTTCCGGGTGCGCGATTCGCTTGACCTTTCGCCGCACGATTACCGTATCCTGCTGGGCGGGGCGCCGCTGGGGCAGGCGACGATCCGCCCCGACATGGTGCTGGCGATCGACGCCGGCGAGGCCAGCCGCAGCCACCAGCTGGCCGGCCATGCCACCATCGACCCCAGCTTTGGCTGCCCGGCGCTGTGGATCGACCCGGCGCAGCGCGACATGGCGATCGCCGAGGGCTTCCTGACGGTGGATGCGGCGACGGTGGTGGCCACCCATCTCAACCAGCGGCTGTGCGAACACCCCGCCGCGCTGCTTGGCCCCGACGAGGTGCGCGAACTGATCGAAGGGGTGAAGGAACGCGCCAGCGGGCTGGTCGAGACGATCTATCCCAATCCGCTGTCGCTGGCCGCGCTGACCCGCCTGCTGCGCGCGCTGCTGGAAGACGGGATTCCGCTGGGCCACCCGCTGCCGATCCTCGCCAGCCTGTCTTCCGCCTTGCAGCAGAGCCAGGAGCACGACCGGCTGGTCGATCTGGTTCGCGCCGACCTGGGGGCGATGATCGTCGGGCGGCTGTGCGCCCCGACCGAGCGGCTGCCGGTGGTGACGCTGGATGCCACGCTCGAGGCGGCGATTGCCCAGGGGCTGGCCGACCCGATCACTGGCCAGCCGGTGATCGAACCCGAGCTGGCCCGCTCGATCGGCGACCGGATCGCCGCGCTGCTGGCCGACCGGCAGGCCCGTTTCGGCACTGCCGCGCCGCCGCCGGCGCTGATCGTCCAGCCGCGCCTGCGCCGGGCCCTGTCGGCCCTGCTCAGGCTGCGCGCGCCGGCCTGCGCGGTGCTGTCGATTGCCGAGCTGCCCGAAAGCCAGCCGGTTGAAGTGATCGCCGTGGTCGGCGGCGATCCGCCCGAACCGCCGGCGCTGGCCGCGCCCGACCCCGCCCCGAACCTTTCCAGCCGAGAAAGCATTCCCGCATGATCCATGACCAGAAATTGCTCGCTTCTGCCCGGGCTGCCTATGGCGGGGCCACCGCCGAAAGGGTGCGGCGCTTCATGCCGATGGTCCGCCGGCTGGCCTGGCACCTCCACGCCCACCGCGATGGGATCGAGCTGGAAGACCTGATGCAGGCCGGGCTGGTCGCGCTGACCGAGGCCGCCCAGCGCCACAACGGCCCCGGCGAGGACGGTTTTGCCGCCTATGCCAAGATGCGGGTGCGCGGGGCGATGGTCGATCTTATCCGCCGCCACGTGCCGCTGTCGCGCGGCAATGGCGAACGGCGGCGGCAGTGGCGCGAAAAGGCGCAGGAACTGCGCGGCCAGCTGGGGCGCGAACCCAGCGAGGCCGAACTGGCCGAGGCGCTGGGGCTGACCCCGGCCGAACTGGCCAGCCAGCGCGCCCAGGCCGAACCGGTCCATTTCGAGGCGCTCGACGAGGCCTATTCCGATGCCGACCTGGCCTTTGCCGACAATGGCCCCGATGCCCAGCAGATGCTGGAGGATGCCGAACTGCGCGGCGCCGTGGTCGGGGCGATCGGCGCCCTGCCCGAACGGCTGCAGCTGGTTATCCAGTTGTATTTCGTCGAGGAACTGAACCTGGCCGAGATTGCCCAGGTGCTCGAGGTCAGCGTGCCGCGGGTCCACCAGCTGAAGGCCCAGGCGCTGGACCGGCTGCGGGCGGCGCTGAGCGGCGTGGCCGAATTGATCTAGGCCATGGACAAACGCCCACTGGCGCGTTGCCCAAACCGCGCGCGAATGCTAGGCGCGGGGCATGTCCAGTTGCGACCAATGCCTTGTCCGTAACCGCGCGATCTGTTCCTCGCTGGATAGTGGCGAGATCGCCGCGCTCAACACCATCGGCCGCCGCCGCACCCTGCAGGCTGGCGAATCCCTGATCTGGGAAGGCGAGGATTCGCTGCTCGTCGCCAATGTGATCGAGGGCGTACTCAAGCTTTCGACCGGCACCGAAGACGGGCGCGAGCAGATCGTGGGCGTGGTCTATCCTTCCGAATTCATCGGCCGGCCGTTCGGCGGCACCACCAGCCACGGGGTTACCGCGCTGACCGATGCGCGGGTCTGCGTGTTCAACCGCACCGATTTCGATGCCTTTGCCCGCGAACACCCCGCGCTGGAGCACAAGCTGCTGGAGCGGACCCTGGCCGAGCTGGACCGGACCCGGCGCTGGATGCTGCTGCTGGGCCGCAAGTCGGCGGGCGAGCGGGTGGCGAGCTTCCTGCTCGAACTGGCCGAGCGGCTGGCCCCGGCCCATTGCGAGGTTCAGCTGATGCCGGCGCCGCGGCGCTTTACCCTGCCCTTTTCGCGCCAGCAGATCGCCGACGTGCTGGGCCTGACGATCGAGACTGTCAGCCGCCAGTTCACCCGGCTGAAGGGCGAGGGGCTGATCGATCTGCCCAGCCGCCGCGAGGTCGAGATCGTCGACATGGCCGGCCTGTCGGCCGAGGCCGGCTGAACCCCGCCGCCCGCCTGGCCCGCGCCCCGAATCGATAGGGCGGGCCGACCCCCCCGGATCGACCCGCCCCGACCGGCGCCGGCCCGGGCCCGTACATCGGGTCCGCGCCCTGGCCGGCGCCCGGCATTCCGCTGGAAGCCGGGCCTGACCCCTTCCGCCTCAGAAGCGGAACGAGACGCCCGCGCTCAGCACCCAGGGGTCGAGCTTGTTGCGGGTGACCAGCACCGGGCCGGTGGCCGCATAGACCGTGGCATTGGTGCTGACCCAGTACTTCTTGGCATCGAGCGACAGGCCGTAACCGTGGCCCAGCGCGATATCGACGCCGCCCTGCACCGCCACGCCGAATTCGCTCGACAGCTTGGTGCGGGTCACCGCCGGCAGCGCGGTCTTCAGCGCGGTGCTGGGGTTATCGGCCAGGACGATGAAGACGCTGGGGCCGGCCCCGACATAGGGCTTGATCCCGCCGCCCAGCGGCATGTGATACTTCAGGCTGAAGGTGGCGGGCACGATCACCACGTTGCTGATCAGCTCGGTGCCCTTCAGCGCGCCGGCCGAGGCGTTGACGTGGTGCGCGGTGGTGCAGCAGATCGTCTCGAGCGAGACGTTCTTGGTGAAGAAGTATTCGATCGCCACGGTCGGCGCGACATTGTCGCTGGCCACCGTGTCGGTCACCACGCCACCGCTGACCAGGCCCAGCGCATCGGTCTTGACCGCGGAGACCTTGCCGCTCGGCAGAACGGCGGTGCCCAGCAGCTTGATCTGCCACTTGCCATCGGCATTGCCCTCGGCGTGCGCGGGGGCAGCCAGCGCCGCAGCGGCCAGCATCGCCGTGCTGGCGATCAGTTTCAGTTTCATCATCACTTCCCTCATCATGCGCCGCGGTGCCCGCCCGATGCAGGCCATGGTTTTCGCGACGTTGCCGGCGTGATGCCCGCGCGCCGCCGGGCTGGCCTTGACCATTCGCAAGCAACGGCTTGATCTGGCGCAAATCAGGTTGCAAATTTTGCAACATGGGTTGCGGCGAATGCGTCGCAGGCCTTCCGGGCTTTGATGTCGATCAATGCCGCAGCCGCCGTCGCCGTCGATAGGCAAGCCTGTCCGACATAGGTGCGGGGGAAGGTATAATGGATAAATTGCTTGGGCGGGCCGGGATCTGGCTCCTGGCCTTTGGTGTCGCGGTTGCCGGGGTGGCGGCCGCGAAGGATACCGGATTTGCCATTCACATGGGCATTTTCGCGGCGGCCGCGCTGATTGCGCTGGTCGCCAGTCTGCGTGGGGCCAACTACAAGGCGCTGGCGGCGGGCGGGGCGGCCCCGGCCGACCAGTCGCGCTATGACGACGATCCGACCCGCTGGGGGATCATCGCCACGGTGTTCTGGGGCATGGCCGGGTTCCTGGTGGGGCTGATCATCGCCCTCCAGCTGGCCTTTCCGCAGCTGAACTTCGCACCCTATCTGAACTTCGGACGGCTGCGGCCGTTGCATACCTCGGCGGTGATCTTCGCCTTCGGGGGCAACGCGCTGATCGCGACCAGCTTCTACATCGTCCAGCGCACCTGCCGGGCGCGGCTGGCGCTGCCGGGCCTCGCGCGGTTTGTCTTCTGGGGCTATCAGCTGTTCATCGTGCTGGCGGCTACCGGCTATCTCCTGGGGATCACCCAGGGCAAGGAATATGCCGAGCCCGAATGGTACGTCGACTGGTGGCTGACCATCATCTGGGTTTCCTACCTGCTGGTCTTCGGCGGCACCCTGCTCAAGCGCAAGGAACCGCACATCTACGTCGCCAACTGGTTTTTCCTGTCGTTCATCCTGACCGTGGCCATGCTGCACCTGGTGAACAACATCGATATTCCGGTCAGCATCACCGGCAGCCATTCGGTGCCCTTCTTCGGGGGCGTGCAGGGTGCGCTGGTGCAGTGGTGGTACGGCCACAACGCGGTGGGCTTCTTCCTGACCGCCGGCTTCCTGGCGATGATGTACTACTTCGTGCCCAAGCAGGCGCAGCGGCCGGTCTATTCCTACCGCCTGTCGATCATCCACTTCTGGGCGCTGATCTTCCTCTATATCTGGGCGGGTCCGCACCACCTTCACTACACCGCGCTGCCCGACTGGGCGCAGACGCTGGGGATGGTCTTCTCGGTGATGCTGTGGATGCCCAGCTGGGGCGGGATGATCAACGGCCTGATGACGCTGAACGGCGCCTGGGACCGGCTGCGGACCGACCCGATCCTGAAGCTGATGGTGTGCAGCCTGGCCTTCTACGGGATGAGCACCTTCGAAGGCCCGATGATGAGCGTCAAGTTCGTCAACTCGCTGTCGCACTACACCGACTGGACCATCGGCCACGTCCACTCCGGCGCGCTGGGCTGGAACGGGATGATCACCTTCTCGGCGATCTACTACCTGGTGCCGCGCCTGTGGGGCCGCGAGCGGATGTATTCGCTGCAGATGATCAACTGGCACTTCTGGACCGCCACCATCGGCATCGTGATCTACGCTGCCAGCATGTGGGTGGCCGGCGTGACCCAGGGCCTGATGTGGCGCGAATACGGGGCCGACGGTTATCTGGTGAACAGCTTTGCCGATACCGTCGCGGCGATCCACCCGATGTACCTGGCGCGTGCTGCTGGTGGCCTGCTCTATCTCTCGGGTGCCTGCATCATGGTCTGGAACGTGTGGCAGACCATTGCTGGCAAGACCCGTGACGAGGCGCCGATGTATTCGCCTGACTTCAACCCGGCGGCCGACCATCCGCTGCCCGCGGCCGCCTGAGGGGGAACCAACATGAGCACTGATACTGCCAAGCTCACCCGCCACCAGCGGCTCGAGCGCAATGTCACCCTGCTGGGCGTCTTCGCCTTCCTGGCGGTGATCGTCGGGGGCATCGTCGAGATCACCCCGCTGTTCTGGATCGACAACACCATCGAGAAGGTGAAGGGGGTGCGCCCCTACACCCCGCTCGAACAGGCCGGGCGCGACATCTACGTCCGTGAAGGCTGCTACCTGTGCCACAGCCAGATGATCCGTCCGTTCCGCGACGAGGTCGAACGCTATGGCCACTACAGCCTGGCGGCCGAATCGATGTACGATCACCCCTTCCAGTGGGGCTCGAAGCGCACCGGGCCGGATCTGGCCCGGGTGGGCGGGCGCTATTCGGACGAATGGCACGTCCAGCACCTGTCCGCGCCGCGCAACCTGGTGCCTGAATCGGTGATGCCGGGCTATGCCTTCCTCGCCAAGAACGAACTGAAGGCCGGCGACATGAGCGCCGAGCTGGCAACGCTGGCCAAGGTCGGGGTGCCCTATACCAAGGAGCAGATCGAGAAGGCCAACGACGACCTCAAGCTCCAGGCCGACCCCAACGGTTCGGCCAGCGACCTGCAAAAGCGCTATCCCAAGGCGCAGGTGCGTGACTACGACGGCCAGCCCGGCCACCTGACCGAGATGGATGCGCTGGTCGCCTATCTCCAGGTGCTGGGCACCATGGTCGACGTGGACAGCGCCGCCGCCGAGGAAGCCCTGGCACAGGAGAAGGGCCGGTGAGCACCCAGGCTGCAACGCAACTCTACGACTGGATGCGCCACGCGGTCGACAGCTGGGGACTGGCTGCCACCATGGTGCTCTTCCTGATCCTCGTGGGCTGGCCCTTCCTGCCCGGCGGCAAGACCGCCAGCGACCAGGCCGCGCGGATGATCTTCGAGGACGACGATAATGGCTAACAAGCACATCGACGAAGCCACCGGCACCGAAACCGTCGGCCACGAGTGGGACGGGATCGAGGAACTCAACACGCCGCTGCCGCGGTGGTGGTTGCTGACCTTCATCGCCTGCGTCATCTGGGCGCTGGTCTATGTGGTGCTCTACCCGGCGGTGCCCATGCCGGGCGGCGCCACCCAGGGCACCATGGGCTGGACCAGCCGGGGCCAGCTGGCCGCCGAAACCAAGGCTGCCGAGGCCGACCGCAAGGTGGTGGTCGACCAGCTGAACGCCACGGCGATCGAGAACCTGCCCGCCAACCCGGACCTGATGAAGAAGGCGATTGCCGGCGGCAAGGCGGCCTTCCGCGTCCACTGCGCCGCCTGCCATGGCGCCGGCGCGGCGGGTTCGGTCGGCTATCCCAACCTCAACGACGACGACTGGCTGTGGGGTGGCGATCTCAAGACGCTGGAGACCACCATCACCCACGGCATCCGTTATCCCGGCGATGCCCAGACCCGGCAGAGCCTGATGCCCAGCTTCGGGCGTGACGGAATCCTCAAGGCCGATCAGGTCGCCGATGTCGCCGCCTATGTCCGCAGCCTGTCGAAGCTCGAGGGGCCCAGCGCTGCCACGGGCCGGGGCCAGGCGCTGTTCGCGGCCAACTGCGTCGCCTGCCACGGGGCCGACGGCAAGGGCAACCGCACCCTTGGCGCCCCCAACCTGACCGATGCGATCTGGCTCTATGGCTCGAGCAGCGAGCAGGTGCAGGGCAGCATCACCGTGGCCCATGCCGGGGTGATGCCGGCCTGGGGCGGCAAGCTTGATGGCGCGACCATCAAGATGCTGACCGCCTATGTCCACTCGCTGGGCGGCGGCGAAGCCAGCCCGGCGGCGGCACCCGCCGCCGCGCCCGCCAAGCCCTGAAGCCCGTTACCGGGAGTTCCCCCCCAATGCCTGGTACCGAGCTGAAGGCGCCGCCGCGACCCAGCCTCTACGCGAAGCGCAAGGCCGTCTATCCCCGTCAGATAGACGGCCGCTTCCGCCGCTTCAAATGGCTGATCATGGCGCTGACCCTGGGGGTCTATTACCTGACCCCGTGGCTGCGCTGGAACCGGGGCCCCTATGCCCCCAACCAGGCGGTGCTGATCGATCTCGCCCATCGCCGCTTCTACATGTTCGCGATCGAGATCTGGCCGCAGGAATTCTATTTCGTTGCCGGCCTGCTGATCATGGCCGGGATCGGGCTGTTCCTGATCACCAGCGCGGTCGGCCGGGCGTGGTGCGGCTATGCCTGCCCGCAGACGGTGTGGACCGACCTTTACCAGCATGTCGACCGCTTCATCGATGGCGATCGCAACGCCCAGATGAAGCTGGCCGCCGCCCCCTGGGGCCCGGCCAAGATCGCCCGGCGCGCGGCCAAGTGGACGATCTATCTGGTGATCGCCTTCTGGACCGGCGGCGCCTGGATCATGTATTTCGCCGATGCCCCCACCCTGACCTGGGATTTCTGGCACGGCCAGGCCGCGCCGATCGCCTATGCCACCGTCGCGGTGCTGACCGGCACGACCTTCTGGCTGGGCGGCTTCATGCGCGAGCAGGTCTGCATCTACATGTGCCCCTGGCCGCGCATCCAGTCGGCGATGCTCGATGAAAAGAGCCTGATCGTCACCTACAAGGACTGGCGCGGCGAACCGCGCGGCAGCGCCAAGGCCGCGGCGGCCAAGCCCGGCACGATCGGCGATTGCGTCGATTGCGGCCTGTGCACCGCGGTCTGCCCCACGGGCATCGACATCCGCGAGGGTTCGCAGATCGGCTGCATCACCTGTGCGCTGTGCATCGATGCCTGCGATCGGGTGATGGGCCAGTTGGGCCGGCCGCGCGGGCTGATCGACTATGCCACGCTGGAAGACAGCGAGCGCGAACGCGCCGGGGCCGCCCCCCGTTCGCACCTCCAGCTGATCTGGCACCCGCGCACGCTGATCTATTTCGGCATCTGGTCGGCGGTGGGGCTGGGGCTGCTGTTCCTGCTCGGCACCCGCCAGCACCTGGCGCTGAACGTCAGCAAGGATCGCAATCCGCCTTACATGCTGCTGTCCGACGGTTCGGTCCGCAATGCCTATGCGGTGCGGCTGCGCAACATGGAGGGGCGCCCGCGCCGCTTCGAGGTCAGCCTGCAGGGCATGCCCGGCGCGGTGATGTGGAGCGACGACAGCGACCGCAAGGCCGCCACCACCACCCTGACCCGCACCGTGGCGCCCGATCAGACCGACAGCCTGCGGGTCTATGTCGCCGCTCCGCCCCACAGCCAGCCGCACAAGCTGTCGCTGACCCTGCGCGCGCTGGATGCCGAGGGCGGGACGATCAGCTATGCCACCCGCTTCGACGCCCCCTGAGGAGCCTGTCATGACCACCCAGCCTGCCCCCCGCGCCCGCTTCACCGGCTGGCATTTCACCCTGATCATGATCGCCTTTTTCGGGGTGGTGATCGTGGTCAACGTCGGCATGGCGCGGATCGCCAGCCGCAGCTTCACCGGCATCGTGGTCGAAAACGGCTATGTCGCCAGCCAGAGCTTCAACCGCTGGCTGGATGCGGCGGCGCGCGACAAGGCGATGGGCTGGAGCGCGGTGGCGCATCGCCAGGCGGACGGCCACGTGGTGCTGAACCTGGCCGGGGCGCCGGCGGGGACGCGCATCAGCGCGGCCCATGCGATCCAGCCGCTGGACGGCAAGGCCGACCGGGCGCTGGCCTTCACCCCCGCTGCCGATGGCAGCTTCGGTTCGGCCCAGGCGTTGCCGGCCGGGCGCTGGCGGCTGCTGATCGAGGCCGAGGGCCAGGGCCAGACCTGGCATGGCGAGGTGCCGTTGCAATGAACGCCGCCCCTGCCCTGGTAGACGCTGCCCCCGAAACCACCGTGCTGGTGGTGCCGGGGATGCATTGCGCCGGGTGCATGGGCAAGATCGAGCGCGGGCTGGGCGAGCTGCCCGGGGTGGCGGCGGCGCGGGTCAACCTCTCGGCGCGGCAGGTTCACGTCACCCATGATGCCGCGCTGGGGGTGCCTGATCTGGTCGGCGCGCTGGGCAATATCGGCTTTGTCGCCCAGCCGCGTACCGAGGAACTGGCCCCGCCGCCCAGCGCGGTGAAGGCGCTGCTGGCCCCGCTGGCGGTGGCGGGCTTCGCCTGCATGAATGTGATGCTGCTCTCGGTCAGCATCTGGTCGGGCGCGGATGGGGCGACGCGCGAGCTGTTCCACCTGCTCTCGGCGCTGATCGGGGTGCCGGCGATCGTTTTCTCGGGTCGCGTCTTTTTCGTTTCGGCCTGGGGTGCCTTGCGCCGCGGGCGCACCAACATGGACGTGCCGATCAGCATCGGGGTGACGCTGGCGACCGGCCTCTCGCTTTACGAAACGCTGCACCACGGCAGCGATGCCTGGTTCGATGGCACGCTGATGCTGCTGCTGTTCCTGCTGGCTGGCCGCGCGCTGGATGCGATGATGCGCGACCGGGCGCGGGCCGGGGTCGATGCCCTGCTGCGCCAGGCGGCGCCGGGGGCGATGGTGGTGGGGCGCGATGGCGCGCTGCAATGGCTGGCGGCGCGCGATCTGGTGCCGGGCATGGTGATCCGCGTTGCCGCTGGCGAGCGGCTGGCGGCGGATGGCGAGATCGTCAGCGGGGCCAGCCGCCTCGACCAGTCGCTGCTGACCGGGGAAAGCGCCCCGGTACCGGCGGCCGAGGGCGCGCGGGTGCTGGCCGGCACGCTGAACCTTGATGGCCCGCTCGACGTGCGGGTCGCGGCGGCCGGCAGCGACACCTCGCTGGCCGAGATCGCCCGGCTGATGGATGCCGCCGGGCAGCACCGCAGCGCCTATGTCCGCATCGCCGACCGGGCCAGCCGGCTTTACGCCCCCGCCGTCCATTCGCTGGCCGCGCTCAGCTTCGCCGGGTGGATGCTGGCCGGGGCCGGCTGGCACCACAGCCTGGTGATCGCGATTGCCGTGCTGATCATCACCTGCCCCTGCGCGCTGGGGCTGGCGGTGCCGGTGGCGCAGGTGGTCGCCTGCGGGGCGCTGATGCGCGCCGGGGTGATGGTCAAGGATGGTGGCGCGCTCGAACGGGTGGCGCGGATCGACCGGGCGCTGCTCGACAAGACCGGCACGCTGACCATGGGCCGCCCGCTGCCCGATCCGGCAACGCTGGCGGCGCTGCCCGCCGATGCCGCCGCGGTGGCGCTGGCGCTGGCCAGCCACAGCCGCCACCCGCTGAGCCGCGCCCTGGCCGAGGCATTGGCCGCAGCCGGGCATCGTCCGGCTGACCTGGCCGGGGTGGCCGAAGTGGCCGGGCAGGGGCTGACCGCGCAATGGCAGGGCCGCGCCGTGGCGCTGCGCCGCCCGGATGCCGCCCGCGCCGGGGCGGAAATGGCCACCATGCTGGATATTGCCGGGCGCGCCGCCTGGGTGATCCGGTTCGCCGACCGGCTGCGCCCCGATGCCAGTGCCGCGCTGGCCGCGCTGCGCGACCTGGGAGTCGAGGCGGCGATCCTGTCGGGCGACAATGCCCGGGCGGTGGCCGAAGTGGCGCGCGCCACCGGCCTCACCGCCGAGGCCAGCGCCTCGCCGCAGGCCAAGCAGGAGGCGATTGCCCGCCAGCAGGGCGCCGGGCACCGCGTGCTGATGGCCGGCGATGGCCTGAACGACGGGCCGGCACTGGCCGCCGCCGATGCCTCGATCGCGCCGGGCACGGCCAGCGACGTCGGGCGGCAGGCCGCCGATTTCGTCTTCCTCTCGGATTCGCTGCTGGCCCTGCCGCGCACCGTCGGCACGGCGCGGGCAACCATGCGGGTGGTGCGGCAGAACTTTGCGCTGGCCATCGGCTATAATGCGCTGGCGGTGCCGCTGGCCATGGCCGGCAAGGTGACCCCGCTGCTGGCAGCGGTGGCCATGTCGACCAGTTCGCTGCTGGTGATCGGCAATTCGCTGCGCCTGGCGCTGCCTTCGCGCTGGTCGGCCGGGCGGGGGGAGGCGGCATGAACGGGCTGGCCCTGCTGATCCCGCTGGCCCTGCTGATGGGCTCGATCGGCCTTATCGGCTTTTTCTGGGCGCTGCGGCGCGGCCAGTTCGACGATCTTGACGGTGCCGCCAACCGCATCCTGATCGATGATGAGGACAGGGCCGGATGAGCCGCGCCACCGCCCTGTTCGGCATTCTGGCGCTGCTGCCCGCGGCGCTGAATACCAGCCCGGCCAGCGCCGCCGGGCGGCTGGCGGTGCCGCTGTGCACCGGCGACGGGGTGGCGCGGGTGGTCCAGCTGCCGCTGGGCCCGGCGCGGATCCCCGGCGGCGAAAGCCCGGGGTGCTGCGCCAAGGGCTGCCATTCGGGCGGAGCACGCAAGCGGCTGGGCTGCTGCGAGCTTGATCCGGCGCAATGAAGCGCTGAGCCGAACCGCTACAGTCCCCCCATCATGTGGCCCTATCACCCCGAACTGCTGGAACGCCCGGTACCGCGCTACACCAGCTTTCCCACCGCCGCGGAGTTTACCCCGGCGGTTGGCCCGGCGCTGCTTGATCAGGCGCTGCGCGAGGTTTCGGGCGAGGTTTCGCTCTACCTCCACATCCCGTTCTGCGAAAAGATCTGCTGGTATTGCGGCTGCAACACCAGCGCGGCGAACAAGCACCAGCGGCTGGCGGCCTATCTCGATGCGCTGCATCACGAGATCGCGCTGGCCGGCACGCGGATGGACAGCCGGGTGCGGGTGCGGCGGGTGGCCTTTGGCGGGGGCAGCCCCAACGCCATTGCCCCCACCGATTTCGTCCGGCTGGTCGATGCCCTGACGCTGCATGTCGCGCTGGACGATCCGACCTGGTCGATCGAGCTCGATCCGCGCACCTTCACCGCCGAATGGGCGACGGTGCTGGGCTTTGTCGGGGTCAGCCGCGCCAGCCTGGGGGTGCAGACCTTCGCGCCCGAACTGCAGGCGGCGATTGGCCGGGTGCAGCACGAGGACGAGATCCGCCGCTGCACCGACCTGCTGCGCGCCGCCGGGGTGGATTCGCTCAACTTCGACCTGATGTACGGCCTGCCCGGGCAGACCATGGCCCAGCTGGAGGAAAGCCTGGCCAAGGCCGCCAGCATCGGTGCCGACCGGATCGCGCTGTTCGGCTATGCCCATGTCCCCAGCCTGCTGCCGCGCCAGCGGCGGATCGACGGCAGCGCGCTGCCCGATCAGGCCCAGCGCTTTGCCATGGCCGCCTTCGGCTACGATTACCTGATCGCGCGCGGCTATCGCCCGGTGGGCTTCGACCATTTCGCCCTGCCCCACGATGCCATCGCCCGTGCCGCCGAGAATGGCCAGCTGCGGCGCAATTTCCAGGGCTTCACCGAAGATACCGCCCCGGCGCTGATCGGGCTGGGCGCCTCGGCGATCTCGTGCTTTCCCGACCTGCTGGTCCAGAACGAGAAGAACGCCGGGCGTTATCGCATGCTGCTGTCGCAGCACCTGATGCCCGGCGCGCTGGGCATCGCCCGCGATGCCGCCGGGCGCGAGGTGGCGCAGATCATCGAGGCGCTGCTGTGCCAGGGCACGGCGCGGATCGGCGCGGCGCGCGCCCTGGCGATGGCCGAGGCGCTGGCGCCCTTCACCGCGCGGGGCCTGGCCACGCTGGGGGCCGAGACGCTGCGGATCGAGCCCGCCGGGTTGCCCTATGCCCGCACCATCGCCGCGCTGTTCGATCCGTGGCGCCAACAATCGACCCGGCAATTCAGCAGCGCGGTGTGAGCGCTTGACTCGCCGGCCCGGCCCGGCGCACAGCATTCCCGACAAAAAATGAGCGGCCATCGAGACGAGGGCCGCCCAAGTTGGGGAGAACCGTTCGGATCCCGCCGCTCCGTCGGCCCGGGTCGGGCGCGGTGTGGTCGGGAAGCTTGGGCACGGTTTGCCCCCCGGCGCCCGCCGGCTCCTTGATTTCCGTCAAACCCCGGGAAAAATTCGGCGTGCGGCTCAGCGCGCGTGGCTGGCCAGATCGCTCAGGCTGGCGGGGGTCAGCACCTGCGGCAGCACCTGCGGCGCCCCGCCGTGGGGCGGATACCACACGTAAAGCGGCACCCCGGCCGCGCCCTGGGCGGACAGATAGCGGGTGATCGCCGGGTCGCGCCGGGTCCAGTCGCCCTTCAGCACCACCACCCCGGCGCGGGCGAAGGCATCGCGGGTTTCGGGGCGGGCGATGGCGACCTGCTCGTTGACCTTGCAGGTCAGGCACCAGTCGGCGGTGAACCAGGCGAAGACCGGATGGCCGGCGGCGCGGGCGCTGGCCAGCGCGGCTTCGCTGAACGGCTGGCTGGGCAGCAGGGCATCGGCCTCGGCCGCCGGGGGCTTGACCGTGGGGGGCAGCGCCAGCCAGCCGGCCAGCGCCAGCGCCGCCAGGGCCGCGCCCGCCATGGTGCCGCGCCCCAGCCCGCGCCGCTGTTCGCGGCCCAGCCAGGCCAGCACCGCCAGCGCGGCCAGCCCCAGCGCCACGGCCAGCGCGGCAAAACCCTGCCCGCCCAGTCGGCTGGCCAGCCAGGCCAGCGCCAGCACGGTCAGGGCCATCGGCACGGCCATCGCCCGGCGGAACCACACCATCCAGGCCCCCGGGCGCGGCAGGCGGCGGCGCAGCGCCGGCACATAGGCCACCGCCAGATAGGGCAGCGCGATCCCCAGCCCCAGTGCGGCGAACAGCACCAGCGCCGGCAGGGTGGGCAGCAGCAGCGCCGCGCCCATTGCCCCGGCCATGAACGGCCCGGTGCAGGGGGTGGCGGCAAAGGCCGCGAGCAACCCGGTGGCAAAGGCCCCGCGCGCCGGATGGGTGGCAAAGCCGGGCACGGCAAATTCGAACAGGCCGAGGAAATTGGCGGTCAGGGCCATGGCCAGCGCCAGCAGCGCGGCCACCACCAGCGGTTCCTGCAGCTGGAAGGCCCAGCCCACTTCCTGCCCGGCGGCCCGCAGGGCCAGCATCAGCGCACCCAGCCCCAGGCAGGCCAGCACCACCCCGGCGGAATAGGCCAGCCCCTCGGCCCGGGCCATGGCTTCGCTCTCGCCGGCGCGGGCCAGCGCCATGGCCTTGAGGCTGAGGATCGGGAAGACGCAGGGCATGACGTTGAGCAGCAGCCCGCCAGCCAGCGCGGCGAGCACTAGCAGCGCATAGGCCGTGGCCGAGGGGGCGCCGCCCGCCGCCGGCACCGGGCCCGGTGCGGCCTCGATCGCCACCCCGTCGCCCGCGCCGTTCAGCCGCAGCACCGCCGTAACCCTGCCCGGGCTGGCGGGGTTGAACTTCGCCCGGGGCAGGGTGACCAGCAGGCTGTCGCCGCGCCGTTCGAAGTGCTGGGCCCCGGCATAGTCGGCCACCTGTTCGCTGGCGACGAACAGGTGCGGCTGGTCAAGTTTCACCGTCGCCGGCAGCGGGATCGCCAGGCGCAGTTCGGCCCCGGCCAGCGCGAACTTCGCCTCGGCGCCCAGCGGCGCGGGCAGCGCGGCGCGCCAGGCATCGATGCGCGGATCGGCGGGGCCGGCGGCCGTGGCAACCCTGACCATGCCCGACAGCTCGCCCCGTTCGGGCACGCAGACCTCGCGGGTGCAGGCCAGCCACTGGGCGCGGGCATGCAGCGGCAGCGTGGAACCGGGCCGCGCGCTGGCGGGCACCCGATAGGGCACCAGCAGGGCATAGTCGCGGTTGTAGACGTGGTTCATCAGCCCGGCGATCAGCAGGGTTTCGGGCACCGGATAGCGCGGGGCGCCAAACCCTTCGGCCGGCGACCATTCCAGCCGCAGCCCCAGCCCGGCATCGCCCGGGTTCTGCCAATAGCCGTGCCAGCCCGGCGCGGGGCGCATCACCACCGCCAGCCACGCCGTTTCGCCCGGGGCAACGGCCCGTTCCACCACCAGTTCCGGGGTGATGTGGCTGGGCGCGGCGGCAGCGCCCACGGGGGCGAACAGCAGCGCCGCGACGAGCAGCACCCGACAGGCGGCAAGGTGGCGGAGGATGGCGATCATCCCGCCTCTTTCCCACGCCAAGGAAGCCCTTGCAACCTGCCCACATGGCCGCCATCACAGCGCGGCCGATCGCGGCTATGCCGCCTGCAAGGAATCGTTCGCCGTGACCACTTCGCCGCTTCGCCGCCCCTTCGCCGTCGCCGCCGCCCTGGCGCTTGCCGCCAGCCCGGCCTGGGCCGCCCCCGCCCGCCATGGCGCGGCGCATCCAGCGGCCCGCCCGGCCCCGGCCCCCGCCCCCTCGGGCCCGCCGCACCTGCTGGTGGCGGTCTCGATCGACCAGTTCTCGGCCGATCTCTTCGCCCAGTACCGCCAGCACTATACCGGCGGGCTGGCCCGGCTGCTGCAGGGCGCGGTCTTCCCCAGCGCCTTCCAGAGCCACGCCGCGACCGAGACCTGCCCGGGCCATTCCACCCTGCTGACCGGGGTCCACCCCTCGCGCAGCGGGATCGTCGCCAACACCTGGTACGATCTGTCGCAGGGCCGGGCCGACAAGCGGGTCTATTGCGCCGAGAACGAGAAGGATCCCGCCTCCACCCCCGGCGCGCCGGTGGTTTCGGCGGGGCACCTGCGGGTGCCCACGCTGGGCGAGCGGATGAAGGAGATGTGGCCCGAAAGCCGCAATGTCGCGGTTTCGGCCAAGGATCGCGCCGTGGCGATGATGGGTGGCAGCAAGGTCGATGCCGCTTACTGGATCACCACCGGCTTCGTCACCTACAAGGGGCGCGAGCTGTCGCCCGCCGCGCAGGCCGCCAATGCGGCGCTGGGCAAGCTGGTTGCCGCCGGGGCCCCGGGCCTGGCCGCGCCGGCCTGGTGCGCGCCGCGCAGCCGGGGCATTTCGGCCAGCCCGCTGCTGCCCGATCAGGCCAAGCTCGGCCCGCTGGTGGTTGGCACCGGCAACCTGCCGCTGCCGGCCAAGGCATGGGACGCGCTGCGCGCCAACCCGCGCGTCGATGCGGCGACGCTCGACCTCGCCAGCCGCCTTGTCGCCGAAATGAAGCTGGGCCAGGGCAAGGCGCCCGACATGCTCTCGGTCAGCCTTTCGGCGACCGACTACATCGGCCACGCCTATGGCACCGAGGGCCTCGAAATGTGCACCCAGATGGCTCAGCTCGACGCCAGCCTGGGGGCCTTCTTCGCCCGGCTCGATGCCATGGGGATCGACTATGCCGTGGTGCTCAGCGCCGATCATGGCGGGCTCGACCTGCCCGAGCGGCTCGACCAGCAGGGCCTGCCCGGCGCCCGCCGCGCCGATCCGGCGCTGATGCCCGCCGCATTGTCGAAGGCCATCGCCGCCAGCCTGGGGCTGAAGGATGCCGGCCAGCTGGTCTACGGCGAGGGGCCGTTCGGCGAATTCTACGTGACCCGCGCCCTGCCCGAGGATCAGCGCGCCCGGGTGGTGGGCGAACTGGTCGCCCGGCTGCGGACGCACGACGATGTTGCCGCCGTCTTTACCCGTGCCGAGCTGGCGGTGCCCCCGCCGCGCGGCAATCCGCAGGACTGGACCCTGCTCGACCGGGCCCGCGCCTCGTACGATCCCGAACGCTCGGGCGACGTGGTGGCGCTGCTGAAGCGCGCGGTGGTGCCGATCCCGGCGGTGCGCCAGGGCTATACCGCCACCCACGGCAGCCCGTGGGACTATGACCGGCGCGTGCCGTTGCTGTTCTGGCGGCGCGGCGTGGCCGGGCTGGAACAGCCGGCGCCGGTCGAAACGGTCGACATCGCGCCGACGCTGGCCGCGCTGATCGGCCTGAAGGTGCCCGAGGGGGCCTTCGACGGGCGCTGCCTCGATATCGACGGCGGGCCGGGCGACAGCTGCGCGGGGCCGAAATGACCGCCATGGCAGAGCGCCGCGACGTGGTCATCCTGGGGGGTGGCCTGGTCGGCATGACCCTGGCGCTGGCGCTGGCCCGGCAGGGGATCAGCGCCCATGTGATCGAGCGCGAGCAACCCGCCGACCTGACCGCCGAGGGGGTGGATGGCCGCGCCTCGGCGATTTCCTCGGCCAGCTGGAACCTGTTCTGCAACATCGGGCTGGGCCCGCGGCTGGAACCGCTGGGCTGCCCGATCGAGGCGATCGCGGTGACCGACGGGATGAAGCCGGGGCGGATCGACTTCAAGCCCGCGCCCGAGGATGGCTCGCTGGGCCGGATGTTCGCCAACCGCGACATCCGCCTCGCGCTTTATGCCGCCGCCGCTGAACAGCCGCTGATCGCCTGGCACACCGGGGCCGAGGCGGTGCAGCGCGAGCGGGGCGCGCATGGGGTGGCGGTGACGCTGGGCGATGGCCGGGTGCTGGAAGGCAGCCTGCTGATCGGGGCCGAGGGCCGCCGCTCGCCCAGCCGCGACGAGGAAGGGATCGCGCTGGCGGCGTGGGACTATCGCCACCGCGCGATGGTCACCGCGCTCGCCCACGAAAAGCCCCACCAGGGCACCGCCTGGGAGATTTTCTATTCGGCCGGGCCCTTTGCCCTGCTGCCGCTGAACGATCTGCCCCAGCCGACCGCCGGGGGCCTGCTGCACCGCTCGGCGCTGGTCTGGACCGTGCCCGAGCGCGATGCGAAAGGCGTGATCGGCCTTTCCGATGGGCAGTTCCTGGCCGAAGTGCGCGAACGGATGGGCGCGCTCTACGGCAGGATCGAGCTGATCGCCCCGCGCATGGCCTATCCGCTGTCCTTCCAGCATGCCGCGCGGATCACCGGGCAGCGCCTCGCGCTGGTCGGCGATGCGGCGCACGGGATGCATCCGATCGCCGGGCAGGGGCTGAACCTCGGGCTGCGCGACGTGGGGGCGCTGGTCGAGGTGCTGGCCGAAGGGATGCGGCTGGGGCTGGAGCCGGGCGATGCCCAGCTGCTGGCGCGCTATGAACGCTGGCGCGCGGTCGACAATTTCACCACGATGAGCGTGATGGACGGGATCGTCCGGCTGTTCGGGGTGCCGGGGCGGACCGCTTCGGCGGTGCGGCGGCTGGGGATGGGCGCGGTGCAGCGCCTGCCGCTGCTCAAGCGCTTCTTCATGGACGAGGCGCGGGGGATGAGCGGCAAGCTGCCCGGGCTGCTCCGCGCCCCCGCCTGATCTACCAGGTGCCGCTGGCCGCCGGGCTGGGCGCGGCGGTGGGTAGGGGGCCCGGCGCGGGCAGCTGGTGCCCGGCGCCATCCTTCAGTTCGGCGGGTTCGGTCAGGGCATTGGTTTCGAGCTGGTCGAGCGCCAGTTCGACCTGGGCATAACGCCGCGCCGCCGCGATCCAGCCTTGCGCCGCGCTGTTGCCGGGCAGCTGCTGGACTTCGCCGATGGCTCGGTCAACCTGCCCCTGCGCAAGGTTCAGCCGCGCACGGTCGAGCCGGGCCGAGGGTGCGGCGCTGTCGCCCCGGTCGTGCCGGATGGTGAAGAGGTTGCTGAATTCGGCGCGCACCCGATCCCACCCCGTGGGCCCGGCGGGCGTGCTGACCACCGGGGCCAGCCCGGCCAGCGCGGTGTTGAGCGAGGTGAGCGTGACCGGGTTGTGCGAGGTGGCGATCACCACCTGCACCGCGCCGGGCAGGGCGGTGCCAAAGCGCTGGCGCAGCTGATCTTCCAGATAGCCCAGCGGCTGGCCGCGCTCGATCGCGCGGCGCGCGGCGGCAGCAGTCAGCAGGGCTTCGGCGCGGCCGGCATTGGCGGCGGCGGCGCTGGCCTGCAGTTCCAGCCGGGCCAGCCGGGCCTCCAGCGCGGCGACGCGGGCATCGGCCGGCGGCGGGCTGGCCACCGGGGCGGCGGCGGGCGGCGTGGCAACCACTCGGCCCAGCCAATCGCCATGGCGCAGCGCTACCCAGCCAACGGCCCCCCCGCCCAGCACCAGGCCGAGCAGCGCGCCCAGCAACAGCCGGCTGCCGCGCCGCGGCGGGGGTGCGGGTGCAATCAGATCCTCTGGGTAACCGGCCATGGTCGCGAAAGCCCGTTATGGTTCTTGTGGCGCAAGGTTCTGGCACAGTTGCGCGGCGAGGGCCAGCAGCGAGGCATCGTCGGGCCGCGCCGCTTCGGCCACCCGCGCCCAGCCGGCACCGGCCACCGCGCTGACCCGGGGGCCGATGGCAGCCAGCGCGATGGCGTGGCGCGGGCAGCCCAGCCGGCCTACCTCGGCAACGAAATGGCGTGCCGCCTCGGCCGAATGGAGCAGCACCACCGCCCCGCCGGCCAGCCGGGTGGCAAGCGCGGGGGGCAGCGGCTGTGGGGTGACCCGGTAGACCACACGCTCTGCCATGGCGATGCCGGGGGGCAGATCCAGCATCACCCGTTCTTCCCCCGCCAGCCGCAGCAGGCGGTGATGTCCGGGCCGCAGCTGGGCCAGCAGGGCCTGCAATCCGCCGCTGCCTTCGCCCACCACCGCCAGCCCGGCCGCGCGGGCCGCCGCCGCCGTTGCCGCGCCCACCGCATAGGCCGGCTTGCCGCCATAGGCGGCCAGCGCGGGCCCGGCCTGGCGCAGGGCATTGGCGCTGCCCAGCAGCAGCGCGTCAATGTCGGCGGGATCGGGGGCTTCCCAGGTGACAGGCTCCACCGCGAACAGCGGCCAGCCTTCCGCCGCCAGCCCCATCGCCCGGGCTGCCGCCGTGGTCGCGGCGCAGCCCGGCTCGGGCCGGATCACGATGGCGGGCAGGCCTATCGCCCGCCCCCGAAATGTTCGGTGATGCTGGCCGGGGCGCGGGCCAGCAGGCCCTGGGCGAAGGCGGTGATCGCGGCCTGATCGCCGGGGGCTACCCGCGCTTCGCCATCGATCCGCGCGGTCCCATCGGGGCTGAACAGCGCCGCCGCCAGATGCAGCAGCGGCCCTTCGGCGCGGGTCAGCACGGCGACCGCGCTGTGGCAATTGCCGCCCAGCGCCGCCAGCAGCGCGCGCTCGGCCAGCAGGGCCTGATGGCTGGGCGCATGGTCGACACCCGCCAGCAGCGCGCGGGTGGCCGCATCATCGGCGCGGCATTCGATGGCGATCGCGCCCTGCCCGGGGGCCGGCAGCCAGACCCGGGCATCAAGCGGCGTGCCCACGCCGGCCTGCCCCAGCCGGTTCAGCCCGGCCATGGCCAGCAGGGTGGCGTCGGCCTCGCCGGCCTCGAGCTTCGCCAGCCGGGTCGCGACATTGCCGCGAAAGCTCACCACCCGGCAATCGGGTCGGTGGTGGAGCAGTTGCGCGGCCCGCCGGGGGGCGCTGGTGCCGATCCGCGCGCCGGGGGGCAGTGCGGCAAGGCTGGTGGCGCCAACCAGCACGTCGCGCACATCCTCGCGCGGCAGCACGGCGGCCAGCACGATCGCTGCCGGGCGCCAGGTCTCGACATCCTTGGCCGAATGGACCGCCAGGTCGATCTCGCCGGCCAGCAGCCACTGGTCCAGCTCCTTGGTCCACAGCGCCTTGCCGCCGATCTCGGCCAGCGGCCGGTCCTGCACCTTGTCGCCGCTGGCGGTAACCGGCACCAGCTCGACCGTCAGGCCGGGATGCGCGGCGATCAGGCGGTCGCGCGTTTCCTCGGCCTGGGCCATGGCGAGCGGCGAGCGGCGGGTGCCGAGGCGGAGCGGGCGCGTGGTCATCGCACCTTGCCCTAATCGGCAATGTCGTTCAGGGGAAGCCGCGATGGAAGTCGTCCTCGGCATTGAATCCTCGTGCGACGAGACCGCCGCCGCGCTGGTCCGGGCCGACCGGGTGGTGCTGGCCCAGCGAATCGCCAGCCAGGATGCCGAACACCGCCCCTATGGCGGGGTGGTGCCCGAAATTGCCGCGCGCGCGCATGCCGAGCGGCTGGCCCCCTTGATCGCCGCGACGCTGGCCGATGCCGGGATGGCGCTGGGCGCGGTGGCTGCGGTGGCGGCCACAGCCGGGCCGGGGCTGATCGGCGGGGTGATGGTCGGGCTGGTGACGGCCAAGGCACTGGCCATGGCCAGCGACAAGCCGCTGCTGGCGATCAACCATCTGGAAGGCCACGCGCTGTCACCGCGCCTCGCCGATGCGGCGCTGGGCTTTCCCTATCTGCTGCTGCTGGCCAGCGGCGGCCATTGCCAGTTGCTGGTGGTCGAGGGGGTGGGGCGCTATCGTCGCCTCGCCACCACCATCGACGATGCCCTGGGCGAGGCCTTCGACAAGAGTGCCAAGGTGCTGGGGCTGGGCTATCCCGGCGGGCCGGCGGTGGAACGGCTGGCGGCGAGCGGCGATCCGCGCGCGGTGCCGCTGCCGCGCCCGCTGCTGGGCAGCGCCGAGCCGCATTTCTCTTTCGCCGGGCTGAAAAGCGCGGTGCTGCGCGCCAAGCAGGCCGGCAGCCACGCCGATGCCGATATTGCTGCCGCCTTCCAGCAGGCCGCGCTCGATTGCGTGATCGACCGGACCCGCCGGGCGCTGGACCGGGCCGGGCCGGTGGCCGCGCTGGTGGTGGCCGGCGGGGTCGCGGCCAACCGGGCGCTGCGCGGCGCGCTCGAGGCGCTGGCGGAGGAGCATGGCCTGCGCTTTGTCGCGCCGCCACTGGCGCTGTGCACCGACAATGCCGCGATGATCGCCTGGGCCGGGCTGGAACGGCTGGCCAGCGGGCAGAACGACTCGCTGGACTTTGCCGCGCGGCCGCGCTGGCCGCTCGACCCCGAAGCCGAACCGGTGCGCGGGGCGGGGGTAAAGGCGTGACCCTTCGTCAGGCTCAGGGCGAGCGGGTTGTGCCTGCAATCGGCGTGCTGGGGGCGGGGGCCTGGGGCACCGCGCTGGCCCAGATGCTGGCCGCCGATGGCACCGCCGTGCGCCTGTGGGCGCGCGAGCCGGGGCTGGCCGACGAGATCAACCGGCAGCGCGGCAATACCCCTTTCCTTCCCGGGGTGGCGCTGGCGCCGACAATACAGGCGGTGGACGATCTGGCCGCCATGGCCGGCCTGCCGGTGCTGCTGGCGGTGGTACCGGCGCAGTTTCTGGGCGCGACGCTGCGCCAGCTGGAAACCCCGCCGCAAGACCTCGTGCTCTGCGCCAAGGGGATCGAGGCCGATAGCGGCCGGCTGATGGGCGAGGTGGCTGCCGCCGCGCTGCCCGGGGCCGAGATTGCCGTCCTCTCGGGCCCCACTTTCGCGCGCGAGGTGGCGCTTGGCCTGCCCACCGCGATCACCCTGGCCTGCGCCGGGGGCGAGGCGCAATGGGCCCGGCTGGCCCCGCTGCTGGCGCGCCCGGCCTTTCGGCCCTATTACTCCGACGATGTGATCGGGGCCGAAGTGGGCGGGGCGGTGAAGAACGTGTTGGCGATAGCCTGCGGGGTGGTCGAGGGGCTGGGGCTGGGCGAGAATGCCCGCGCCGCGCTGATCGCCCGCGGCCATGCCGAGATGCTGCGCTTTGGCCTGGCGCTGGGGGCGCGGGCCGAAACGCTCAGCGGCCTGTGCGGGCTGGGCGATCTGGTGCTGACCTGCGCCTCTACCGCCAGCCGCAATTTCTCGCTGGGCAAGGCGCTGGGCGAAGGGTTGAGCGCGGCCGAGGCGTTATCCGGTAAGCTCAGCGTCGCGGAAGGGGCGGCCAGTGCCCCGGTACTGGCGCGGCTGGCGGGGGAACTGGACATCGAAATGCCGATTGCCATGGCCGTCAACCAGTTGCTGGCCGGCCAGGCCCCGGCGCGCGACGTGGTGGGCAGGCTGCTGTCGCGCCCGCTGAAAGCCGAGGCGGTGGGATGACCGACGCGGCCGACCAGCGCGACATGGCCGCGCTCGCCAAGGGCGGGCGGACCAATTTTCTCGGCTTCCTGCTGCGGCTGGGGGCAACCTTTCCCTTCATGCTGATCGCCGGGCGGATGTACGGCGCCGCCGCGCTGGGCCGCTATGCGCTGGCGACGCTGGCGGTCGACCTTGCCGGGCAGCTGTGCACCCTGGGGCAAAAGCGCGGGCTGGCCCAGCGGCTGGCGGGGGATGAACGCCGCGCCGCCAACATCATTGCCGACGGAATGATGCTGAGCCTGATGATGGCGGCGCTGGTGGCGGGGCTGCTGTGGTGGCTGCCGGCGATCATGTTCCCTTCGGGCGCTTTTGCCCTGGCCGACCGGCTGCTGGTGCTGGCGATCTTCCCGATCACCTTTGCCGATATCGCGCTGGCCGCGCTGGCCTATCGTTACGACGTGGGCGCGACGGTGCGGGCGCGCTCGATCATCCAGCCCTGGGCGCTGTCACTGACCGCGCTGGGGGTGTGGTTTGTCGACCGGCCCAGCGGCCTTTCGATTGCCTATCTCGTCTCGATGACGGTCTGCGGGATCGCCGCGCTGGTGCCGCTGCTGCGCAGTTTCGGCCTGCCGCGCGGCTGGCGCCCGCACCCCTTGCGGATCGGCCGGCTGGCGCTGACGACCATGCCGCTGGCGGTGGCCGACATCGTCGAATGGGGCACCCGCAAGCTCGATATCTATATCCTCGGCATCTATTCGACGCTCACCCCGGAATCGGTCGGGGTCTATTACGTCGCCCAGCAGGTGGCGACCCTGCCGCAGAAGCTGAAGACCAGCTTCGAGCCGATCCTGGGCCCGGTGATCACCCGCAACCTGCGCGCCCGCAACTTCCCCGGCATTGCCCGCCAGGTCTGCCAGGTGGGCTTCTGGATCACCGCTGCCCAGGCCGGGATCGCGCTGGCGCTGGGCATTCCCGGGCGCGGCGTGCTGGGGTTGATGGGGCCGCAATTCGTCGAGGGCGATCTGGCGCTGCAATTCCTGCTGGCGGCCGAGGTGGGCGCGGCGGCGGCGGTGGTGAGCGAGGCGGCGCTGATCTACATGGCGCCGATGCGCAACCTGTGGCTGTCGCTGGGCACCATTGTCCTGCAGGCGGTGCTGACGATCATCGGCATGCATGTCGACGATGGCTTCCACCTGACCCCGTTCGACCGGGCCAGCTCGGCCGCCGGCGCGCTGCTGGTCACGCTGTGCCTGGCCTCGCTGGCCAAGACGCTGCTGCTGCGGCGCCTGCTGGGCCAGCCGGTCAGCAACCTGCGCTGGTCGCTGCTGCTGGCGGTGGTGCCGGCGGCCATGGTGGGCTGGGCGGCCAATGCCTGGCTGCCCGAATGGGCCGAGATCGCCTTCGGCATTCCGGCGATTCTCGCCACCTATTGCGGGGTGATCTGGACCTGGGGCTTCGGCCCTGATGACCGGGTGCTGCTGCGTCGCGACGCCGGCGCCCCGCAGAGCTTCGCGGGGCCGGGCGAGCCCGCCGCCCCGGCAATCGTGGAGAGCCAGGCATGACCCCGCAGACCTTCACCCTGATCGAGATCGCCGGCGCCGTGGGCATCGTCCTGCTGGTCGCCTGGCTGGTGTTCGGCCGCCGGCCCAAGGTGCGCGAACGCTATCGCGCGCCCGATGCGCTGGACGAGGGCGCCAGCCCCGCCGCGCGCAACCAGGCGCTGATCGACGCCCCCAGCGCCGCCACCGCCGCGCTGGCCGCGACCGGGCCGGATATCATGGCCGGGATCGGCGAGCTGGTGGCCGCCGGCGCCGCCGAGGAGGTGGCCGCCGCCGCCCCACCTCCGCCCGCCGGCGGCGATCTGGCGCGGATCAAGGGGCTGGGGCCCAAACTGGTCGCGCGGCTGGGTGAACTGGGCGTCACCACCCTCGCCCAGATCGCCGCCTGGGACGAGGCCGAACTGGCCCGGATCGATTCGCAGCTGGGCCCCTTCGCCGGCCGCCCCGCGCGTGACCGCTGGGTCGATCAGGCCCGGCTGCTGAATGCTGGCGATACCGCGGGTTACGAGGCGCAATTCGGCCGGCTTTAGCGCGTGGCGCGAAATTTCGCGGCCATGGCCAATTTGCCCTTGGCAAGCCGGGGGCGGGGTGCTAACCGCGCGCCTCTCCCCGGACCACCGGCCCCGCGCCACGGTCCTGAAACGTCGCGAGCGGGCGTAGCTCAGGGGTAGAGCACAACCTTGCCAAGGTTGGGGTCGAGGGTTCGAATCCCTTCGCCCGCTCCAGTTTTCCGATGCAGATACGGATAGTTAGCAAGGTCGCCGAGAGGCGGCCTTTGTTGCGTTTGCGCCTTGGGGAGCAGGCGGGGGAGCAGATAGCACCTTGCAGACGGGCCGCAGCGCATGGCCATTTCGCCGGGCTGCGCCCAGATTTTGCTCGCTGCCCTTCAAGATGGTTTCTGGACAATGTGGTGTCCCGATCCTACCTTCCGGCGATGGAAGGGAGCGGCATTGTCAAAAATCCTGTCTAACGCAGAACAACTGCAACGTATCAGAACGATCCTTAGCAAGTATGCAAGTTTACCATTCTCGCCGGACACCATACCCGGCGCGGTGATGGAGGCTGTTCTCGCCAATGTGCGTGATGCAGAAGTTCTAAAGACCTACGACTTCGTCGATGTCATAGATCGCAAGAACCGGGTCGGTTGGCAGGTCAAATCGACGAAGGCGAGCACCCCAGTCACTTGGAAGCGTGCCAAGATACCTGATCGGGACGTGATGATTGCCGCATCCCGCGAATCTCAGGATGGCGTCCGGGCGCTTGGCGACCGCATTATCGACTTTTGCAACGATCATGCCATCGAGAGCATGCGGTTATATGATCTGAATGAGATTGGTTACGCGCGTCTAATCGTTCACGATGACGGCGGGGTAAGCTACTTCGAGCGCCTCCTATGCACCAAGGACGAGCCACTGGTCTTCCGGAAAGAGGATTTCGAGTGGGCTTGGTCGCAGCCGAAGGTGACAACCAAGAAGGAGCAGTTGCCCGCTTTCCACGGACGCCACACGCCGACAGGTCGAAAATGGTGGGCTTGGCATGGGTTAGGCGAAAATCAGCTTCATTTCAGTGGCGAGGGCACGTGGTGGCCCGGCGACGAAGCTCAAATGACCAGATTCGTCCTAGCTGAGGACGAGCGCATGTCATTGGAGACGTTCATCTCCTTGTTGGAGCGTGCTCCGACGGAGTCGGAGGCCAAAACAGCCGCTGCGACTTGACGCATCAAGAGAGGCGGGACGGCATTGCCAAGCTGTCCCGCTTGCTGGTTATACGTTCCAACAAAGACAAAGTCGTCGTTGAAGCTCTGCACCCGAGCTACCTCGCGCATGGTTAGGAGCCGAATATCCTCGGGGTGCCCCCACCGACCCGATCCGGGGTGAAAGACCCATCGCGTAATTGTCGGTGGAATCATATCCCAAGTAAGGCGACCATAAGCCCCGGAGTAGCCCCCTTTGACTTTGAGGTGGGCAGGCAAATCCTTCAGACCTTGTCCCGGTAAAAGCGCGGACAGGCGAGCAAATTGGACAGGCTGGAGTTTGCGGGCGATGTGGTTAGTCACAACGCCTTTGGGTGAGCGCATGAGTTGTTGATATTCGCTCTGGGGGCCAGTCTTATATGGGGTCAGTTTTTCGCCTTCCCCGTGCTGCAAGTTCGGAAGATCGCTTATCGCTTCTTCGACGTTCACATGTCGCGGACGAGGGAAAAGGCTGAGGTCAGATACGGGCGAATGCGTCGCTTTAGGCAGCGAAGGAGCATTGCTCGCATCTCGCGAGGCCAAGAAGAATGCCCGGCGACGCCTTTGTGGCACGCCAAAGTCGGCAGCATTTAAGACACCATAGTTCACAGAATAACCAATTGCAGAGAGCTGCTCGACAATTTCGTCAGTGTAATTGCTTTCAAAGCCGTTCTTCATCTCCGCCACATTTTCCATAACAATGTGGCGAGGCATTAACGCCCTTGCGTGGCCCAAAAAGGCAAGGACAAGCCTATTGCGCTCATCCTCCAAATAGCGGTGGCGTCGCGGGACATTCTTGGAAAAGCCCTGGCAAGGAGGCCCGCCTATCAATAAGTCGAGTTCACCCCGGCGTACTCCGGCCCGATCCATTAATTCAATGGGTGACAGCTCCGCCAAGTCTCCGCGAATTGCCGCGGCATCAGGGAAATTGTGCTCGAAAGTAGACATATAATCTGGGGCGACATCAACCCCAGCAAGAACTTCAATTCCGAGCGAGCGGACGCCTGCCGACATACCCCCACATCCGCAGAACAAATCAATCGCTCGCAATCGCACACCTAGCTCCCCGCGCTATGTTCACATTTCGTTCTATGCGGGTCAAGCGCGCAAAAGGCAACCGCGAAGATACGAATCACGCTCTTTGTCCAGAGGGACCAAAGAACGCCTGGATCGTTATAGCGAGCGAGGCAATGTCGCCCAAGCCGCATTCCCACAGCACCAGCGCTTCCCAACCAGCCGCTTTCAACGCCTGCAAACATTCCGCATCTCGCACGACAGTGCGTTTCAATTTGGGCAACCAGTAGTCTTGCCGAGATTTTGGGAGACGAGCGCGCTTGCAGGTTGGATTTGGGTGGCTGTGCCAAAAACACCCATGCACGAAGATGACTTTCCGACGCGCCGGAAACACAATGTCGGGTCGCCCCGGCAGCCCAGCGCTATGGAGACGATAGCGATAGCCTAAGCTGTGGACCAGCCGCCTAACCAGCATCTCCGGTCTGGTGTCGGTCGACCGGACACGGCGCATTACGGCGCTGCGCTGGGAGGAGCTTATTCGGTCCACGCGACTTCTTTCGGTTTGTTGCCTATCCCGCTTATTCCAGCCATATATGTAACCGAAGCCACCACGCACGGCTTCCGGGGCGTAGTACCCCCGCACGAGCGGTTGATGCTGACCGTAACAGCGTCACACTTCCTGACCCTTATGGTCGGGGAGCCTGTGGCGTATGTCCAAGGCTTCTCGCCCAAAGGCCACAGGGCCGTCTCGTGCGGTGTACTAACTCCCCGATCACCAAGGATCAGAAGTGGAGCCATGCGGGGGCGAACCGCACCGGCTTCGCGGGGAGACGCGCAATGCCCAGAGGCGCGCGGCATGTGGAAACCGGAATATTGCGGCCCGGACGGTGGGGCTATTGCCTCGAAATGGAGGGCGGGAGCGTGTGGCAGCTGGACGTTGCCGCATCGGCGCGGCGCTACATCGGCCAGCGGGTCACGGTGGAAGGCACGCGGTCAGGCTTCGACCTACTGGACGTGCAGCGGATCACTCCAGTTTGCAGAAAAAGGCAAAATGGTTTTGCGATTTTGGCGCGAATGATCTTGAATTGGCGATTATAATATCAAGGAGAATATGATGGCTGATTGGAAGTCAGAAATCCCAGCCTGCTTTGGTGCCGTTGACAGAAATTTGCTGGGCACCCCTACGATCAGCAGCGAGCGCGAGAATTGCGCAAGGAGTTGAGAGCAAGCGGGGTGCCAAAATTGGAGATCGAGCACGCATTTGAGGACTGGCTTGCCGGAAAGACGCCCAACGTGGAGCACAGCAAGACGGAAATGGCCAAAGTGAAGAAGTATTTCGACCTCTAGTCGTCGAAATCGGGTAGCCAATCGTCAGCCCAAGGGTCAGGCACTTGGTCTGCCTCGCGCTTCCGCCGCTCGGCTTCTTCGCGCGCCAACCGTTGCAGCGCAGTTTCCGGCGGACGGTGCTTTTCCACCCATGCGTCGGCCAGCAGCCGGGAGATAATGTCGTCGCTCACAGCCGCTTCGCCGCCGCTTCGCGGTTCCAGTGCCGGGGGACAACAATCTTGCCGGATGGCAACTTCGCCCGCCAATACTTCTTCTTGCGGAGGAAGCCGCCCAGCCACGTGCGGTCGAGATATTGCTCGACCTCGCCCTTGGTCGTCGCGCCGTCCTTCACGGTGTAGGCGACAAGGACGCCGCGCCAGAACGTGCTGATCTTGATGTAGGTGTAGGGGAACGCCATCGCCTCAGCCTTCCGCCAAAGCGCGAACGGACTTCGCTGCCTTCACGATTGGGGCGTTGCGATATTGCAGAACGCCGCCGAACCGCTTGAGGGTCATGCTGCCCGCATGGGTCACGCGGTCGACCGCCGCTTCGGTCGCTTCAAGCTGTGCGCTGTCGATGGGCGCAAACTTCGCCGCCGCCTTCGCCCGGATGGTGGCATGGATGGAGGCATCAAGCCCGGAGAGGAACGGCGGCGCGTGCAGCACGGCGGCGACAGTAAGCAGGTCGCCCGCTTCAATAGCGTCGAGCACAAACTTGGTCCGCTGGGCGGGCTGCTTCAAAGCCTTCACATGGGCGCGCACTTCGCTGGCCAGCGCCAGCCCTTCGGGCGTGCGGCGCGAGGGGGCATCAATGGCGCTCGCCACCCGGCTTGCCAGCGTGTCGCGGTAACGGGTCAGTTCAGACACTCGGCGATCCACTGCCGGGGCGACGCGCTTAAAGGCACGGTCCGCTGCTTCGATAAACTCTTCGGCGTCCACAATCCGCGTCGGCGTGCCGTTCACCATGCGGACGTTGCCGGTGACTTCGGTGCGCCCGCCCTTATCGGCGGGATGCTGGCGGCGCAGCGCCGGTTCGGCGGCTGCCTGCAAATCGCGTTCGGCATCGTTCAAGCGACCGAAACAATCGTAGCAGAGCCGCAGGGCTTCACGCGCTGCGGAGAGAACGGACAGGCCCAAAGTGTCCGGCTGGCTCAACGTGCGGCTGAGGCCCAGCAGGCTATCGGGGTGCATATCGAGCGGCACATCGCCGCGAACGGGCGCGCCTTCGTCAAGCGGGTTGGTCATAGGTGTGTCCTTTTTCAATACCAGCCAATGGTCTTGCCGCCGCCGATCCGCTGCGCCGCGTGCATCACGGCATAGCGGGCAGCATCGGCGGCATGGTCCGGGCCGGTGGTCAAAACATCTTCCGGACGGGAAGGGTCGCGCTCGATGAAGGGCACGGTCTGCCAGAAGTATCGGCAACGCCCGGTGATCCACATGCCGGGGCGGCCATTGCCTTCCTTGGCATTGTGCAGCCGTTCGCGCATCGCGGCCCACCCGGCCACGCGCTCCTTGCGCGGGCGCTGCAAATGGATGCCGTGGCGGGCGAGCACATGCAGGAGCGTATCTTCCAGTCCGCGCGCGTCATCGCCGACGCCATAGGGATGCACGCCCCACCGCCCGCACATTTCCTGCACCGCTTCCGCGAGCTTGCCCGGAGGCCAGCCAAGGCCAACATTGGGATCGTTCGGCTCTACCGTCGCCAGTTCGTCCAGCAGGATAAGGCTATCCTTGGGGAACGGGCCAATGTCGCCGGGGGCTTTCAGACAGACATAGGTGACCGACGGCGCGGCGCTCCCCCAATCCATGGCGAGGAACGGACGCCAAACCTTGCGGACGACAGGATAGGGCCACGCGACGGGCAGCATATGCACCCGCTCATCTAGCGTGCCGCCGAAGAACGCCCCGCGCGCAATGTTCCAGTCGCCCGCCAGCCATGCCCGCATCAACTCTTCATCATTGCCGCACGCGGCCATCAGGCGGCGGCGATAATCCTCTTGGTCCAGGTGTGGATTGTCGATCAGGGTCGAGGGACAATTTACCCAAGTCTCGCCATCGACCTCATAGGGATGCCATGCCGGGGAACGGGCAATATAGTTGTAGTGGATGAAGGCATGGAGCGGCCCGCCGGGATTGGCGGTACGGATTTCGCGCAGCGGCACCCCCTCTTCGGCCCGAAGGTTGGACTTCAACAGATCAACCCAGCGCCGGTCACGCAACAGGCCAAATTCATCGACAACAAGCAGGGTAAAGCTGCGTCCCTGAAACTTCTTGTAGGCGTTCGGCCCGTCAAGCTGGCCGCATTCGATAATTGCGCCATTGGGCAGGCGGAAACTATGGTCGGCCCGGTTGTGGCGGACGCCCTGCCCATAAGCTGCGGACAGCAGGCTATCGAGTTGCTCTTCCAGTTCGGCAACCGCCTTGTGCGTTTCGCGCACGATCAGCGGGCGAGCCTTCTCGCCGTATTTCTCGACATGGCGCAGCGTTAGCAGCAGCGCCGCCGTGGACTTGCCGCCGCCGCGTCCGCCTGCCAGCAACAGGTTCCACTTTTCGGGAACCGAAAGGACGGTAGCCTGATAGGGCGTGGGCGAGATCGCGCCAGACATCAGGAAAGGCCTTCGCCGCCGGGCAAGGCCGGGAGGGGGCCAGACACCCCCGTTCCGGTAACGCGGACTGCGCGCAAATAGGCTTCGGGCGTCTGCGCGTCGGGCAGATTGATGATGATGTTGGGGCGGCTTTCCGGCGCGTCGCCCTCACGCCAGCCCAGCCGCGCCTTGGTCAGGTAGATCGCCGCGACAACATTGCCGCCGCGCGCCTGCGACAAGAGCAGGTGCGTCAGCTCATCGCCCAGAGCGGCCAAGCCCCGCTCAAAGGCTTCATCCACCTCCGCAATGCGGCGGCGCATATCGGTCATGGTCTTGCGGTCCATGCCCAGCGCCTTGGCGATTGTGCGTTGGTCGTTGCCCGCCGCCGCCAATTCCTCGATCACCGTCAGACCGGCAGGCGTGACGGTAATCGGCGCAGTCTTGCCGCGTCCGGCACGGGTAATCAGGGCATCGCTCTCGCTCATGGGCAAGAGGATTTACCCTTTTGCAGGTTAGGCGCTTGGGGGCTAATTCGTTGCGCTGGCTTGTCTTTTCCGCGCCCATTCCGTTTGGGGGAGCAGCGGGGGAGCATCCCCTTTTTTACGGCGGGAGCGACGGTTTCGCGGGGGAATGTGCCCAAAGGCACTGCGCTCTGGCGAAGCCGGGTCGGCAAACCCGACGCAGCAACCCGACGCGGCGCTGCCCCTTGTAATTCCTCTCTTTTCTTATCCTTTAAGTCGGGAACGTCGGGTAAGTCGGGTTCCAGAGCCAAAGAACGGAAACTACAGAACGGCTCTGCCTGCCCCCACTCTGGGCAATTTCTCCCGGCAATGCGAAATGCCCGGCGCACCCGACGTCCCGACGCGAATTGCCATAACCGACGAAAAAGGCGGGCGAATTGTCGAGTCGGGTTGTCGCGCCGGGTGGCCACGGACCCGGCCTAAAACGGCAGGTCGTCCATGTGCCGGGGCTGCTGCGGCTCAATGCCCCAGCTTGCTACATCGGCAGGCCAGCCAACCTCACGGCCCAGAAACATCTCCCAGCGCTTGCGGCATTCGTCGAGCGGCGGAAGCCAGAAACCACGATAGTCCTTGCGCGCGGCCCCTTCGCCCAGCTTGTGGCGGCACGACTTCGCGCCCGCTCCGGCCAGCACCCGCAGGGCATCACCCAGCGAGCGTTCGTTCTCGATGCCCAGCCGTGCCGCTTCCAGAATGGCGCGGGTCGAAACGAACATCAGCCCGCGCTCATGGTCGGCGGCATACAGCCCCGGCACATCGCCATCGCGCAACATATTCTGAACGACAAGCTGCGGCTTGGGCAGGCTCAGGTTCTTCTGTTCCTGCAATGCTGCCGTCATCGGGCGGGCGCGCACGTCCCAAACGCCCGCATCCAGCATCTTGCGCCAGTAGGCACCGCGCAACCAGCGGAACAGGGCGACCATGCCCCCGCTATGCCATTCATCGGCAATTGCCCCAAAATAATCGCCGTTCTGGTTGTTCGGCCCCGCGTCCACATTCAGCACAAGGTAGCGCCGGTCGTCCACTTCGGCCCGCACCACATGCTCGTCGTTGCTGGCGATAATCAGGCGAAACAGCTTCTTCGCCATAAATCCATCGACACCCTTGGGGTGGATAAAGATCTGGTCGTCGGTAATCAGCGTCTTCAAGGTCGCTGCGTGCTGCCGGTTGCCCGCAAAGAACGCTTCGTCCGCGAACACCACGCACTTGTCCTGCAAATGCCGGTTAAAGCTGCCGGTCAGATGGTCGGGCTTATCGAGCGTCAGCGTGTGCGGGGCGAACAATTCCATAAACAGCTTGGCCCACAATGTCTTGCCCGAACCCTGCGGCCCGCGCAGCACAATAGCCACTTCGGACGTGCGGTGCGGGTTCTGCAAGGCGTCGGCCATCCAGCCCAGCAAGTACCAGAAAACGCGATGGTCCCCGCCGCACACATTTTCGCGCATATGGTTCAGGTATCGCTCGCACTCCCATGGTTCGCCTTCGCTATCGTCGGTAATGTCGTCGCGGCACGGCCAGCCGCGCCACAGGTTCAGAATATCGGGCGGCGTATCGGTGACGCCCGGCAGAAACTCCGCACGGTCATAGCGGGGCGTCGTGGGGTGGCGCAGCCATGCCTTGGCAAGCGACTGGCGCTTTAGTTCGCCGGTTTCAGGGTCCAGCACCGCCATAAAACGATCCATGTTGGAGATGGCAAAGGCAGCGGGCGACTGGATCGTCATTTCGCCATTGTCAGCCCAATGGATCACCATCGGCTTGTCGCCATAGTGGCGCACAAAGACATGATGGTTCAGTTCTTCGGGAAGCTGGCCGCGCGTCCACGTTTCGCGGTGCCACGCGGCAATGCGGATCAGGTTGGTCACTTCCTTGTCGCGCGCCTCGGCATTGCCAGCGGGCACGTCGAGCGACAGCCCCGGATAGCCGCCTTCGGTCAGTACACAGCGCAATTCGTCAGGAGCAAGATGGCCCATGTAGCGGATCAGGCCATAGGGATCGCTCGGCCCATGCACGATGCGCGACACAAGCGCGGGCGGCATATCTGCCAGCCAGGCATTGGGGTGGGTATCCGGCGGCAATGCGGCGATACTGATTGCCGGGTCGGCAACCGGCGGGCATGGTTCATACAACATAGTCCGTCATCTCCTTGCGGGTTGTGTGTTCGGTTCGGAAAAATCATCGGCCCGCGCTGCTCCATCGGCGCGGGTCGCTTGCTATGCGGCGAGGCGCTTGTCGCGTGCGGCAACGGCACGGCGTCCCTGTTCGGCGCGACGGTCCACGCCCTCCTGGTCATCGCGTGCGCGCAAACGGGCTTCCATCCATGCCGCCACTTCGCTTTCCACAAAGGCGACCTTCTGGGTGCCCAGCGGGACGGGGCGCGGGAAAGCGCCAGCGTTTATCTTGCGGTAAATCTCGGTCTTCGACAGCGACACGCGCCGCCGGACTTCCTCCATCGTCATAAATCGTTCGGACATATGGGCCTCCAGTCGTTGGAACTGGTGGGGAGTATGGCGAACCGAATGCGATGCGACTTGGGGGCTTAATCCGCGCTGCGACGTTGCTTGGCGTAAGCCGCGCGATATTCGGCCCGGTTTGTTCTCGCGGCTGGCGAACGCTTACGATGGCGGGCGCGGTCAGCGACCGCATTGCAGTTGCTGGCGGTATTCATCTTGTCGAGAAACTTAGCGACCGTCAGAAAAAGTGTCGCTTGGCCCCCCGCAGGCGTAGTCAAGCTATTGTCCTCGTCGTGGTCAAACTCTGGCCGCCAGACATTCCGCCTGTCTGTGCCTTCCGGCGGTGGCAGGTCATCCCACCATGCGGCCAAAACATCATGGACAAATAAAAGCGGATCGTTGGGCGGACGCCCCCGCGATCGCTTCAACAATTGGCGATAGTCGTCGGCTTCCCAGCCATCGCCGCCCTTGCGATGTTCGCCCCACGCATCGGCTTCGGCGTCCACATCGCTGGGAATGCGCGCATTCTTCGCCTCTTCCGCAATACGCCCGTTCACATAACCGTTTGCTAGCGCCTCAAGCATGGCTGCGGTTTCGGCTTCCATTCCAAACACGCCTGCCAAACGCTCAACCTCGCGGACTTCATCCGGGCCAAGGCGTATTCGCGCCCGGATCAAATCTTCAAGGTCGCTCACTTCACCAATTCCATAATATGCTCTGCGTATGCAGTCAGCGCCGCCCGCTTCTCAGTCATATAATCATGCTTGTTGTAGGTGCGCTGCAAGCCCGATTGGGCATGGCCCAGCACAGCGTCGCGCACCTCTTGGGCAAAGCCCAGCCGGGCAAGGCGCGTTTCGGCGGTGCGCCGGAAATCATGCGCCGAGAAATGGGCCAGTTCCGCCGCCGGATCGCCCCGGATTTCCCGCAGCGCCTCGGTCGCCAGTTCCCGCAGCCGCTTCATCGGCTTTTCGCCCAGCGCCGATGCCTTTTCGCCGCCGGTCGTGGAAAATATAAAGGCATTGGCGGCATTCCAGCGGGGCAAACCCGACACCGCTTCCCATGCCGCGCCTACCAGCGGCACTATGTGGCCGCGACGGCTCTTAAACCGCTCCTTGGGGATAGCCAGCCAGCGTTCGCCCGCGTCCACCTCGTCCCAGCGCGCATCGCTCCAGTCGCTTTTGCGCTGTCCGGTCAGCAACACCATCCGTGCGAGGTTGCCGAAAGGATAGCCCATCTTGCCGGTAGCAACCCATACCGCCCGGATTTCCTCATCGCTCAACGCCCGCTCCTTGGGCTGCGTCGTCAAATCGCGCCGGGTCATGCCCGCCATGGGCGATGCCGGGATTAGCGACTTTTCGGCGGCGTAGTTCATCAGGCGCGACATCATCTTGCGGACTTCGCGGGCCGTACCGTGCTTGTCCTTGGCCACCAGCTTGTCCAGCAATTCATGCACATCGGCCTGCGTCACGTCGGCAATGGGACGATTGCCCAGAGAGGGCCAGACATGGTCGCGCAATACCTGTTCCATGCGCGGCCATGTTTCCACCTGCTTCTTGGCAAGCTCGACCATCCGTTCCGAAACGGCTTGCACGCTATTGGTATGGCGGGCGAGATTGGCGTCCTGCCGTTCCGGGCGAGGATCGCGCCCGGTCATGGCCTGCGCGATAATCTTGCTCGCCTCGCTGCGCGCAGCCGCCACGCCCAGCATGGGATATGGCCCAAGGGTGATGCGCTTCTGCGATCCTTTCAGCGGACGGCCCGAACGGCTGATGCCCCGTTCACCGGGCACCTTGTAAATCACCGACCACGATTTCAGCCCGGTCTCACTCACGCGCAGCAGCAAGCCGCGTTGCACCGTATCGCCAAATTCGCGGCGGCCATTGCGGGGCGGGGCCATCCGCGCCACACCTTCTTCGGTAAACGTCCTTTTCAACGCTGGCATACCAGCAGCCTCCTTTCGCCGGGGAGCATCTGGGGAGCAGAAATGGCAGTTTTCCTGCGGAACCGGCAGGAACAAAACGTGCCCAAAGATGCCCCCAAAGGCAAGCGATTAGACTGTCAGTATTTTTCTGATGGGAACTCGCTGGGCCGTTTCAACCACCCCTTGCCAAGGTTGGGGTCGAGGGTTCGAATCCCTTCGCCCGCTCCAGTTTCCTCACCCGGAACCATGCTATCAAGTCCGCCATGGCCTGGCGGTTATCGCGGCGGCAGGCCTGTTCAGCCGGCCTCCGGCCCGGGCTGCCGCGCCATCTCGAAGGCCTGGCGCATGCGTGGGTCGGGGATGAACCAGACCAGCGCCACCGCGATATAGCAGGCGAAGCCCGCCCAGGGGTTGAGGAAGGTGAGCGCCATTCCCAGCACATAGAGGGCAAGCGACAGTTTGCCCTTCCAGTCGCGCCCGAAGGCCTGGGCCAGCGCGCTGTCGCGGCCATGATGCCGCACCAGGCAGCGGGTGAAGATGGTGTAGGCCAGCGCGGCCAGCAGCAGGTTGAGGCCATAGAAGAACATCGGAATCCGGGCGAAATGGTTCTCGCCCACCCAGCCGGTGGTGAAGGGCAGCAGCGACAGCCAGAAGATCAGGTGGAGATTGGCCCATTGCACCGCGCCATCGATCGAGCGGGAAGCGTGCAGGGTGTGATGATGGTTGTTCCAGTAGATCCCCACATAGAGGAAGCTCAGCACATAGCTGACGAAGGTTCCGGTCAGCGGCGCCAGATCCGCGAGGCTTGCCCCGTGCGGCACCTTGATCTCGAGCACCATCACCGTGATGATGATCGCGATCACGCCATCGGTGAACGCCTCCAGCCTGCCCTTGGTAATCATGGCCACTCCTTGATCGGCCGGCACGCACCGGCCCGGCATCCGTCCACGGCACGATGATAGAGCGCCTTGCGGAAAATGCGACGCTCTGTCTTGCCCGATGGACCCGCGGTTCGGGCGGGGGCGAGATCATTTTGGGCGCTGCGCCATATTCCTGTTGCCAAAGGGGGTGGCTTCCCCCCAGATTGCCGGCCTGACCCGTCCCGCGGCCCACCAGCAATCGTCAGTAGAGCAGATTGTCGACCAAGCGACCGACCATTGAAGATGTAGCGGCGCTTTCGGGTGTGGGCCGCAGCACCGTTTCGCGGGTGCTGAACGGCAGCCCCAGCGTGACCGAGGCGGCGCGCGAACGGGTGCGCCGCGCGGTGGCCATGCTGGATTACAAGGTCAATCTGCAGGCCCGGTCGCTGGCCAGCGGGGTCAGCCGCCAGCTGGTGCTGGTCGCGGCGTCGGATCTCGAGAGCGAGCCGAACTCGTACTACCATTCCGGGCTTGAGCTGGGGGCGCTGCGGGCCTGTGCCGAGGCGGGCTATTCGCTGGGGGTGCACAGTTTCAATCCGGCCCGGGCCGACAGCGTGCGGCAGATCGTCGGGCTGATTGACGGCGGGCGGTGCGATGGCCTGCTGCTGCCCCCGCCCTTTGCCGACGATCCGGCACTGGTGGATGCGATCCTGGCGCGCGGCTGCCCGCTGGTGGCGATCGGCGGCGGGCCGGAAACACGGGCGCGTACCGCCGTGGTGGGGGTGGACGATTGCGCCGCGGGCACCGCGCTGGCCCACCACCTGCTGGCGCTGGGGCACCGCCGGTTCGGCTACATCCGTGGGCCCGCCGGCCACGTTTCGGCCGAAGGGCGCTTTGAAGGCTTTGTCGGCGCACTGCGCGCGGCGGGGCTCGATCCGGCCGAGGCCCGGGTGGCGCGCGGCGATTTCACCTTCCGCACGGGCATCGAGGCCGCCGCCGCACTGTTCGCGGAACCGCACGACCGGCCCACCGCGCTGATCTGCGCCAACGACGACATGGCCGCCGGCGCGTTGCTGGCCCTGCACAAGCTGGGGATCGACATCCCCGGCCAGGTTTCGGTGGCCGGGTTCGACGATACCCCGGTGTCGGAGATCGTCTGGCCGCCGCTGACCACGGTGCACCAGCCGGTCAAGACCATCGCCCAGCGCGCGGTGGAACAGCTGGTCGCGGCGATCGGCCTGGGGCGCGAGCGGCTGGAGCCCGGCTTCGAAGTGGTTCCCTACCGCCTGGTGCTGCGTGAATCCACCGCCGGACCCATGCCCGCGTAGGCCACCCGTGGGAACGCTCCCCATCGCCTGCTGACAACCCGTTGCGCCGCGCCTGACCGGGCGCAGAACCGCACAGCGGCGATCAAACCCGCAATAATCCGCAGTTTTGCGAGCGATTCGCAGCATGCCGCATCGGCAAATTTCGCCGGCACGATGTGGTCCGCGGTTGACAGATCGTCCCGCCGGCGGCATCGTGGGAGCGTTCCCGCGAGGAGGAGCGCGAATTTCTGAAGGTTCGCGGCGCGTGGGTTGGGCGGCGTCCAGGTGCGAAAATGCGCGCCGGGGCGTGATAAATGGGAGGATCCTGCAAGTGACCAAGATCGAACAAGGCGATTCGACTCGCGCGCAGCGCAAGCTGGCGGGTGTCTCGCTGCTGGCGCTATTGGCGGCCAGCCCCGCGGTTGCCCAGGCGCAAGCCGCGCCGGCCACCGACGATTCCGGCAATACCATTGTCGTCACCGGCATTCGTCACAGCGTCCAGGAATCGATCACGGTCAAGCGCAACTCGCTGTCGATCGTCGAGGCGATTACCTCGGAAGACATCGGCAAGATGCCGACGCCCTCGATCGCCGAGGCGCTGACCTTCATCCCGGGGATCGCCGCACAGCGCGTGGGCGGCAAGGCGGAAATCATCTCGATCCGCGGCTTTCCGCCCGATTTCACCGCGACCTTCCTGAACGGCCGGCCGCAGGCAAGCTCGGGCTACAACCGGGCGGTGCAGTACGATCAGTACCCCGCCGAAACCATCAGCCGGGTCGAACTGTACAAGACCCCGAACCTCGATCTGGTCGGGATGGGCCTGTCGGGCACCACCGACCTGCAGACCGTGCGCCCGCTGGCCTATGGCAAGCATGTGGTTGCGGTGAACGTGCTGGGCGAAATCAACAGCGCCGGCCACGTCAATTCCGACGTCTCGAACAAGGGCTTCAAGGCCAACGTCACCTACATCAGCCAATTCGCCGACAACACCATCGGCGTGGCGATCAGCTTCGCCCACAGCGACGAGCCGGCGGTTACCCAGCACACCAAGAACTGGTTCTATGGCAGCCCGATCGGCACCCCGGTGACTCCGGCCTCGGCGGCTTCGGACAATTATATGGGCGGCGCGGAAATCTACGCCTTCTCGCGCCGGCAGGTGCGTAACGGGGTGACCGGCACCGTCGAGTTCAAGCCCAGCGACGGCGTGCGCGACATCGTCGATATCTATTACTCGCGCTACAACCAGCGCGAAACGATGCGCGGTGCCGAATGGTTCTCGGCGCCGTGGGCTCCGGGTGCGGGCGGCACCTCGGGCACCTTCTCGAACATCGGCACCACCACCTACCAGAACACCGCCTTCGCCACGACGGGCACCTATGGCAATTTCGTGCCGATCCTGATCGATCAGTACAACACCCATAGCGATACGCTGTTTTCGGCGGCGAACCGGCTCGAACTGAACCCGACGGACCGGCTGAAGCTGGCGGCGGACCTCAGCTATTCGCGGGCCCATGCCAGGGAAAGCTATGCCGAGCTCTATGCCGGCTATGGCACCGGCGGTTCGGCGGGCGGCAGCATCGTCTATACCAACGATGCGATGAAGTTCGCCTGGTCGCCGGCTGGCGACAGCTTCCCGCAGTATACCCCCGGCCTGAACTATGCCGATGCCAGCAAGGTTTCGCTGGGCGATCGCGCGGCCTGGGGCGGCTGGGGCCACGACGCGCTGATCCACGCGCCCGACATCAGGGAAGACATCTTCGCCGCCGATCTGGGGGGGCAGTACAGCCTGAACGGCGGGCTGTTCAGCAGCTTCCACTTCGGGGTGAACTATCAGCACACCAAGAAGAGCAAGTACGTCGATGAATCGAACCTGTTCCTGAACAACAGCCGCGCCGAGACGCTGGTCAAGGCTGCGGATCTGGTCAACCCGACCAACCTGGGCTTCGCCGGCTTCGGCAATGTGCTGTCGTTCAACCTGCCCAGCATTCTCGCCAACTATTACACCGTGCAGGCGATCACCGACACCAACCACTATGCCAAGGCCTGGACGGTGACCGAGGATGTGTTCACCGGCCGCGCCAAGCTGATCATCGATCACAAGCGGCTGCATGGCGATATCGGCGCGCAGCTGGTCTTCTCGAAGCAGAACTCGGCGGGCACCGCGACGGTAACCGGGCCGGATGGCAGCGTTTCGAACCCGATCCCGCTGGCGGCCGGAACGAGCTATGTCGATTTCCTGCCCAACCTGAACCTGATCTACGACATCGGCAACAATGGCCTGAAGGTGCGCTTTGCCGCCGGGCGGACGATGGCGCGGCCGCGCATGGATGACATGCGCGCCAGCTATCAGGTCTCGCTCGGCAACCCGCCGTGCACCCTGCCGGGCACCTCCAGCCCGAATCCGGCCTATGCCTGCTACAGCGGCTCGGTCGGCAATCCGAAGCTGCGGCCGTGGCGTGCCACGGCGGTCGACCTCAGCCTCGAAAAGTACTTTGGCGGGGCCAGCTATCTGGCGGTGACCGGCTTCTACAAGAAGCTCGACAGCTACATCTACAACCAGATCCTGCCCTACGACTTCTCGCAGGTACCGCGCCAGGGCGCCAGCGCGCTGCCGCCGGGGGTCACGGTCTTTACCGGGGGCACGATCACCATGCCGGCGAATGCGCTGGGTGGGAATGTCTGGGGCGTGGAAGTGGGCGGTGCGCTGGATCTGAAGAAGATCAGCCCGCTGCTCGAAGGCTTCGGTCTGATCGCCAACTATTCGTACAACAAGTCCGAAATCAAGATCAGCGACGTGTCGGCCGGCAACATCCCGATGCCGGGCAACTCGAAGAACGTCTATTCGGTAACGGCCTACTACGAGCGCCATGGCTTCCAGGCGCGCGCCAATTACCGTTATCGCTCGGCGTTCCTGGGTGAGGTCGTGCAGCTGTTTGCCAACACCGGCTATTCCTCGGTGATGGCCGACAAGCAGCTCGATGCGCAGATCGGCTATACCTTCCCCAAGGGTTCGCACCTCGCCGGGGTCAGCTTCACGCTGCAGGGGCTCAATCTGCTCAACAATCCCTATCGCTCCACGATCAACTACAACGGGGTGAGCATGCCGGAAATCTACGAGAAGTACGGCGCCACTTACCTCGCCGGTTTCGGCTTCAAGTTCTGAACCGAGCCTGCGCCGGTCGGCAGTCGCAAGGCTGCTGGCCGGCGCATCGATTCCTGCCTTTGGCTTCCATTCCCTGCTGAAAGTGCCGTCATGATCCGGGTTTCGCTTCGCCTGTTCGCCATGGGCGCCGCTGCTATCGGGGCCCTGGCGGGCACATTCGTCCATGCCGGGGATGCCGCGGCGGTCTGGCCGCAGCTGCCCGCCCCGCGCCCCGATCCGGCGATCGAGGCGCGGATCGACACGATCATCGCCGGGATGACGCTCGAACAGAAGATCGGCCAGATGACCCAGGCGGAAATCAAGACCGCCACGCCCGATCAGGTGCGGCAGTTCTACCTGGGCTCGGTGCTCAACGGCGGGGGGTCGTGGCCGGGGCTGAACAAGGACGCCAGCGCGGCCGACTGGGCCGGGTTGGCGGAACGCTATTACCAGGCGTCGCTGCATTCGGACATGAAGGTGCCGGTGCCGGTGATCTGGGGGATCGACGCGGTCCACGGCAACAACAATGCGCTGGGCGCCACGCTGTTTCCGCACAATATCGGGCTGGGTGCCGCCCATGATCCGGCGCTGGTGCGGGATGTTGCCCACGCCACCGCCCGCGCGGTGCGCGCCACCGGGATCAGCTGGGCCTTCGCCCCCACCGTGGCGGTGGCGCAGAACCCGCGCTGGGGCCGGTTCTACGAGAGCTATTCCTCCGATCCGGCGCTGGTGCGCAGCTATGGCGAGGCCGCGGTGCGCGGCCTGCAGGGCAACCTGAGCGGCCCGGAGGCGGTGGTCGCCTCGGTCAAGCATTACATTGGCGATGGCGGCACCTATCAGGGGGTGGACGAAGGCGACAACCGCGCCAGCGAGGCGGTGCTGGCCGGGGTCCATGCCCAGGGCTATTACGGCGCGCTGGCGGCCGGGGTGCAGACGGTGATGGCCTCGTACAACAGCTGGAGCCCGCCGGGCCGCGACCCGGAGGGCAGGCTGCACGGCTCGGGCTATCTGCTGACCACCGTGCTCAAGCAGCGGCTGGGCTTCGATGGCCTTGTCATCTCCGACTGGAACGCGATCCGCCAGGTGCCTGGCTGCACGATCGCCCATTGCCCGCAGGCGATCAACGCCGGGGTCGACATGGTGATGGTGCCAGACGACTGGCAGGCCTTCATCACCAACACCCTGGCCGACGTGCGCGAGGGGCGGATCCCCATGGCGCGGATCGACGATGCGGTGCGGCGGATCCTGCGGGTCAAGCTGCGCAGCGGGCTGTTTGCGCATTCGCCGGCGAGCGGCGGGGTGGCCGGCAGCGATGCCGCGCTCGCCGATCGGGCGCTGGCCCGGCGTGCGGTGCGCGAATCGCTGGTGCTGCTGAAGAACCAGAACCATGCGCTGCCGCTGAAGGCCGGGGCGCGCGTGCTGGTGGTGGGGGATGCGGCCGACAGCATGGCGCGCCAGGCCGGCGGCTGGTCGCGCACCTGGCAGGGCACCGAAAACCGGGCGGCCGATTATCGCCCGGCGGAAACGCTGCTGGCGGCGCTGCGCAACCGGCTGGGCACCGACCGCGTCACCTACAGCGTCGATGGCAAGGGGGTGAACCCGCGCGATTTCGATGCCGTGGTCGCGGTGCTGGGTGAAGCGCCCTATGCCGAATACAGCGGCGATATCCCCTGGCCCCAGCCATTGACCCACACCCTGCGCACCCCGCGCGATGGCGCGGCGCTGGCCATGGTGGCGGGCAAGGGCGTGCCGGTAGTGACGGTGTTCTATTCAGGCCGCCCGCTGCCGGTGAACGATCTGCTCAACCGCTCGAGCGCCTTCGTCGCCGCCTGGCTGCCGGGCAGCGAGGGCGGCGGGGTGGCTGACGTGCTGCTGGGCCAGGGCACCGATTTCCGGGGCCGGCTGCCCTTCGCCTGGCCCGCCGATGCCTGTGCCACCCGGCAGTTGTTCGCGCGTGGCTATGGCCTGAGCTATGCACGGCCGGGAATTGTTGCCAGACTGCCCGAGCCGCCGCCGCCCGCCAGTTGCGAGGCGCGCGGCCACTAAGGAAATTCAGGCCATGGCCACCCCGAACATCGCGCGCATCCTGATCGTCGGCGGCGGATCGGCCGGGTGGATGACCGCAGCGCTGATGGCGCAGCTGTTCAAGGGCCTCTACCGCATCGATCTGGTCGAAAGCGACGAGATCGCCACCATCGGCGTGGGCGAGGCGACGATCCCCGCGATCAAGCAGTTCAACAAGCTGCTCGATTTCGACGAAGACGAGTTCATGCGACTGACCCAGGGCAGCTTCAAGCTGGGGATCCAGTTCGTCGACTGGTGGCGCAAGGGCGAAAGCTACATCCACGGCTTCGGGGTGATCGGCCAGAATCTCGAATGGCTGCGCTGCCACCACTATTGGCTGAAGGCGCGCGAGGCCGGGCAGGCCGGCGACTTTGCCGACTATTCGATCAACACCGCCGCCGCGCTGGCCAACAAATTCATGCGCGCCGCGCCCAACATGCCCGCTTCGCCGCTGGGTCACATCGCCCACGCCTACCATTTCGACGCGACGCTCTATGCCCGGTTCCTGCGCGGCTATGCCGAGGCACGCGGCGTGATCCGGACCGAGGGGCGGGTGGTCGAGGTCGAGCGCGACGGCGAGAACGGCCACATCCGGGCGATCAGGCTGGCCAATGGCCAGCGGCTCGAGGCTGATCTGTTCGTCGACTGCACCGGCCTGCGCGCGCTGCTGATCGGCGATGCGCTGCAGACCCCGTTCGACGATTGGGGCCAGTGGCTGCCGTGCGACCGGGCGATCGCCATGCCCTGCGACCGCTCGGCCGATTTCACCCCCTATACCCGCAGCACCGCGCGCGAGGCGGGGTGGCAATGGCGCATTCCGCTGCAGCACCGCACCGGCAACGGCATGGTCTATTCCAGCCGCTTTACCGACGATGCGACCGCCGAGGCGCAGTTGCGGGCCAACCTGGATGGCGCGCCGCGTGCCGAGCCGCTGCGGATCCGCTATCGTACCGGCAAGCGCCGGGCGACCTGGGTGGGCAATTGCGTGGCCGTGGGGCTGTCTGCCGGGTTCCTCGAACCGCTCGAGAGCACCAGCCTCTATCTGATCCAGTCGGCCGTGGTGCGCCTGATCAAGCTGTTCCCTGACCGCAGCTTCGATCCGGCCACCATCGCCGAATTCAACCGCCAGACCGACTTCGAATACGAGCGGATCCGCGATTTCATCATCCTCCACTACAAGGCCACCGAGCGCGACGATACCGAGTTCTGGCGCCACTGCCGCGATATGCCGGTGCCCGAGACGCTGGCGCGCAAGATCGACCTGTTCCGCGCCAACGGCCGGATCGTGCGCGAGGATGACGAGCTGTTTGCCGAAGAGAGCTGGATCCAGGTGTTCCTGGGCCAGGGGGTGATCCCGCGTGCGTCCGATCCGCTGGTCGAGGTGAAGCGGCCCGACGAGATCGCACAATTCCTTGGCAATATCCGGGCGGTTATCGGTAAATGCCTCGACCATATGCCCAGCCATGCCGATTATGTCGCCCAGACCTGTGCCGCGCCGTCGATCTAGATTCGCCCTGCTGCTGACGCTCGTGGCGCTGGGGCTGCCCGGCGTGGCCCCGGCGCGCGTGGCGCACTGGTGGCTGACCAGCGCCGACGGCACCCGGCGGCTGGAGCGCCAGCAGGACCTGCGTTGGGTGCGCGCCGGCGCGGCGCCCGGCGGTGAGGTTGAACTGCGGCTGGGGCTGCCGCTGCCCGGACCCGGGGTGATCGGGTTTGGCGCGGCGATGACCGATGCCTCGGCCAGCGTGATCGGCGCCTTGCCGCCCGCCCGCCGCCACTGGCTGATGCGCGAGCTGTTCGGCCCCGCCACCGGCCTTTCGCTGCTGCGGCTGGGAATCGGCGCGACCGACTTTTCCACCTCGGCCTATTCGTACGACGATCAGCCGCCGGGCGGTGCCGACCCCGGCCTGCGCGGGTTCTCGCTCGGCCCGGCGCGCACCACGCTGATCCCCCTGCTGCGCGAAGCCCGCCGCATCCGCCCCGACCTGCGCCTGTTCGCCGCGACATGGAGCGCGCCCGGCTGGATGAAGAGCACCGACAGCATGATCGGCGGCACGCTGCGGGCCGATCGCTATGGGGCCTTCGCCGCCTATCTGCGCGCCTATGTCCGGGCGATGGCGGCGGAGGGGGTGCCGGTCAACGCGATCACCTTGCAGAACGAGCCCGGTTTCGAACCCGGCGACTATCCCGGGATGCGGCTGTCGGCAGCGCAACGGGCCGAGCTGGCGGCGCACCATGTCGGGCCGGCTTTGCGCGGCACCGGGGCGGCGCTGTGGGAGTGGGACCACAACTGGGACAAGCCCGAGGAACCGCTGGCGGTGCTGGCCGATCCGGCGGCGCGGGAACGGATCGCCGGGCTGGCCTGGCACTGCTATGCCGGCGATCCGGCGGCGCAGGATGCGGTGCGCCAGCGCTGGCCGCACCTGCCGATGCTGGTGACCGAATGTTCGGGCGGCGAATGGATGGCCGGGTGGGGCAAGGCACTGGCCTGGCAGGCGCGCACCCTGCTGATCGGCTCGCTGGCGCACGGCGGTTCGGGGGTGATCCTGTGGAACCTGGCGCTCGATCCGGCGCACGGGCCGCACCATGGCGGCTGCGGCGATTGCCGGGGGCTGGTGACGATCGCCGCCGATGGCACCGTCACCCGCAACGTCGATTACTATGTGCTGGCCCATGCCGCGCGGTTCGTGCAGCGCGGGGCGCGGCGGATCGGGCTGACCGGGGCGGCGGATGAGCTTGCCGCGGTGGCCTTTCGCAATGCCGACGGGGCGCGGATCGTGCTGGTGTTCAATGGCGCGGCCAGCGCCCGGGCGGTGCGCATCGGCGATGGCCGGGGCGCGGCCCGGCTGGCGCTGCCGGCGGGGGCCCTCGCCACGCTGCGATTGCCGCCCGGGTGACCGTTCCGGGCCCCAATCCGCTCCGCGCCCGGCTGGCCTTCGTGCTGGTGACGCTGCTGTTTTTCAGCTGGGGCTTCGTGACCGCCAACAACGATCCGCTGATCGCCGCGCTGCGGGTCAGCTTTGGCCTGAGCTATAGCGAGGCGTTGCGGATCCAGCTGGTGTTCTTCCTGGCCAACGGGCTGGTCGCGTTGCCGGCGGCATGGCTGGTCGATCAGCGCGGCCCGGTGCCGGTGATCCTGGGGGCGCTGGCGCTGTTTGCATTGGGCTTGGGGCTGGCCGCCGCGCTGACCCCCCTGGGCCTGTTCCCGGCGGTGCTGGCGGCGCTGTTCGTGGTGGCCCTCGGGGTGAACAGCCTGCAGGTTGCGGCCAATCCGCTGGCCGCAGGGCTGGGCGAAGCCGGGCGCAGCCACATGCGGCTGACCCTGGCACAGGCGTTCAACGCCCTGGGGGTGGTGGTGGGGGTGCGCTTCGGGGCGCGGGCGATGCTGGGCCAGCCCCTTGGCGGCCCGGCGCCGGCCCGGCTGATCGCGATCAGCCACGCCTATGCGGCGATGGCGCTGGCCGCTGCCGGGCTGCTGGTGCTGGCCTTTGCCGGGCGGCGGTTGCTGGTGGCGGGCGGCGCCACGCGCCAGGCCCCGGCCCCGGGCGCCTTGTCGACCGCCCTGCGATCGCGCTGGGCGGTGGGCGGGGCGATCGCGATCGGGGCCTATGTCGGCGCCGAAGTGTCGATCGGCAGCGTGATGATCAACTTCCTGCACCAGCCCGAAGTCTGGGGCATCTCGCTCGAGCAGGCGGCGGATTACCTCTCGGTCTGTTATTGGGGCGGCGCGCTGGTCGGGCGGTTCCTGGGCAGCCTGCTGCTGCGGCGGGTCCGGGCCAGTGGGCCGCTGGCCATGGCGGCGGCGCTGGCGGTGGTGCTGTGCCTCTGTGCGATGGTCGGCCCGGGCTGGCTGGCGGGCTGGGCCGCGCTGGCGGTGGGCCTGTGCAACGCGATCATGTTCCCGACCATTTTCTCGCTGACGCTCGAACGTTCCAGCGCGCCGCCGGGGGCGACCTCGGGGCTGTTGTGCATCGCGATCAGCGCGGGGGCGGTGCTGCCGGTGCTGGTCGGGCTGATCGCCGATACCTTCGGGCTGCAGAAGATCTTCATCGCGCCCGCGCTGGCCTATCTGGTGATTCTGGGCTTTGCCCGCGCGGTTGGCCGCTCGCCGGGGCGGGAGCAGCCCGGGGCAGCCTAAACCGCTGGGCCGAGCGTGCGCAGGGCCGCCGGCAATTCGGCCAGCAGCGCCTCGTATTCGGCGGGCACGCCCGAAAGGATGACCCTGTCCGCCGGGGCCTCGCGCCAGCCGATGCGGGCGCCGCGCGCGATCAGGTGGTTGTAGAGCGGGGCGACGAACAGCTCGTGGCTGGATGGCGCGGCCCGCTCGGCGGCCAGCGCCTCGGCAAACAGTGCTGCGCTGGCGAACTGGTAGAGCCCGGTGCAGCAATGGTCCGAGATGCGCTGCTTTTCGGTGCAGCGGATCACGCGTTGCGGGTCGGCCGGGTCAGGCTCGATGAACGACCAGTTGTCGCCCGGCGCGGAAAAGACCTCGAGCCAGCCGTCGGTGCCGGGGATCGGCGCCGGGTCGAGCCCGGGGCGGATCGTGTCGATGTTGAAGATCGCCAGCGGTTCCGTGCCGGCAACCCCGGCCTGGACCAGCCCCAGTTCGACCGTTTCGGCCTGCCCGGCGGTGGGGCCGTCAAGCTCGGCGATCGCCCAGCGGGCGAGGCCCAGCGCCCGGGCCCGCGCGGCGACGAAATCGCGGGTGCCGGCCACGTCGCGCAGGATGAACAGGAAGCTGTCGTGCGCGAAGGATCCGGCGAACGACAGCACCGCCCAGTCGAACAGCGGGCGCCCGGCCAGCGGCAACATGTATTTGGGCGGGCCATAGCCGGCCTCGGCAAAGCGGCGGCTGGCGCCGGCCATCGGGATGACGATCACGCCCGCAGCCTTTCGGCGAACAGGCGCAGCGCATTGGCGAGGAAGGCGCGCTGGCGGCCGGGATTGTCGGCGTGCAGCGGCAGCATCGAGAGGAACAGGTGGATCGTCATGGCGGTGATTTCCGGGTCACCCAGCCGCCGCCCGTTGAGGCTGAACGCGCCGGCCAGCGCGGTCACCCGGTCGAGCGACGAATCGCGGGGAAAGCCGATCGACAGGTCGCCGGCCTCGAACCCCTCGCAGCGATAGCGCCCGGCCAGGATGAAGTCATAGGCGCCGACGATCGAATGGTTGATCTTGGCCATGTCGTAACGCAGGTCGCCGAACACCGTGGGCGCCTGGCCATCGACGGTGCCGCGCGGGTCGATCACCTTGATCCGCTGGGTGCGGAAATCGTAGAACATGTTGGTGAAGCACAGGTCGCCGTGCATGATGCCCAGGAAATCGGGCGTGGCGGTGTCGATCAGCGCGGCGGTCTGCCGGGCGATTTCCAGCGGCGCGGGCATGGCGCGGCCCTGATAGCGCCAGGCGCGGTCCTCGGGAATGCCGGCCCCGGCCAGCCAGCCGCGCAGCCGGGCCTCGGTCTTGTCGGCGGTCAGCGCGGCGATGACCGGCCCCGGTGCCGCAGCCCGGCCGTGTTCCAGCCCGGTCTGCATGAAGGCGAAGATGCCCTCGAGGATGTGGCGCCAGCCGGCGCTGCCCACCGCGGCGAAGACCAGCAATTCGTGCAGCGAGGGCATCGGCAGGTATTCGATGGCATAGCCCGCCGGCTGGGCCGGCGTGGCGCCGTCGCCCGCCACCGGATCGAGCCGCCCGAGGAAGGCCGGGGTATGCATCCGCATCCGGGGCGGCAGCTGTTCGAACCAGCTGGCCTCGGCTTGCACCTTGGCGGCATCGTGGCTGCGCTTTTCGACCACCTGGTACGAGATCGCCAGCTGGTTGAACGAACGCTGGATCCGCATCGAGCAGCGCGAGCGGTAATAGGTCTGCAGGTGGCCGCAATCGAGCCAGGTGCTGACCCGTTGCAGGCGCAGCGGTCGCACCTTGCCGTAATGGTTCACCGCCCCGACGAAATCGCCCTGGCAGACCGCCAGCGCGCGGCGGAACTCCATGCCGTCGGCAAAGGCGAAATAGCCGGCCAGCACCTCGGGCTCGCTGGTGGTGCCTTCGTCGTGCTCGGCCATCACCCCCCAGGTATAGGCCGGCGGGGCATCGCCCATGGCCAGCACGTCGCTGCCCTCGGGCAGGTCGTAGATCACCGTGTCGCCGTGCAGGATGCGGACCCCGCCGCTGGTATCGCCGATCACCTCGAGCGCATAGCGCACCGAATCGCCCAGCCGCAGCCCCTCGGGCACGCGCAGCACCTGAACCTGCAGGGCGGCCAGTCGCTCGGCATCGGCCTCGGGCAGGGCGAAGCCCATCGGCACGGTCAGGTATGCCCCGGCGCCCAGCATCTCGACCTGCAGGTCGAACAGGCGGTTGTGCCCCACCGGCAGGAAGGCCGGGGGCAGCCGCCCGAACTCGGCCGCCAGTTCGTCGGCGACATAGGAGGCCGAGGTGATCAGGATGACGGGCGGTGTGGTCATTTGTCGGCGTTCTCGCCGATCAGGCGCTCGACCTCGTCGGGGGCCAGCCGGACGAATTCGTCGGGGCGCAGCGCGCGATCATCGACGTAGAAGCCCTGTGGCCCGCACCATGGTTTGCCGACCAGGATCTCGTCGTGCGGCACCTCGTGGCGCTCCAGCCAGGCGGCGATCACCGGCAGGGTGTGGACGGCGATCTTGCCGACGTTGCCCTCGTAGGTCCGCATGTTGCGCGCGGTGAGGATGCAGATGGTGTAGCCCATCGCGCGATAGTCGCGCAGCCGGGCGATCACGTCGAGCCGGGGGCGGCGTTCGGGATAGGGCAGCGCCGGATCGTCGTGGGTCAGCGTCCCGTCGAGGTCGATGACGATGCGGTTGGCGGCGGGCTGGGTCATCGGCGGGCTTCGGCTTCCTGGCAGGCGTCAAGGTGCTGGCGGATCCGGATCCGCAGCGGATCGTCGATCCGCCGTTCGACCCGCTTGATCCCGTGGTAGGTCAGCGCGCCGCGCGGCGGGGCGGAATGGGCCCAGTCGGGCTCGGTCAGCGGCTTGCCGGCAATGATCGCCTCGACATCGCGCAGCGCCGCGCTGGTGCCCTTCAGCCGCCCCTCCAGCCGGGCCATGGCCTTGTGCAGCAGCCAGGCCGGCGCGGTGTTGCGCAGCGGCCCCGGCAGCAGCCCCACCGCGGACGAGCCCATGATGTGGGCGCGCATCAGCACATAGGGGTGGCCGGTGGATGGCACGCCGTGGTTGGCGGCATAGGTGGCGAACAGCATTTCCTCGGCGATCGGCGGCAGCAGCCGGGCGAGTTCGGGCGCGGCACGCATCCGCGCGGCCAGCTCGGCCACCACGGCATAGGGGAAGGTCGAACCCTCGATCTGGCTGCCCACCGCCCGCGTGCAGTCCAGCGCGGCCAGCAGCTCGGCAAAGCCCGGGGTGCGGCAATACTTGCGCCCGGTCGACCAGCGCGAGGCCGGGCTGATCTCGCGCTGGCCATACCAGGCCAGGCCGGGCCGGCCCATTTCGGGCAGGCGGACCAGCAGCATGTCGTTCGAAGAGTGAAAGCTGACCGAGCTGTCGGCCGTGCAGTAATCGGCCAGCGCGGCAATATTGGCGAGGTGGGCCTCGACGATCCCGCCCCACTGGGTCTTGACCGAGACGGGATTGACCCGGGCGCGCGTCAGGCCGGCTTCGGCCAGGGCTGCCGCCAGCGCCTCGTGCGTGAAGTCGGCCGAGGGGGAACGGTGCAGCATGACCACCGCCTGCGGCGCAAAGAACGCGAGGTTGCGGCACTGGTCGACGATGACGGGAAGCTGCTCGTGGACCAGCAGCGAGATGGCATGTTTCGCCGGAAATGGCCTCTCCATGTCGCGCCCAGATCCGTTGCCGCCGTCCGGGGGCGCTATGCCTTCGATCGCCGGGGTTGTCAAAATCGAACCGCGCCGGGGTTGGCCGATTTTGGGTCAGTTTTGTGGGGTCGCACGGCTGGCAGGCGCGCCTCAGCGGGCAGGGATTGCCCCGGGGCGCATCACCGTCCAGCCGGCCAGCCGATGCCCGGCCTGGGCAGCCTCGGCGGGGGGCAGGCCCTTCAGGCGGGCATCGAGATAGCCGGCATCGAAGGCATCGCCGGCGCCGCTGGTGTCGACCGGGCGCAGCACTTCGGGCGGTGGGCTGGAGGTGCCATCGGGCAGCAGGCAGCCCGCCGCGCCAAGCTTGACCACCACTTCGGCGCAGCCCAGCCCCTGCCAATGGGCGGCCACCGCCGGGGCATCGCCAGCGCCGCCCAGCGCGGCCTCGTCCTCCAGCGTCGGCAGGCCGATATCGGCCCGGGCGATCGCCCGGTCGCGCCAGTGGCGGGCCGCTACCGCATCGCCCCACAGCCGGGCGCGGTAATTGCCGTCAAAAGCGACCTGGCCGCCGCCACCGCGGACCCGTTCGGCCAGCGCCAGCAACGCCTCGCGCCCGGCGTCGGGCAGGATGGCGAGGCTGATCAGCGAAAAGACCAGCAGCCGGGCCGCGCTGGCGCGTTCCGCCATTGCCGCGCTGCCGGGCAGGGCGAACATCGCCCGCGCTGCGCTGGCTTCGCGCCAATAGGCAAAGCTGCGCTCGCCCTGATCGTCGGTGCTGATTGCGTAGAGCCCGGGCAGCCGGGCGGGATCGCGCAGCACCAGGCTGGTATCGACCCCCTCGCCGGCCCAGCGCGCCAGCATCTCGTCGCTGAACGGATCGTTGCCCAGCGCGGTGAGATAGCCGACCGGGTTGCCGGCGCGGGCGAGGTGCACCGCGACGTTCAGCGTATCGCCGGCGCTGCCCAGCGCCCAGCCCGTGCCGGCGCGGGCCAGCTCGAGCATCCCCTCGCCACAGCAGACGATCGCGGGGCAGGGTGCGGCCATGGCTGGCCTTACCAGTTCCACATGGTGCCGTCGGCCAGCCGGGCGACCGGCAGGTAGGCGGGCTTGTAGGGATACTTGGCCGCCAGCGCCTCGTCGATGTCGACCCCGTGGCCCGGGGTTTCGCCACAGGTCAGGAAACCGTCGGCAAAGGCATAGTCATGCGGGAAGACCGCATCGGTTTCCTCGGTATGGCGCATGTATTCCTGGATGCCGAAGTTGGGCACCCAGGTGCCGAAATGCAGCGCGCAGCCCATGGTCACCGGCGACAGGTCGGTGGCGCCGTGGCAGCCGGTGCGGACCTGATAGAGGCTGGCCAGATCGGCGATGCGGCGCAGGTGGGTGATCCCCCCGGCGCCGACCACAGTGGCGCGGATATAGTCGATCAGCTGGTTCTGTATCAGATCCTTGGCATCCCAGATGGTGTTGAACACCTCGCCGACAGCCAAGGGCGTGGTGGTGTGCTGGCGCACCAGCTTGAAGGCTTCCTGGTTTTCGGCCGGGGTGCAATCCTCCAGCCAGAACAGCCGGAAGGGTTCCAGCGCCTTGCCCAGCGTCGCGGCTTCCTGCGGGGTATAGCGGTGGTGGCCATCGTGCAGCAGGTGATGGTCAAAGCCGTAGGTCTCGCGCAGCTTTTCGAACAGCCTGGGCACGTGGTTCAGCGCCTTGGCGGTATCCCAGCCGGTGACACTGGGCAGCGCGGCATCGGCCGGCTCATAGAACAGCTTGCCGCGCCCGACGCCATAGGCATCCTTGATCCCGGGCACCCCGGTCTGGGCGCGGATCGCCTTGTAGCCAAGGTCGATATAGTGGCCCACCGCCTCGACCGTTTCGCCGATGTCACTGCCGTTGGCATGACCATAGACCATCACCCGGTCGCGGCTCTTGCCGCCCAGCAGCTGGTACAGCGGCATCCCTGCCGCCTTGGCCTTGATATCCCACAGCGCCATGTCGACCGCCGCGATCGCCCGCATGGTGACCGGGCCGCGCCGCCAGTAGGCCCCGCGATAGAGATATTGCCAGATATCCTCGATCCGGCTGGCATCCATCCCGATCAGGCAGGGGATGACGTGATCCTCGAGGTACGAGACCACCGACTTCTCGCGCCCGTTGAGCGTGGCATCGCCGATCCCGTACAGGCCCTGGTCGGTCATCACCTTCAGGGTGACGAAGTTGCGCCCCGGGCAGGTGACGATGACTCGGGCCTCGGTTATCTTCATGGCGAATGTCCATCCATCGGCTGCGTGGCAGATTGCGCCCCTCCATTGACAAGTCCGGTTTGGTCAGTCAAGTTATTTGAATTGGCATTACCAAAAATGAGGTAACGATGCGGCTCTCGCCTGCCTGTCTGGGTGGCCTTCCCACCGGCATCACGCGCCCCGGCTATGACCGCGCGGCGCAAGCGGTGGGCATCGTCCATTTCGGGATCGGGGCGTTCCACCGCGCGCACATGGCCTGGTACACCGACCGGGCCATGGCGGCGGGGGATCGGGACTGGATGATCACCGGGGTGTCGCTCCGCTCGGCCGGGGTGGCAGAGCAGCTCAACCCGCAGGGCGGGCTCTATACGCTGGCCGAGCGGTCGGCCCGGGGTACCGCGCTGGCGGTGATCGGCGCGGTGCGCGAAGTGCTGGTGGCCAGCCGCGAGGGCGCGGCGGTGGTGGCCGCGCTGGCCGTTCCGGCGACGCGGATCGCCAGCTTTACCATCACCGAGAAGGGCTATTGCCGCCGGGCCGATGGCAGCCTTGACTTGGCCCTGGCCGATCAGGGCTTCTACCCGCTGCTGGCCGAGGGGCTGGCCCGTCGCCAGGCCGCCGGGCTGGGTGGCTTGACCCTGCTGTCGTGCGACAACCTGGCCGACAATGGCCAGCAGCTCGAACGGCTGATGGGCGCATACCTCGCCGCGCGGATGCCCGCGCTGGCCCCCTGGTTCGCCGGGAACTGCACCTGCCCGGCGACGATGATCGATCGGATCGTGCCGGCCACCACCCCCGCTGATCTGGCCGAGGTGGCCGGGGCGCTGGGCCTGAGCGACGCGGCCGCCGTGGTCACCGAGCCGTTCAGCCAATGGGTGATCGAAGACCGCTTCGCCGGCCCGCGCCCGCGCTGGGAAGCGGTTGGCGCCGAACTGGTGGCCCAGGTCGCCCCCTATGAAAGCGCCAAGCTGCGGATGCTCAACGGCGCCCATTCGGCGCTGGCCTATCTCGGGCTGCGGCACGGACACACCTTTGTCCACCAGGCGGTGGCCGATCCGGCGATCCGCCCCCTGATCGAGCGCCTGATGCGCGTCGAGGCGGCGCCCACCGTCGCCGCCGCGCCGGGGCACGATCTGGCCGCCTATGCCGATGCCCTGCTGGCCCGCTTTGCCAATCCGGCGCTGAACCACCGCCTGATCCAGATCGCGATGGACGGCAGCCAGAAGGTGCCGCAGCGCTGGCTGGAAACGCTGGCCGAACAGCAGCGGCGCGGGCAGGACTGTCCGGCGATCCTTGCCGCGCTGGCCGGCTGGCTGCGCCACCTGCGCGGCGACAATGCCGAACCCTGGGGCCCGGTCGACGATCCGCTGGCCCAGCCGCTGGCCGATGCCTGGCGCCACCACGGCGCCGGCGGCATCGTTGCCGCGCTGTTCGGCCCGGCGGGTCTGGTCAGCGCCACCTGGACCCCGACCGCCGCCGATCACGCCACCCTGGCCCAGCTGCTGGAGGCGGCATGATGGCCAACCGGGGCGCCCTGTTGCGGGCCAACCTGCGCTGGCAGGTGATCGCGCTGATCTTCGTCGGCACGATCCTCAACTACCTCGCGCGCAATTCGCTGGGGGTGCTGGCCCCGGTGCTGAA
>JAFECL010000012.1:0-2197 GCA_018242165.1 Pseudomonadota bacterium
CGGGTTGGCGCAGGGCATGGCCACTGCGCGATCGCAGGGCAGCCAGTGCGACCAGTCGTCGTAACCGACCCCCAGCGCCTCGCCGAGCAGCAGCGAACGCATCCCCGAGCAATCGATGAACAGTTCCGCATCCAGCGCCCGCCCGTCCTCGAGCGTGACACCGGCAACAAAGCCATCCGCGGGGCGCTGCCGGACCTGGGCGATGCGCCCCTCGATCCGCACCACCCCGCGCGCTTCGGCATATTGGCGCAGATAGGCGGCATAGAGGCTGGCATCGAAGTGATAGGCATAGTCGAAGGTCGAGAGCACGCTGCGCGGATCGGGCGCGGGCCGGGCCATCCGCCCGGCGCGAGCCAGCGCCCAGGCCATGCAGTGATCGTCGAGCGGGGCGGTTTCGCCCTCGGCGCGGGCGCGCAGCCAGAACTGGTGCAGCGCCACGGTGTCGAAATTGCGGGCATAGCTGCCGAAGGGGTGGAAATAGCGCCCCTGTTCGGCGCCCCAGCCGACGAATTCGATCCCCAGCTTGAAGGTGCCCCGGGTGGCGCGGACGAAATCGGCCTCGGCAATGCCCAGCGCCTCGTTGAAGGTCTTGATCGGCGGAATGGTCGCCTCGCCGACGCCGATGGTGCCGATCTCCTCGCTTTCGACCAGGGTGATGCGGCAGCCCTCGCGCAGGGTCTGGGCCAGCATCGCGGCGGTCATCCACCCGGCGGAGCCGCCGCCGACGATCAGGATCTCGCGGATGTGCCGGTCGGGATCGGTGCCCGTCATCTCTACCTCTGCCTTCTTGCCGCCGGCGGCCACCATCGCCTGCCGGCGCTAAAACACAAGGGGCGGGCGGAACAGAAGTTCGCGCCCGCCCCCCATTGTGCGACCCGTTACCGGTTGATCAGAAGCTGAACTTGATCGAACCCGTCACCGTCCGGCCGTTGGCGACCGAAGCGCCGCCGTAGAAGGTCGAGCCGGTCACCGCGGTGATCCCGCCCGCACCCTGCGCGGCATAGGCGTTGAACAGGTTGTAGACGTTCAGCCCGAACTGCAGGTTCTTGACCGGGGTCAGCTTGAGGTTGGCGCCGACCACGGCCGAGCCCGGCCACTTGTTGCCGGTGGGCACGCCATCGGCCTGGCCCGAAACCCCCGCCACGTCGAAGCCGACCGAGGCCATGTCGTTCACCTTGTAGTTCGCGGCGAGCGAGTAGGTCAGGTCCGAAATGCGGTCCGACGGGTAGAAGGTGCTCGAACCGCCCGGGGCCTTCTTCGACTTGTTGTAGGTCAGGTTGGCCAGCATGCTCAGCCCCCCGTAGCGCAGCGTGCCCGCGAACTCGACACCGGTGGTCTTGTACTTGTCGGCGATCGGGCAGGTGCCGCCCGCAAAGCCCAGCGGCACGCAGACCAGCGGGTTCAGTTCGTAGGTGAACACGTTGAAGTGGCTGTAGAACAGCGTCAGTTCGGCGGTGTAGTGCGCCTCGCCGATGTTGCCACGGTTCTTGATGCCCGCTTCGTACTGGTAGACGATATCCGACACTGCCGCCTGCCCGGCGGTGGTCAGCCGGCCGTTGGCGTCGAAGTTGCCCCCGAAGCTCAGGCGGTCCGAGTTGAACCGGGTGCCCTTCGAAGCACGCAGGAACAGGTTCAGGTTCTGCATCGCGCGGTAGCTGGCACCCACCGACCACGACACCAGCGACTTGTCGTAGTTCAGCACTTCGGGCGCGCCGTCGGGCAGGAAGAAAGGCACCGCGACCGTGTTCTGCGCCCCGGTGACGGGGTTCGTCACCGTCTGGTTCAGGGTGTAGGTGTGCCCGGTGCTGTTGGTGCCCGAACCCTGGCCGTGGTTGATGTCGTCGCGCAGCGAGGCATCAAGCTCGAACTTGTCATAGTCGAGGATCAGGTCGACGTAGGGTGCGTTGTCGGTGAAGGTATAGTCGTAGGTCCGCGCGCAGCAGCTGCCCCAATTGTTGTTGTAGCCATAGTAGCCACCGGCCGAGATCAGGTTGCCCGCGGCATTGAGCAGCGCGATCGGCGACGGATCGCTGCCCGAGGCCTGCGAGTTGAACTGGCTGGGGTGCCAGTCCATCGCGATCCGCTGGTTCATGAAGAACCAGCCGGCGGTCAGGTTGGCGCGCAGCCCGGTGCCCAGGTCGCCCTTCCAGTTGAGCTTCAGGTCGTTGGCGAACGAGTTGAGGTTGCGGATGTTGGT
>JAFECL010000012.1:2266-24303 GCA_018242165.1 Pseudomonadota bacterium
ACGGCACGCGCCACGGTCTGGCCGTTGACGGTCGAGCCGATCAGCCCGGCGGTGGGGGCGGTCGAGAAGAAGTTCGAGGCGAAACCACCGCTCAGCTGGGCATAGCGGGCGTTGTCATCCAGCGTGATGCCGTTGTCGAACTTGTAGTGGAGCTGGCCCTGGATGGCCTTTTCCTTGGTGGTGATCCCCGCCAGCGGCACCGAGGCCAGCCCACCGCTGTTGTAGTCGATGTAGCTGACGTTGGTGTTGTTGATCGAATAGTTCGACTGGTCGCGGACGTTGAAGCCCGGGCAGGCGGTGAGGCCCGAGATCTTGCCCGAGGAGATGTTGCCGCAGATCGGGCCGCCGGTGTCGTTCGGCTCCGAGGTGTCGGCCGCCTTGAACAGGATGCGGAAATAGCCGCGGTTGTCGGCGAAATCCTTGGTGATGTTGCCCTTGATCAGCCACGAGTTCGAGACGTTGTACGAGGCATGGCGCGGGCCATGGCCGACATCGTAGAAGCCGCCGACATTATAGTAGATGCTGTCGTTGATGATCCCGGAATCGAGGAACTTCACCTTGGTGTAGTCGTAGTTCACGCCCTTTTCGAGCTCGACGAAGCCGCCTTCCGAACGGCTGGTCTTGCTGACGTAGTTGACCACGGCACCCGGCGCCTGGCTGGCCAGGGTCGCGACGGTGCCGCCACGGATCGCCTCGATCCGCTCGTCGGTCGGCGAGCTCTTGGTCCAGTAGTCGTTGTTGCCGAACTGCATATCGCCGTAGAGCACCAGCGGCAGGCCATCTTCCTGCAGCTGGACGAAGGGCGCACCACCGGTGGCCACCGGCAGGCCGCGCACCGCGAAGTTGCCGTTACCGCCCGGGCCCGAGATGTTCGGCTGGAGACCCGGCAGCAGGCGCAGCATGTCGCCTTCCGACATCGGGTGGAAATCGTTGATCACGCTGGCATCGACCGACGAGATCGAGACCGAGCTTTCCAGCTTGGTCTTGCCGCCGGCGGCAGCGGTGACGACGATGGTGTCGAGCGTGTCGGCTTCCTTGGCGGCGGGCTGGTCGGCGGCCATCGCCGGCGCGGCAAGCCCGGCCATGCCAAGTGCGACCAGCGAGGCGCACGATTGCAGCAGGATCTTGTTCATCAAATTCCTCCCCTTGGGTTCGCAGTGCGCCGCTAGCTTGTGGAGTCGGCGCCTCCGGGAGCGAGCCATGCCGCATCTGGAAATCGATTGCAAGGAATAATGCAAAGGTTTGCATACGTCTTCCGAAGCCCGCGCGGTGCAGTCCGGGCGATCAGCCGGCCCGGCGGCTCCACTCGAACAGCGGGCTGGCCATCAGGGTGGTAACCACCGCCATCAGCACCAGCATGGCGAACAGCGCCGGGCCGATCACCCCGTGCGACAGGCCGATGTTGATGATGATCAGCTCCATCAGCCCGCGCGCGTTCATCAGCGCGCCGATCCCCAGCGCGGTGGGGTGATCGTAGCCCGACAGCCGCGCGGCGCCATAACAGGCCCCGCCCTTGGCCAGCGCCGAAACGGCGATGATCACGAGGGCCACCGCCAGCAGCCCCGGTTCGCCGATCAGCTGCAGCCGGGTGTTGAGCCCCGAATAGGTGAAGAACATCGGCAACAGGAACAGGGTGGTGAACGGCTCCAGCCGCGCCCCCAGCTCGCGCGTGAAGCGCCCCCGTGGCATGGCGGTGCCCAGCAGGAACCCGCCGAACACGGCGTGCATCCCGGCAGCATCCATCGCCCAGGCGGCCAGCAGGAACAGGATCAGCGCCAGCGCCACCTGGCCCTCGGTAATCCCGCCAGCGGCATCGGCCATCCGGCCCAGCGGGCGCAGCAGGCGCGGGGCGAGGAAGATCATCGCCATGGCGAAGACCAGCCCTCCGCCCGCCGCGCGCCAGGCCAGGGCCGAGCCCTCGCCCAGGCTGGCCAGCACCAGTGCCACCACCACCCAGGCCCCGGCATCGCCGATCGCCCCCGAGGTGAGCGAGAGAATCCCCAGCGGGGTTCCGGCGATGCCCCGCTCGTGGATGATCCGCGCCAGCATCGGGAAAGCGGTGATCGCAATGGCCGCGCCAAGGAACAGGCTGGCCTGCCCGGCGCCGACCTGCGGCATGAAGATCCTCGGCATGGCCATCAGCCAGGGCACCAGCAGGGCGCCAGCGGCAAAGGGCGCCGCCATGCCGCCCAGGGCAACGATCAGCGCGCTGCGCGAATGGGCGCGGAATTCATCCCGGTCGAAGGTCAATCCCACCAGGAACATGTAGAGCCCGACGCCAAGCTGCGCCCCGACATAGAGCAGCTTGCGCGATTCCGCCGGGAACAGCGCGGCTTCGATGCCCGGGGCCAGCGCGCCCAGCACGCTGGGGCCCAGCACCACCCCGGCGATCATCTCGCCCACCACCTGCGGCTGGCCCAGCCAGCGCCGGGCCAACCAGCCCACGCCGCGCGCCGCCGCGATGATCGCGGCCATTTCGAGGAAGAAGGTAACGGACAGTTGGGCAGCGGTCATGGCGCAGCGCTTAGCCCGGCCGTGTGGCCGCCGCCAGCCCTAGCCGGGATCGCGGGCCAGCAGCCAGGTGAATACCTCGGGCAGCCGCGCCGCCCAGGCGTTCTCCTCGTGCTCGGCGCCGGGATAGACCTTGCTCTGCCAGTCGGTCCCCTTGCGCCAGCCGCTCGCCGCGATCCGCGCGTTGATCGCCTCCTGGTAAGGCGCATAGAAGGCATCGAGCGTGGCGGTGCCATGGTCCAGCCACAGCCGGCGGCCATCGGGCCGGCCCAGCCGCTGCGCGAACCACCCGTCCCACAGCGCGATCAGCTGCGGATTGGCGGGTCCCACCGCGCGCGGATCGGCCGCCGGCCAGTGCGAGGAAATGCAGGCGGCGCGGCCATAGGTCTCGGGCCGCTCGAGGAAGGCATAGCAGCTCATCAGTCCGCCCATCGACGAGCCGGCGATGGCGGTATCGTCGCGGCCCGGGCGGGTGCGGAAACTGGCATTGACCCATTGCTTGAGCGGCCCCGCCAGCCAGTCGAGATAGGCACGGCTGATCACCGGCCCGCCGGTCATCGCTTCCATCGCGGTGCGCGGGGCGCCGCTGGCGGCGGCAAAGGCCGATTGCGGCAGGTATTGGCGATAGCGGTCGGCGCCCGGCGCCCAGATCCCGACTATGATATGCGGTTCGACCAGGCCCGAGGCGACGGCGGCCAGCATGGCCTTGTCCGCCGCCCAGATCTTGTTGAAATTGCTGTTCTTAAGTTCGAACAGGTTGTGCCCGTCGTGCATGTAGAGCACCGGATAGCGGCGCGTTCCCGCGTCATAGCCCGGTGGCAGCCAGATCGTCAGCCGTTGCGGTGGCAGGCCGGCCGCCTCAACCCGCGCATATTCGATCAGCCGCCCGGTATCCCCGGCCCACGCCGGCGCGGCAACCAGCCCGGCCAGCACGCAGAACAGCAGCAGCCATGCCCGCATCAAGCATCCTCCTGCCGCGGCGGCAGAGGCCCTGCCGCCCGGAAAGTTCATCGCGCCGCCTTGAAGCGGATCGCCAGCCCGCCGCCCGGGGCGATCGGCAGGCTCATCGCTTCGGCGCCGGTCACCACCTTCTTCTCGATCACCATCGCGTGGCGCTTTTCGGTGCGATAGTCAGCATCGGGCGCGTCGCGGTAGATTTCCGCGACATAGCGCTTGCCGGGGGTCAGGAAGTCGAGCTTGAAACTGGTGGTCCGCGCGGTTTCATCGCCGATCGCGCCCAGGAACCAGTCCTCGCCGCCGCGCTGCTTGCGGGCGATGGTGACCGAGTGGCCCACTTCCCCGTTCAGCACCCGGCTTTCCTCCCAGTCGGTCGGCACGTCGCGGATGAACTGGAACGCCGGCATGTGCCGGGCATAGTTCTCGGGCGTGTCGGCGGCCATGACCACCGGCGAATAGAGCACGACGTAGAGCGCCAGCTGCTTCGCCTCGGTCGAAAGGATCGCGCTGCCGTTCTGGCCGGTCAGGCTCAGCACGCCGGGGGTGAAATCCATCGGCCCTTCGAGCATCCGAGTATAGAACAGCTTGGCCTCGTGGTCGGGCGGGTTCTTGCCCGCCCACGAATTGTACTCCATCCCGCGCGAACCCTCGCGCGCCACCCAGTTGGGCCAGGTGCGGTGCAGGCCGGTGCCCTTGATCGGCTCGTGGCTGTCGATCGCGACGTGATACTTCGCCGCCGCCTGCACCACTTTCAGGTAGTGGTTCGCCATCCACTGGCCCTCGTGCCATTCGCGCGAGGCGGTGCCATCGGCGTCGACCCGCTCGATCTGCCCGGCATCGGTGACATAGCCGGTTTTCACCACCATCTCGCCATGGTCGGCGGCGAATTTGAAGGCCTTGTCGAACTGCGCCTCGTAATGGCTGGCCGAGCCGCCGGTCTCGTTATGCCCGATCAGCCGCACGCCCTTCGCCTTGGCATAGGCGGCCAGCGCATCGGCGTCGAAATCCTCGGTCGGCCTGGCGAAATCCATCGCGTTGCCATTGCCGAACCAGTCGCCATCCCAGCCGATGTTCCACCCTTCGACCAGCACGTTGGGGATGTGGTTGGCGGCGGCGAAATCGATGTACCGGCGGACATTGGCGCTGGTCGCGCCGTGCTTCGGCCCGCGCGCCCAGGTCCAGTCGCCCTTGATCATGTTCCACCAGACGCCGACGAATTTGCCCGGCTTGAACCAGCTGACATCGCCCAGCCTGTTGGGCTCGTTGAGGTTCAGCATCAGGTGGCTCATGTAGAGGCCGCCGGCATCGTCGGCGAGGATCAGGGTCCGCCACGGGGTGGCCCAGCTGCCCGACTTGATCACCTTGGCCCGCCCCGCACCCGGGGTCAGCACCGCGCGCAGCGTGGTGCCGGTGGAGCGCGCCACGGCCATGCCTGAATAGTCGACCAGCGCGGCCTCGTGCAGCGCCACGTGCGTGCCGTCGGCCAGCCGGATGGTTACCGGCGTGTCCGCCGTGCCCAGCGCCGAAAGCGCGGTTTCCTCGTAGAGGTATTCCTCGCGGTTCCACAGGAAGGCCGGCTTCCACCAGGCCTTGCCATCCTGGGCAAAGGCGAATTCGGTCAGTTCCTCGGCAATATTGGCGCCGTGCAGGTTGGTCTGATCAGGCACTTCATAGCGCAGGCCCACCCCGTCGTCGTAGATCCGGAAAGCAACGGTGAAGGTCCGCGCCAGCGCGGTGGTCTCGCGCAGCCGCACCTTTAGCTCGCGGTAGTGGTTGCGGATGGTGCGCCATTCGCCCCACGGCTGCTCCCAGCTCTCGTCGAAATCGCGCCGCTCCTCGCCGGCGAAGGCCAGGTGGCGGTCAAGCTTGGGGGCATCGGTGAACAGGAAGCCAAGGTGCGATGGCGCCAAAACCGCCTTGCCCCTGCGGCTGACGGCATAGGCCACCCGGCCGTCGCCATCGAGGCTGACTTCCACCGCGACGCTACCATCGGGCGAGGTAGCGCGGATCGGGGCCGGATCGGCCAGCGCCGAGCCGGCGGCCAGGGTCAGGGCGGCGCCGAGCAGCGTGGCAAGCAGGGATCGCATCGGGTTCAGCCTTCCAGCAGGGTAAGCAGCGCCGCATAGGGCGGCAGGGTGGTGGCATCGGCGCCACCGGTCCGGGCCAGCACCCGGCCACGGCCAAGCCCGACGGGCAGCGGCACGGGGTACGAGGCAAGGTTCAGCACGGCCTCGACCGTCTCGCCCTGCGCCCGGCGGCGCAGCGCCACCACGGCGGCATCGGCATGCACCACCTCAAGCGTGCCGTGGCGCAGCGCCGGGTGGGCGCGGCGCAGGGCCAGCAGGGTGCGGGTCCAGTGCAGCAGCGAGGCGGGATCGGCCTCCTGCCGGTCGGCGGCGCGGGCCAGGTTGGCCGGGCTCAGCGGCAGCCACGGCGTGCCCCCGGTAAAGCCGCCATGCTCGCTCTGCGCCTGCCACGGGAAGGGGGTGCGCGCGCCATCGCGCGACAGGGTCAGCGGCCAGTTGCTGATCGCCTCCGGGTCCTGCAACTGCTCGAAGGTCAGCTCGTCCTGCTCAAGGCCCAGCTCCTCGCCCTGATAGAGGATGATATTGCCGCGCAGGCTAGCCAGCAGCAGCAGCTTCATCCGGGCAAAGGCCACGGCATCGCCCGCGGCGCACCAGCGCGAGACGGCGCGCGGCGCGTCGTGGTTCTCGAAGGCCCAGCTTGGCCAGCCCTCGGCCAGCCCGGTGGCATCGGCGGCGCCCGGCCAGCGCGCCATGGTCTCGGCCACCAGCGCCGGGGTCAGCGCCGGGGCGTAGAGGAAGTTGAAGCCATAGGCCGAATTGAGCCGCGCCTCGCCAGCGGTATAGGCCTTCATCTCGGCCTCGGCCTGCGCGCCGCCGACTTCGGCTACGGTATGGATCGCGCCATATTCGTCGCACAGCGCGCGGATCCGGCCGATGAAATCGACCACCCCGGGCTGCGACTGGCTGAAGCGGTGCTGCTGGAAATCGAAGCTGCGGGTGCGCCGCTTGCCATCCGCCGGGGCGGGCGGATTGTCGCGCAGCAGCGGATCGTGCAGCGCGTGGTTCAGCGCATCGAGCCGGAAGCCATCGACCCCGCGCTCCAGCCAGAACCTTGCCGCCGCCAGCAGCGCGTCCTGCACCGCCGGATTGTGGACGTTCAGCTGCGGCTGCTCCTTCAGGAAGGAATGCATGTAATACTGGCAGCGCCGCGCATCCCAGGTCCAGGCCGGGCCGCCGAACACCGATTGCCAGTTGTTGGGCGGGGTGCCGTCGGCCTTGGGGTCGGCCCAGACGAACCAGTCGGCGCGGGGGTTGTCGCGGCTGGCGCGGCTTTCGGTGAACCAGTCGTGCCGGTCCGAGGTATGGGCATAGACCTGATCGATGATGACTTTCAGCCCCAGGCCATGGGCGCGGGCAACCAGCGCGTCGAAATCGGCCAGCACGCCGAAGATCGGATCGACATCGCAATAGTCGGCCACGTCATAGCCGAAATCGGCCATCGGGCTGGTATAGAACGGGCTGATCCACACCGCATCGACCCCCAGCGCGGCAATGTAGTCGAGCCGCGCGGTGATCCCGGCCAGATCGCCCACCCCATCGCCGTTCGAATCGGCGAAGCTGCGGGGATAGACCTGATAGATCGCGGCGCCGCGCCACCAGGGCAGGCTGCCAAGATCGGACGTGGTAATCGGGCTGTGCTGGTTCACGGAATGCGGCTTCACTTGGCTGGAGGTTGGGCGGCGCAGACCGCGAAGGACAGGGGCGGCAGCACGAGCGTGGCGCTGCCCGGGGCGGCCGCGCTTGCGGGGCAGGTGCCGGCCAGCGTGGCAAAGCGCAGCGACGCGGTCTCGACCTCGATCTGCGCGGTCAGCGGCCGGGTCGCGGTGTTGAACGCCACCAGCACTTCGGCGCCGGTGGCCGGATCGAAACGCGACACGGCGAACAGGCCCGGCTCGGTCGAGCGCGCGCGCACCACCTGCCGCCCCTGGCGCAGCGCCGGCGATCCGCGCCGCAGCCGGGCCAGATCGGCGATCATGCGGTACAGCGGGTGCGCGCGGTCAAAGCGGTCGCGCGATCCGGCGGGGCCGCCCGGCACCTCCTCGGCATTGTATTGCGCCACCTGGCTGGCGAACAGGTCCTGCCGGGCATCCTGATCCCCGCCCCGGCCGATGAAGCCCTGTTCATCGCCCGCGTAGATCGCCGGCACCCCGCGCAAAGTCAGCAGCATGGCGTGGCCCAGCGCCACCCGCGCCTGCACCTCGGCCAGGCTGGCCTGCGGCAGCGCGGCGCGGATCGCCTGCGCGATCCGGCCATCGTCATGGTTGCTGACCCAGGTGACGGTTGCGCTGGCACCGGCCTCTCCCCCCTGATAGAGCGGATCGGCGGCGAACAGTTCTTCCAGCCGGTCAGTCCCCGACCGGCCGCCCAGAACCGCCGCCAGGCCATCGTGCAGGGCAAAGTCCAGCACCGCGGGATAGGCCGCGACATGCGTGGCGACGGCCTGGCGCACCTCGTTGTGGTCGTGGCCCGACACTTCGCCGAAAATATGGAAATTGGGGATCCCGCGCGCCCGCGCCCGGGCCAGCATGGCGGGAATGAACGCGCGCCAGAAGGCGGCATCGACATGGCGCGCGGTATCGATCCGGAACCCGTCGATCCCGTAACGGTCGATCCAGCCGCCGTAAATGTCGATGAACCCGGCGATCACCCGGGGGTTTTCGGTCATCACGTCATCGAGGCCGCTGAAATCGCCCATGGTGGCGCTTTCGCCCTCGTAAGTGGTCTCGCCCCGGTTGTGGTAATAGATCGGGTCGTTCAGCCAGTCCGGGGTCTTGGCATGCGCCTCGCCCGGGGGGACGAAGGGGGTATAGGCAAAGGCCGGGTTGGTCAGTCGCGCGAAGTTTTCCGCGCTGCCCAGTCCGTCGCCGGCAAAGCCCGGGTTGATCGGCGCCCCGGCCACCCCGCCGCGTCGCTGATAGGGATAGTCCGCCCGGCTGCGATAGGGGCAGGGCCGGCCCACGCATTCGCGGTACTGGATGACATCGGCGGTGTGGTTGACCACGATGTCCATGTAGAGCTTCATGCCGCGCGCGTGCACCGCATCGACCAGCGCCTGGAAATCGGCATTGCTGCCGAAATGCGGATCGACCTGGGTGAAATCGGTGATCCAGTAGCCGTGATAGCCCGCGCTTTCATGGCCCGGATCGCCCTGCACCGGCTTGTTCTTGAAGATCGGCCCCAGCCAGATCGCGCTGGCGCCAAGCCCCTGGATATAGTCGAGGTGCGCGATCAGCCCCTTGAGGTCGCCGCCGTGATAGAAGCCCTTGGCGGCGGGGTCGAATCCGGTGACCAGCCGGTCGCCGGCCAGGCCGCCCCGGTCGTTGGCCGGATCGCCATTGGCGAAGCGGTCGGGCAGGACGAAATAGATCACCTCCTGCTCGAGCGCGCGGGCGCGCAGTTCGGCCAGCGGCGCGGGCTGGGGCGGCGGCGCGGGCTGGGCCAGGGGCGCGGCGGCGCCAAGCAGCAGGGCGGCGGCGAGGCTCATTCGGCCAGCGCCATGGCTGGTGCGGCACAGTGGCGGGCGATGAACTGCTCGTGGCTGGGATAGGCCTCGGCCTCGCGGCGATAGAGCGCGGCGATCGTGGCGAGATATTCCTTCAGCTCCGCCTCGCTCACCGCCTCGGCCATGATGTGGCTGGTCGCCGGGGTAATGCCCTGCCCGATCAACACCTGCATCCAGCCAACCTCGCTGAACAGCTCCTCACCATCCCGGAAGATGTGGCCGCTGGCCCGGAACAGCTCGATCCGCTCGGCCAGGCTGTCGGGCAGCGGCATGGCCCGGCAGGCCCGCCAGAACGGCTCGTCACGCTCGTTGGCCCAGTAGTGGAGGATGATGAAATCGCGGATCCGTTCCATCTCGAAGGCGACCTGCCGGTTGTATTCGTCGCGCTCGACCGCACTCTGCCGGCCCGCCGGAAGGAATTTGAGAATGCGGCTGATCGCCGACTGGATGAGGTGGATGCTGGTCGATTCGAGCGGTTCGAGGAAGCCGCTCGACAGGCCGACCGCGACGACATTGTGGCTCCACGCCCGGGCGCGCCGGCCGGTGGTGAAACGGATCGGGCGCGGATCGGCCAGCGGCTTGCCGTCGAGATGGGCGAGCAGGCTGGCGGCGGCCTCGTCGTCGCTGATGTACTGGCTGCAATAGACCCGCCCGTTGCCGGTGCGATGCTGCAGCGGAATGCGCCATTGCCAGCCGGCATCGTGCGCGGTGCTGCGGGTATAGGGGGTGATCTCCGCCACTTTCTCGCAGGGCACGGCCAGGGCACGGTCGCACGGCAGCCAATGCGTCCAGTCTTCGTAGCCAACCCCCAGCGTCTTGCCGAGCAGCAGCGCGGCAAGGCCGGAACAGTCGACGAAGAGGTCGCCACCCAGCGTGGCGCCGCTGGCCAGCACCAGATCGGTCACGTCGCCGCCGGCATGATCGCGGCGCACCTCGGTGATCGTCCCCTCGATCCGCGTCACCCCGCGCGCCTCGGCGTAGCGGCGCAGGAAGGCGGCGTAGAGCCCGGCGTCGAAATGAAAGGCATGGGGCATTTCGGGCACGGTGCGCGCGATGACCGGCGCGCCGCGATGCATCTTGCCCATCCGCGCGGCAAGGTCGTTCAGGGTATAGTCGCCCAGCGGTGCGGCGATCCCCAGCCGCTCGGCACGCGACCACAGGTGCTGAAACCCGCACACGCCGACATTGCGTCCGACATCGCCAAAGGCATGCATGTAGTGGCTGCCGGGGCGCAGCCAGCCGACGAATTCGATCCCCAGCTTGAAGCTGGCCTGAGTCGCGCGGATGAATTCATCCTCGTCGATTCCCAGCGCCTGGTTGAACATGCGGATCTGGGGAATCGTCGCCTCGCCCACCCCGATGGTGCCGATCGCGTCGCTCTCGACCAGGGTGATCCGCGCCGTCGGGCCAAGGAAGTGGCTGAACGCGGCGGCTGTCATCCAGCCGGCGGTGCCGCCGCCAACAATCGTGATGTTCAACAGGTGGGCGTCACTCATCCGCTGTCTCCGCCTCGGGCAAGCGCAAGGCTATCACGGAGCCGCCGAAGGGCAACCGGGCGGGTGGCACTGGGCCACCCGCCCGGCGGGCCCGGCCATCAGAACTTGTAGCTGAGGCCGATGTAGTAGTCGCGACCGTAGCGCTGGTAGTCGATCACCTGCTTCGGGTCGTTGTTCTGGTAGGTGATGAACGGCCGGTCGGTGAGGTTCTTCGCCTGGAACAGGATCGAAAGCCCCGCCAGCGGCGAACCCTTCTGGAACTCGTAGCCGATCTGGGCATCGAGGATGCTCTCGGCCTTGGCGGTCCGGAAGGTCGGGTTGGCCGACAGGCCCGCCACCTCGGCCAGGAACTGGGCGCGATAGCGGTACGAAAGGCGGGCCTGGAAGCCATGCTTTTCGTAGTAGAGCTCGGCATTGCCCACCCAGTCCGACAGGCCCGGCAGGGTGATCGGGCTGGTCGGGTTGCTGCCCAGCAGGATCTTGCTGTCGGTGTAGGAGCCCGAGCCGAAGAAGCCGAAGCCCGAAAGCGCCGGCGACAGCGTGGCGAAGGGCAGCGACAGCGTCGCCTCGAACCCGGCCACATGGCCCGAGCCGTTGTTGGCCGGGGCCGAAACCGTGCCCAGCTTGGTGCCGAGCAGGGCCTGCTGCGCCGGGCTCAGCACGCCGATGGCGCCCGAGAAGTCATAGACGAAGCTGTTGTTGGCATCGACGTAGTTGGTCAGGTGCTTGTAGTAGCCGGCCAGCGCGACATAGCCGCCCTTGGTGAAGTAATGCTCGACCGAGAGGTCGAGGTTGGTCGATTGGTAGGGGCGCAGCTTGGGGTTACCGCCGTTCGAGCTGAAGGCCGAGAAGGCCGGATTGGTCGAGGCCAGCTTGGTAACGTCGACGCTGAACTCCTGGTTGACGCGTTCCTGGTCCATGCGGGCGCGGACCATGGTCTGCGAGGCCGAGGCCTTCAGGAAGGTCGCGCGGCTCAGTTCCAGCGAGAAATAGGCGCTGGGCAGCACGTTCCAGTAGCTGTCGCCGCCGGTCGCCGGAACGATGGTCACCGCGCCGGTGCCGCCGTTGAAGTTCGAGATCGAACCCGTCGAGCTCTGGCTGGTGTGCACCGCCTGCAGGCCGATCGCGCCGTTCAGGTGCTTGCCGGCAAGGTCGCCGTCCAGCTTGGCCATGGCATAGGCCGTGACGACGTTCTCGGTCACCGAGTTGTCGCGGACCAGCGAGACCGGGCGGTTGTCGTACACCGACTGCAGCGCATTGTTGTAGATGTACATCGGATCGAGCGCGAGCATCTTGGGGACGCCAAGATAGGCCAGCGGCACCGAGCCGATCACCGCCGCCGAAGGCACCGCGGCGAACTGGGTGGTGCCGCTCGAGACGGTGCAATTGGTGCCGGTGCCCTTGGGGCAGAGGAAGTACGACAGGAAGTTCGAGGTCTTCTTGCGGTGGCTGTAGTTGACCCCGGCTTCCCAGCTCTTGATCAGGCCGAGGTGCTCGAACTGCCCGTCGAGGCTGGCGCGCAGCGCGATCAGGTCGTCCTTGAAGCTCGGCTGGTTGAGGAAGCCGGCCTGAACCACCGCGGTCGTGCCGTTGTAGCCCCAGCCGCGCGGATCGGTGATGCCGAACAGCGTGGCGTTCGAATAGTCCAGCGTCGGGACGATGCTGAAGGTGCCGTTGGGGTTCTGGCTGATCTTGATCGTGTCCGAAGCGCCAGCGGTATTGTAGCCGGTGCCGGTATAGGTCTCGAGCAGGAAGTCGGTCCGCTTGGCGTGGCTGTAGCTCGCGTCGAAGGTGAAATTGGTCTTGTCGTTGATCGCGTATACGTTGTTCCAGCCCACCGACAGGTTGTCGGCATCGCGCTGGTTGAGGTCGTTGCGCTGCACCGCGTGGATCCCGGTCAGGGTCGCGCTGGTGACAAGGCCGCCGTTGACCGTGTAGCCCGGCTGGACGGTCGCGCCCGAACCCCAGTCCGGCGCGATCGGGAATTCGATCCCGCGCAGGTGCTGGGTTTCCTTGAACTTCGAATAGAGCAGGTCAAGGGTCGAGTGGAAGTTGTCGGTCGGCTTCCATTCCAGCGTCGCCACGGCGCCATAGCGCTTGAGCATGTTCGACTGGACATAGGGCTTGGCGCCGCCCAGCAGCAGATTGCCGCCGGTCGAGCCCGAGTTGGGGAAGCCCCAGGCATTGTAGCGCTCGTCCTGCGACGGGGCGCTGGTGGCCGAAACGCCCAGTGCCACCCCGAAGGTTTCATCGGCGTTGTGATCGACATAGGTCGCCGAGGCGCGATAGCCCTTGTTGCTCGAATCCGGGTTGAGCGACTTGATCCCGTTCAGCTGGCCACGCAGCTGCACCGCCATCACGCGCTTGCCCTGCGCCAGCGGGCGCAGCATCCGCAGATCGGTGGTGCCGGCGATGCCGGCGGCGATCAGCGAGGGGTCGGCGGCCTTGTGGACCACGACGTTCTTGAAGAATTCGCTGGGGTACTGATCGTATTCGACGCCGCGGTTGTCGCCAACCGTGACCTGCTCGCGCCCGTTCAGCAGGGTGGTGCCGAAGTCGGGGCCGAGGCCGCGGATCGACAGGCGCTGGTCACGACCTTCGAGCCGCTGGGCGGTCACGCCCGGCAGGCGAGCAAGCGAATCGGCGATCGAGACATCGGGCAGCTTGCCGATATCTTCGGCCGAGACGGTCTCGACGATGGTCGGCGTCTTGCGCTTGATCGCGGCCGAGGCATCGAGCGAGGCGCGGATGCCGGTGACGACGATGGTGTTCTCTTCGCCGGCGCCAGCCTGTTCGGCGGCGAAAGCACTGTTCGGCATGAGCGCGGCCACGGCCATGGCCGAGATCGACGTGCCGATCGCGATAGAAAGCTTGCGGTGGGCCAAGGTCATCTTCCCCTGTTATCGGCCGGATCGCTATCGTCCGGCTGGCTGTGAAACATGTCGGGGAAACCGCGCAGAAACCGCACCTCACCCCTCCGAGCGGGGCGAATAGGGCCAGCGCCCGCCTTCCCGGAAGAAGGCATACGTATACCCATTTTATGCAGCGGCTGCGGGTGTGGCGGTTTGGCGACAGTCCGGCGACCCCGGTCGGCCGGCGTGCGAGACCGATTGCGAGTGCTGAAATCCGGGCCTAAAACCCCGCCAAGCCCCGGGGTGTTGTGATGGGGCGCAGGAGAGGCAGGGATGGGCGCCAAACCAAGTGGCAGACCCACCAGTTTCGACATTGCCTATCTGGCCGGCGTCTCGCAGCCGACGGTCAGCCGCGCCTTGCGTGGCTCCCGCTCGGTCAGCGCGGCCACGCGCGAGCGGATCGAGGCGATCGCGCGCGAATTGCACTATTCGGTCGACAAGAACGCCTCCTCGCTGCGCTCGCAGCGCTCGAACACCATCGCGCTGTTGTTCTTCGAGGATCCAACCCCCGACGAATCGATGATCAACCCTTTCTTCCTCGCCATGCTGGGCTCAATCACCCGCCATTGCGCGCTGCGCGGCCTGGATCTGCTGATCTCGTTCCAGAAAATGGAGGATGACTGGCACGCCCGCTATCAGGACAGCCACCGCGCCGATGGACTGATCCTGCTCGGTTATGGTGACTACACGCTCTACGCCGCGCGGCTGAACGACCTTATCGCGAACGGCACCCATTTCGTGCGCTGGGGCGCGGTGAGCGAGGACGATACGGGCGCGACTGTCGGCTCGGACAATTTTGGCGCCGGGCGGCTGGCGGGCGAACACCTGTTGGGGCTTGGCCGGCGGCGGATCGCCTTTCTCGGTCAGGCCGACGAGCACTGCCCCGAATTCGCCGAACGCCAGCAAGGGCTGGCTGCGGCGATGGCATCGGCCGGGCTGACGTTCGATCCGGCGCTGCAGGTCGATGCGATTTCAACCGAAGAAGCCGGCCACGCCGCTGCCGAGGCGCTGCTGGCGCGCGGCGTGCGGTTCGACGCGATCTTTGCCGCCAGCGACCTGATCGCGATCGGCGCAATGCGCGCGCTGGCCGAGGCCGGGCGCAGCATCCCTGCCGATGTTGCCGTCGTCGGTTTCGATGACATCCCGGCGGCCAGCCTGACCAGCCCGCCGCTGACCACGGTGATGCAGGACCTGCGCGGGGCCGGCGAACTGCTGGTCGAAACGCTGGTGGCCCAGGTTATGGGCCAGCCCGCCCCGCCCTCGACGATTCCCGCCCGGCTGGTGGTGCGGCAGAGCTGCGGCGCCTGAGTATTCGTATGCGCCATTGCCGCGCGGCGCGGCGCGTGCTTGGCTGTGCCGGATAACGGGGAAGAGGATTGCCGGGATGGAAAAGCCACGCCAGTCATGGGCGGGATTGGCCAATATCAGCTTCGGGTTTTTCGGCATCCAGATCGGCTTTGCGCTGCAGAACGCCAACATGAGCCGCGTGTTCCAGTCGCTGGGCTCGAGCCTGGACGACCTGCCGGCGCTGTGGGTTGCCGCGCCGCTGACCGGGCTGCTGGTCCAGCCGCTGATCGGCCACCTCTCGGACAAGACCTGGCTGGGCGCGCTGGGGCGGCGGCGGCCGTTCTTCCTGGCCGGCGCGCTGCTGGCCGGGCTGGCGCTGCTGGCCATGCCGCTGGCCCCGGCGCTGATCCCGGCGGCGGCGCTGCTGTGGCTGCTCGATGCCAGCCTGAACGTCGCGATGGAGCCGTTCCGCGCCTTTGTCGGTGATATGCTGCGCAAGGATCAGCACACCGCCGGCTATGCGGTGCAGACCATGTTCATCGGCCTTGGCGCGGTGGCCGGGTCGCTGTTTCCCTATCTGCTCGACGCCTGGGGCGTGCCCAATGTCGCCCCCCCGGGACAGGTGCCGGCCACCGTGCGCTATGCCTTCTGGGCGGGGGCGCTGGCGCTGGTGCTGGCCGTGGCCTGGACGGTGCTGACCACCCGCGAATATTCGCCCGCCGAACTCGCCGGCTTCGGCGAGGCGACCGATCCCCACTTCGGCGCGGCCGAAACCGCCGCCCGGCTGGCGGCCCGTCCGGCGCAGGCCGGCCTGCCATGGCTGGGCGCCGGGGCCCTGCTGGCCCTGGCCGTGGCCCATTGGGGGCTGAAGCGCGAGCTGTTCCTGCTCGCCGCGCTGCTGGCGGGCTATGGCCTCGCCACCAGTCTGGCGATCCGCCAGGCGCGCACCGGGCGGGTGGCCGGCATGCTGACCGCCATCGTCGGCGATTTCTCGGGCATGCCGCCGCTGATGAAACGGCTGGCGCTGGTGCAGTTCGCCAGCTGGTCGGCGCTGTTCATCATGTGGATCAACACTACGCCTGTCGTGGCCCAATATGCCTTCCATGCCACCGATCCCGCCAGCCCGGCCTACCAGGCGGCGGGCAACTGGGTGGGGGTGCTGTTTTCGGCCTACAATGCGGTTGCCGCGCTGGCCTCGCTCACCCTGCTGCCGTGGCTGGCCCGGCGGGTCGGGCAGGCCCGCACCCACGCCATCGGCCTCGCCGCCGGGGCGCTGGGCTTTGCCGGTTTTCTGCTGCTGCGCGAACCGCGCGCGCTGCTGATCTGCGAGCTGGGCATCGGCATTGCCTGGGCGGCGATCCTCGCCATGCCCTATGCCCTGCTGGCCTCCAGCCTGCCGCAGGCCAAGCTGGGCACCTTCATGGGCCTGTTCAACGTCTTCGTGGTGCTGCCGCAGCTGCTGGTGGCGACGGTGATGGGCAGCATCATGGCCGCCTTCTTCCCCGGCCAGCCGATCTGGACCATGGCCTTTGCCGCCGCCACCCTGCTGGCCGCCGCCGTGCTGGCCTGGCGGCTCGACCAGACGGGGGGCTAGACCCGCCGCTCAGGCCCGGCTGTACCAGTCGACCCCGGCCGCATCGGTGGTGCGGCTGACCCGCCCCTGCCGCAGCAGGTGATTGAGGTGGGCCAGGCATTCGCCCGTGGCCAGCAGGCGGTTGCCCCCGGTAATTTCACGGCGGAACAGCGCCGGAAAGCAATCGACCACCCGGGCCGGGGTGGCGAGATGGGCCAGCAAGGTCTCAAGCCCTTCGGCATGGCCGGCCGCCAGCGCGTCCAGCCGGGCGTGCAACCCGCGGAACGGATCGTTGTGCGCCGGCAGCACCAGCACCGTATCGGGAATCCGTGTCCGCAGGCGGACGATCGACTGCAGCCAGTCTTCCAGCGGATCGGCCGCCGGTTCCATCGGAAAGACCCCGACGTTCGAGCTGATCCGCGGCAGCACCTGATCGCCCGAGATCAGCAGGCCCAGATCGGCGCAATAAAGGCAGGCGTGTTCGGGGCTGTGCCCCGATCCCACAACCACTTCCCAGTCATGCGCCCCGATCCGCAGCACCTGCCCGTCGCGCAGCCGCACGAAACTGTCGGGCAGGCCGTGCAGCGCCTCGCCAAAGAAGCCGAAGCGGGCGCGATAGCCGTCGAGCATCGCCTCGTCCCAGCCGGCGGCGCGGTAAAAGCGCAGCGCATCGGCCGGCGGTTCGTGGCCGGTATCGGCGGCCAGCGCCCGGCAGGTGAGGAATTCCAGCCGGGTGATCCACAGCTGGCAGCCATGCTCGCGGGTCAGCATGCCGGCCATGCCGATATGGTCCGGGTGCATATGGGTCACCAGCACCCGGCTGGCGCGCTTGCCGGCCAGCGGCCCGGCAAAAGCCGCGCGCCATGCCTCTTCCGAGCCGGCATAGCCGATCCCGGTATCGACCAGCGCAACCTGGCCATCGCCATCGTCGAGCGCCCAGACGTTGATGAATTGCAGCGATCCGGGCACCGGAATGCGCAGCCACCGCACCCCCGGCGCAATCGTGATCGCCTGCCCGGTTTCGGGACCCTCGGCAAAGGGATAGGTCAGCATCGCGTCAGCCACCGGCCCGGGCCAGCACGGCGCGGGCCTGCTTGAGGTGCGGCTGATCGACCATTTTGCCATCGATCATCAGCACACCCGCACCCGGCGCGGCGGCAAAGGCGGCGACAATGGCCTGGGCGCGGGCGATCGCCTCGGCACCGGGGGTGAAGGCGGCGTTGATCGGGCCGACCTGCGCCGGGTGCAGCGCCATCATCCCGGTAAAGCCATCGCGCCGGCCGCGCGCGGCATAGGCGGCCAGCCCATCCAGATCGCGGATGTCGGGATAGACCGTCTCGATCGCCGCGACCCCGGCCTTGTGCGCGCCGAACAGCGCCAGGCTGCGGGCCAGCTCGATCGGCGGGGTATAGCGCCCATCGATCCGCGCGGTTTCGGCGCCGATCGCGGCGGGCAGGTCTTCCGCGCCCCAGGTCAGCCCCAGCAGCGGACCATCCCACTGCGCATAGCTGCCCAGTTCGAACATCGCCGCCGGGGTCTCGGTCGCGATCGGCAGCACCGGCAGGCGGGCGCCATCCAGCAGCTGGTCCAGCCGGGTCAGGCTGGCCAGCCCCTCGGCCTTGGGCAGCATCAGCCCGTCGGGGCGGGCCTTTGCCAGCAGCGCCAGATCGGCGGCGCATTCGGGGCCATCCAGCGGATTGATCCGCACCAGGGTGAAGGTTTCGCGCGGGCCGGCGAGATAGTCGCCCACCGCCGCGCGGGCCCGGGCCTTTTCCCCCGGGGCGACCGAATCCTCAAGATCGAGGATGATCGCATCGGCCCCCGACTGGGCCGCCTTGGCAAAGCGCTCGGGCCGGTCACCCGGCACGAACAGCAGCGAACGCAGCCGCATGGGCAAGTTCCTTTCTCAACCGCGATAGCGGTCAAGCTCGTCCCCTTGCAAGGCCACAACGTGCAGCAGGTTGGTCGAACCCGGGGTGCCGAAGGGCACGCCGGCCATCATCACCAGTTTCGACCCGGCGCTGCCCAGCCCGTGGCGCAGCGCCATCCGCTTGCCCTTGGCGATCATCTCCTCGAAGCTGCCGATATCCTTGGTGTGGACCGCGTGCACCCCCCACTGCAGCGCCAGGCGCCGCGCCGTGGTCGGGCTGGGGGTCAGCACCAGCACCGGCACCCGGGGCCGCTCGCGCGCGGCGCGGCGGGCGCTGGCGCCCGATCCGGTGAAGACCACCACCGCGCTGGTGGCCAGGGTATTGGCGATCTGGGCGCAGGACAGCGACAGGGCATCGGCGGTGGTCGCATCGGGGCGCACCTCCGCGAAGTGGACCCGGCGGTGGTAGTCGGGATCGGCCTCCACCTGCGCGGCGATGCGGTGCATGATCGTCACCGCCTCGACCGGCCAGGCCCCGCTGGCGGTTTCGGCCGAGAGCATCACGGCATCGGCCCCGTCATAGACCGCATTGGCCACGTCGGAGACTTCGGCGCGGGTGGGCGAGGGGCTCTCGATCATCGATTCGAGCATCTGGGTCGCGACGATCACCGGCTTGCCGCTGCGCCGGGTCGCCTCGACAATGCGCTTCTGCAGCGGCGGCACTTCCTCGGGATTGAGCTCGACGCCCAGATCGCCGCGCGCGACCATGATCCCGTCGGACAGTTCGATGATCTCGGCCAGGCGGTCGACCGCGGCGGGCTTTTCGATCTTGGCGACCAGCGCCGGGCCCTTGCCGCTGCCACCCATCAGCCGGCGGGCCTCGGCGACGTCCTCGGGCCGCTGGACGAAGGACAGGGCGATCCAGTCGGCCCCCTGCTCGACCGCGAAGGCCAGGTCGCGCCGGTCCTTCTCGGTCAGCGCCGGCACCGGCACCACCGCATCGGGCACGTTGACCCCCTTGCGGTCCGAGATCACCCCGCCAACCTCGGCCGAACAGAGGATCGCATCGGCATCGGCGCGGATCACCTTCAGCCGCAGCTTGCCATCATCGATCAGCAGGCGCTGGCCGGGCTTGAGGATCCCGAACAGTTCGGGGTGCGGCAGGCAGACCCGGTTCTCGTCACCCGGTTCGGGGTTGCGGTCGAGCGTGAAGTGGCCCGAATGGCGGATCACCGCCTTGCCGTCCCGGAAGGTGCCCACCCGCAGCTTGGGGCCCTGCAGATCGGCGAGGATCGCGATGGGCCGGCCGAATTCCTTTTCGGCGGCGCGGATCGCGGCGATGGTTGCGGCATGGGTCGGCTGATCGCCATGGCTCATGTTGACGCGGAAGGCGTCCGCGCCTGCCTCCAGCAGCTTGCGGATCATCTCGGGGCTGCGACTGGCCGGGCCCAGGGTCGCCAGGATCTTGATCTTGCGCCCGCGCGGACTGCTGTTGGCCACTATGGAACTCTCCCCTTTCGAACGGCCCCCGTCCTATGGCAAAGCCGGATGACAAACCCAAGGAATACCCGCCATGAGCTGTTCGGAAAATACGATTGCAGATGCCGCCGACCCGCTGGAAGCGCTCGACGACCGGATCGCCGCCCAGGCCTTCCGCCGGCTGGTGCGCCATTTGCGCCATCGCCATGATGCTCAGAACATCGAACTGATGGGGCTGGCGGGCTTTTGCCGCAATTGCCTGGCCGACTGGATCCGCGATGCCGGGTTCGACGGCGACAAGGAAGCGGCCCGCGCGCTGATCCACGGCATGCCCAGCGCCGAATGGAAGCAACGTTTCCACAGGGAAGCGACCGAAGAACAGCTGGCGCGGATGGCCGAGAGCTTGAAGCTGAACGGCGGCACGCACTAAGGCGCAGGCCAACCGATTCTCTTTCCCTTCCGGAGTACCCCATGGCCGAAACCACCGACGACCGCCTGCGCCTGCTGATCGAACGCGTCGAGCGGCTCGAGGAAGAAAAGAAGGGCATCGCCGACGATATCCGTGACGTCTATGCCGAGGCCAAGGCGGTGGGTTACGATGCCAAGATCATGCGCCAGATCGTCCGCCTGCGCAAAATGAAGCCCGATGACCGGGCCGAGATGGAAGCGGTGCTGGATACCTACAAGGCGGCTCTGGGTCTCGGCTAAGCCGCCGCTTGCCCGGGCGCCGAAAGGCGCTAGGTTCTCCCCCATGCAGGGAGGCGGAGCGGTCCGCCAGCAGGGGAGAATTCGGATGATTGCACGCACGTTCCGCGCGCTGCTGGCTGGCACCAGCCTGCTGGCCATGCCGGCACTGGCCGCCGAGGCGCCGGCGCCCGCCACCTACATTCACGCCGGGCACCTGCTCGATCAGCCGGGTCAGCCGCCGCGCGGGCCGTCGACGGTGATCGTGGTCGCCGGCAAGGTGGCCGAGGTTCGTGACGGGCTGGTACCCGCGCCCGCCGGGGCGACCGTGGTCGAGCTGGGCGACCGGTTCGTCCTGCCCGGGCTGACCGACATGCACGTCCACTTCTATTCGGACGGGGATCCGGTGAAGGCGCGGCTGGAGGAAGTGTCGCGCGATGCCGAGGATGGCGTGCTGCTGGCCGCCACCCATGCCCGCACCACCCTGCTGGCCGGCTTCACCACGGTGCGCGATCTTGGCGGTGAGCCGCGCGGGGTGCGGGCGCTGCGTGACGCGATCGAGCGCGGCGATCTGGATGGGCCGACCATCGTCAACGCCGGGGCGATGATGTCGGTTTCGGGCGGGCATGGCGATCTGGGCGGCTACAGCCGCGAGGCCTACGACGCTTTCCATCCCAAGGACTACAACTCCGTCTGCAACGGCGCCGATGATTGCCGCCGGGCGGTGCGCGAACAGATCCGGCTGGGCTCGCAGGTGATCAAGTTCGCCGCCACCGGCGGGGTGCTGTCGAACGTGGCCGGCGGCCTTGGCCAGCAGATGACCGCCGAGGAAATGAAGGCGATCATCGATACCGCGCACGGCTTTGGCCGCAAGGTGGCGGCGCACAGCCACGCCCAGGCCGGGACCATGGCGGCGGTGCAGGCCGGGGTCGACACCATCGACCACGGCACCTTCCTCGATGACGCGACGATCAAGGCGATGATCGCCCACGGCACCTGGCTGGTGCCGACCATGCTGGCGCCGCGCACCGCGCTGGAGCAGGCCCGCGCCGGCAAGCTGCCCCCGGCGATGGTGCCCAAGGCCGAGGCCGCCGCTGCCGCTGCCCTCGCCAGCCACCGCCTGGCGATCAAGTCGGGCGTCAAGATCGCCTTTGGAACCGACACCGGGGTATCGAAGCACGGCGACAACGCCCGCGAGTTCAAGCTGCTGGTCGATGCCGGGATGACCCCGATGGCGGCGATCGTCGCCGCCACCACCGGCGCCGCCGAGGCGCTGGGACGCAGCGACAGCGTCGGACGGATCGCGCCGGGGATGCCGGCCGACATCATCGCGGTGCAGGGTGATCCGCTGGCCGATGTCACCCGGCTGGAGCATGTCGATTTCGTGATGCGCCACGGCAAGGTGGTAAGCGGGCATTGAGCGCCGCCGCCATCCGCGCCGCCGAAGCTGCCGATGGCGCGGCCTGCGCGGCGATCTACGCGCCCTATGTGCGCGAGACCGCGATCACCTTCGAGCTGGAGCCACCCGGCGCGGAGGAGATGGCGGCGCGGATCGAGGCCGCAAGCACCCGGCACAGCTGGCTGGTGCTGGAGGTGGATGGCGCGGTGATCGGTTATGCCCACGCCGGCCCGCACAACCCCCGCGCCGCCTATGACCGCACCGCCAGCACCGGGATCTA
>JAFECL010000012.1:24360-26828 GCA_018242165.1 Pseudomonadota bacterium
GCCAGCGAGGCCTTGCACCGCAAGCTGGGCTTTACCCCTGTGGGCACGTTGCACGAGGTGGGCTGGAAGTTTGATCGCTGGCACGACACCGGGTGGTGGCAACGGTTGCTTTAACCCGGCGGGGCGGTGTAAGGGCGCGCCACTTTCCTAGCCATTCCAACCATAGCGAGGGGCCATGGCCGGCCATTCCAAATTCAAGAACATCATGCACCGCAAGGGCGCGCAGGACAAAAAGCGCTCGGCGATGTTTTCCAAGCTGAGCCGCGAAATCACCGTCGCGGCCAAGATGGGCATGCCCGATCCGGACATGAACCCGCGCCTGCGCGCGGCGGTCAATGCCGCCAAGGCCCAGTCGATGCCCAAGGACAATATCCAGCGGGCGATCGACAAGGCCAGCAAGGGCGAAGGCGATAATTACGAGGAAGTGCGGTATGAGGGCTATGGCCCGGGCGGCGTTGCGCTGATCGTCGAGGCGCTGACCGACAACCGCAACCGTACCGCCACCAATGTCCGCACCGCCTTCGCCAAGAATGGCGGCAACCTGGGCGCCAGCGGCGCGGTTTCGCACGGGTTCGAGCGGCTGGGGCTGATCGAATACGGCGCCGCGGCGGGCGACGAGGACAAGGTGCTGGAAGCCGCGATCGAGGCCGGTGCCGACGATGTCGAATCGGACGAGGACGGGCACCAGATCTGGGTCGCGGTGGAAAACCTCCACCCGGTGGCGCGCGAGCTCGAAAAGGTGCTGGGCGAGGCCGAGGGCGTCAAGCTGGCGTGGAAGCCGGGCCTGAAGGCCGAAGTGGGCGAGGATGATGCGCGCACCCTGCTCAAGCTGATCGATACGCTGGACGATGATGACGACGTCCAGACCGTCTGGGGCAATTACGAGATCCCCGATGCGGTGATGGAGAAGCTGGGCTGATCATCCTCGGCCTCGATCCGTCGCTGTCGTGCACCGGCTGGGGGCTGGTGGCGAAAGCGGGGAACCGGCTGAGCCACATTGCCAACGGCCAGATCCGCACCGATCCGGCGGCCAGCCTGGCCGAGCGGCTGGTCGAGATCGACCGTGGCCTCGCAGAGGTCATCGCCACCTGGCGGCCCGAGTGCGGCGCGGTGGAAGAGGTGTTCGTCAACGCCAATCCGCAATCGACGCTGAAGCTGGGGCAGGCGCGCGGGGTGTGCCTGCTGGCCTTGGCCCGCGCCGGGCTGCCGGTGGCCGAATATGCCACGCGCCTCGTCAAGAAGGCGGTGGTCGGCACCGGCGGCGCCGAAAAGGCGCAGGTTCAGGCGATGCTAAAGGTGCTGCTGCCCGGCGCCAGGGTGGCCGGGGCCGATGCCGCCGATGCGCTGGCGGTGGCCATCGCCCACGCCCACCTGATGGGCGCGCCGAGGTAGCCTGCCCGGGTTAACCGCTCAGAACGGGATATCGTCGTCGAGATCGTCGGCGAAACCACCGGCGGGCTTGCTGCTGCCGCCACCGCCCCATTCATCGCCGCCCGAACGGCCGCCGCCATAGCTACCGCCTGAGCCGCTCATGCCGCCGCCACGCTGGCCGCCGCCACCGCCCGAACCACCGCCGGGCGCCCCGTCGAGCATGGTCAGCACGCCCTGGTTGCCACCCACCGACACCTCGGTGCTGTAACGGTCATTGCCGTTCTGGTCCTGCCACTTGCGGGTGCGCAGCTGGCCTTCGATGTAGATCTTGCTGCCCTTGCGCAGATAGCGCTCGGCCACGCCGACCAGCCCTTCGGAATTGATCACCACCGTATGCCACTCGGTGCGTTCCTTGCGCTCGCCGGTGGTGCGATCCTTCCAGTTTTCGCTGGTGGCGATCCGCAGGTTGGCGATCCGTCCGCCGTTCTGGAACGACTTTACCTCCGGGTCTGCCCCCAGATTCCCGATCAGGATAACCTTGTTGACGCTGCCTGCCATCATGCCCTCGATTACAATCCCAGGGCGACCGCGCCCCAGTAGACGATTCCGGCAAAGATGTAGGCCAGCGCGAACAGATAGGCCAGCATGAAGGCGGGCCATTTCCACCCATTCGTTTCGCGGCGGGTGACGGCGATGGTGCTCATGCACTGGGGGGCGAAGACGAACCAGGCCAGGAAGGCCAGCGCGGTCGGCAGGCTCCAGCGGTGGGCCAGCTGGGTCGACAGCGCCGTGGCGGTCTGATCCTTGTCGGGCGTGGCCACGGCATAGGTGGTGGCCAGCGACGATACGGCCACCTCGCGCGCCGCCATCGCCGGGATCAGCGCCAGGGCAATGTCGCGGTTGAAGCCGATTGGCTTCAGGGCCACGGCAAGCCCGTTGGCAAGATGGCCGGCAACGCTGGCGTCGACCTGATCCTGCCCCGGTTCAGCCCGGGGGAAGGCCAGCACCAGCCACAGCGCGACATTGACCCCCAGGATCAGGGTGCCGGCCCGGCGCACGAAGATCCATGCCCGCTGGGCCAGGCCCAGCAGCAGGTC
>JAFECL010000013.1 GCA_018242165.1 Pseudomonadota bacterium
GATCACCAACATCGTCGCGCTGCTGCTGCTCGCGGCGCTGGCGGCAGGCCACGCGGGCTGATTTCAGCCTGCCAGCCCTGCTGGTGAACAGAGGCCCCGCCGGACCCGTCCGGCGGGGCTTTTTGTTGCCTTGCGCCGGGCATTTACCCTTCCTTGGTGGGCGCCTTGCTATGCCTCACGGTCAAGCGACCCCGTCAGGCACGAGGAATTCCATTGGCCAGCCGCGCCGAGCCGATCAGCAATCTGCCCCCGCCAGCGGCCACCGGCCGTGGCGTGGCGCGGCTGGTGGCGTGCAGCGCCGATGGCCTGGCCAGCCCTGCCGCGATCGCCAGCTGGGATGCCATCGCGCAATGGGCCAGCGAGCCCAATCCGTTTTACGAGAGCTGGTTCCTGCTGCCCGCCGTGCGCCAGTTTGCCGCCACCCATCAGGCCAGCCTGCTGCGCTTCGAGCTGGACGAGCACTTCGCCGGGCTGATGCCGCTGTGCCATGCGCCGCGCTATTATGGCTGGCCGGTTCCGGTGATGGGCAACTGGCTGCACCCCAACTGCTTCCTTGGCGCACCGCTGGTCAGTGCCGGTACCGAACGCCTGTTCTGGCGCGCACTGTTCGACTGGGCCGATCTGCATTGCCAGGGCGAACTGTTCCTGCACCTGCAGGATCTGCCGCTCGACGGACCGCTCCATCAGGCGCTGGTTGACGAGCTGGCTGACCAGCAGCGCCAGGCCGCGCTGGTGCGCCGGCGCGAGCGGGTGGTGCTGCGCTCGCCGCTTGGCTCGCAGGCCTACTGGGAGGCCAGCATCTCGGCGAAAAAGCGCAAGGAGCTGCGCCGCCAGGCCAATCGTCTGGCCGAACTGGGCCGGGTCGGGCTGCAGCGTCAGCGCGATGCGGCGGGGTTGGAACAATGGATCGGCCAGTTCCTGGCGCTTGAGGCGGCGGGCTGGAAAGGCGCCGCCGGCACCGCGCTGGAATGTGCCGCCGAAACCCGCATCCTGTTCAGCGAGGCGCTGCATGGCGCCGCGGCCGGCGGCCGGCTGGAGCGGCTGACCCTGGCGCTGGACGGCACGCCGGTGGCGATGCTGGCCAACTTCATCACCGGCCCGGGGGTCTTCTCGTTCAAGACGACCTTCGACGAAAAGCTCAGCGCCTATTCGCCCGGCGTCCTGCTCCAGCAGGCCAACCTTGGCCTGCTCGACGACCCGGTGGTGCGGTGGAGCGATTCCTGCGCCTATGACGATCATCCGATGATCGCCCACCTGTGGCGCGAACGCCGCCCGTTCGGCAGCTACAACATTGCCATCGGCGGGCGGGCACGCCGCTTCGCCTTCGCCCAGTTCGCGCGCATCGAGCTCGCGCGCAGTCCGCTTGGGGGGCCCCAATGACGATCTTTCCCGAGGCATCGCGCCTGCATTTCGCCGCCCACTATCCCGAGGTACCGCACAAGCTGGACCACCGGCTGGACCGTCACCCGCTGCTCGAAATCGAGGCCCTGGCCAGCCTGGCCGAGGCGCTGCCCGAGGCCAGCGTCGAATACAACGCCGCCGATCAACCGATCGGGATCAGTGGCAAGCCCGAACCGACCGGGGTGCCGATCGGCGAGACGATCCGCACCATCGAACGCAGCAACAGCTGGGCGGCGCTGAAGAACATCGAACAGGTGCCGGCCTATGCCGAACTGCTGCACGGCCTGATCGGCGAATTGCGCGGCGAGATCGAGGCGCGCACCGGGGCGCTGCTCAATCCGCAGGGCTTCATTTTCATCACCTCGCCCGGCGGGGTCACGCCCTACCATTTCGACCCCGAGCACAATATCCTGCTGCAGGTGCGCGGCACCAAGGTGATGACCCAGTTCCCCTCGGCCGATCCGCGCTATTCGCCCGCCACCGCCCACGAATCGTACCACACCGGCGGCCCGCGCGAGCTGACCTGGCACGACAGCATGCTGGCCGGGGGCAGCGAATTCCCGCTCGCCCCGGGCGAGGCGCTGTTCGTGCCAGTGATGGCCCCGCACTTCGTCCGCAATGGCCCCACCCCCTCGGTCAGCCTGTCGATCACCTGGCGCTCGGACTGGTCCTACGCCGAAAGCGCCGCGCACGCCTTCAACGCCCGGCTGCGCCGGCTGGGGCTGAACCCGCGCCGCCCGGGCCGCTGGCCGGCCCGGAACCTGGCCAAGGCCTATGCCTGGCGGGCGATGCAGCGGCTGGGCATTGGCTGATCGCGTGCTGCACCGCGCAACGGGGTTGACGGGCACGTAAACCAGCCGCAAACCCTGCGGATGAGCGATGATGAAACCCCCGCAGAACCGACGCCCGAGGAACTGGTTGCCGATCTGATCGCGCTGCTGAACGTCGCCGAAACCGGCACCGACAGCTGGCGCGGGCGGCGCAAGAAGGGCGGCATCGGCCGGGTCTTCGGCGGGCAGGTGATCGCCCAGGCGCTGGTCGCGGCCGAACGCACCGTCGATCCGGCCCGGGCGGTGCACTCGCTCCACGCCTATTTCCTGCGCGGCGGCAACGAGGATTTCGAAATCGACTACGAAGTCGCGCGCGATTTCGATGGCGGGTCGTTCTCGAACCGGCGGGTGGTGGCCAGCCAACAGGGCCGCCCGATCCTGAACTTCACCGCCTCGTTCCAGGTGGCCGAGGAAGGGGTTCACCACCAGATCCCCATGCCCGAGGTGCCGGGGCCTGACGAATTGCTGTCGGTGCGCGAACTGCTGACCCGCGCCGGGGTTTCCAGCCACCACGCCGACGGCCGGCGCCACATGTTCAAGCCCCAGCCGGTCGAGATGCGCCCGGTCAATCCGGGGCGCTGGGGCGGGCTGGAGCAGGGCGAGGCGCGGCAGGAAATCTGGATCCGCACCGTCGCGCCCCTGCCCGACGACCCGGCGCTGCACCGCGCGATCCTGGCCTATGCCAGCGATTTCAGCCTGCTTTCCACCGCTGCGATCCCCCACGGGCTGAACTTCTTCCGCCGCAATATCCAGGCCGCCAGCCTTGACCATGCGGTGTGGTTCCACGAACCGTTCCGCGCCGACGAATGGCTGCTCTACGCCACCGACAGCCCCTGGGCCGGCCATGGCCGGGGCTACAACCGGGGGCGGATCTACACCCGCGACGGGCGGCTGGTGGCCGAGGCGGCGCAGGAAGGGCTGATCCGCCGCCGGGTCGAAACCGCCTCCTGACCCCCTCGAAAGGATCACGCCATGCGCCTTGACCAGCCCCGCCTCGCCCCGCTCGGCGATGCCGAACTGTCCCCGGCGCAGGCCGAACTGATCGCCTCGTTCCAGGCGCGCGGGGCCGATTACAACATCTTCCGCACCTTCGTGCGCGATCCCGCCGCGCTGCGCGCCTTCATGGTCTGGGGCGGGCATATCCTGTCCGAGAGCAACCCGCTGGGCATCCGCCGCCGCGAACTGGCGATCCTGCGCACCGGGTTCCTGTGCAAGGCGGGCTATGAATGGGCCCAGCACGAACGGATCGGCCGCGCCGCCGGGCTGACCGACGCCGAGATCGCAGGGCTCAAGGCCGGGGCTGATGCCGCCTGCTGGGATGCCGCCGATCGCGCACTGCTGGCCGCCACCGATCAGCTGGTCACCCGCCATTTCATCGACGATGCCGGCTGGGCCGCGCTGACCGACCACTTCAGCGAAAGCGAAGTGCTGGCGCTGATCTTCACCGTGGGCCAGTACACCATGGTGTCGATGTTCCTCAACACCACCGGGGTGCAGCTCGACGCGGATCTGGTCGCCGATCCGGACCTGCGGGCGTGAGGCTGGCCGGGCGGCGCTGCGCGATCATCGGCGCGGGGCAGACCCCGGGCGAGACGCTGGGCAACGGCCGCGCCATCGCGCTGCGCTTCGCCGCCGAAGGAGCCAGCCTGCTGCTGGTTGACCGCGATGGCGCGGCGGCACGGGACACGGCCGAGGCGGTGCTCGCCGCCACCCCGGGCGCCCGGGTGGCCGTTCAGCTGGCCGACATCACCGCCGTGGATGGCCCAGTCTCGATCGCCCGGGCGGCGGCCAAGCGGCTGGGCGGGCTGGACGGGCTGATCCACGTGGTGGGGATCGGCGATGGCCGCGATGCCCCCGCCGGGCGGCTGGACGACACGGTGTGGGACCGGCTGATCGCGGTCAACCTGACCGGTGCCTTCCGCACGATCAGCGCCTGCCTGCCCTTGCTGCGCGAGGGTGCCGCCGGGCGCGCGGGCGGCGCGGCCATCGTCACCATCTCGTCGCTGGCCGCGCTGGCGCCGACCCCGATGCTGGCCTATTCGGTCTCGAAGGCCGCGCTCGACCGCCTGACCCAGAGCGTGGCGATGCACGAGGCCGCCCATCAGGTGCGTTGCAACGCGGTGCTGCCCGGGCTGATGGACACGCCGATGGCGATCGAGAACATCGCCCGCAACCGGGGCATCGCCCCCGATGTGCTGCGCGCCGAGCGCGCCCGCGCGGTGCCGATGGGCCACATGGGCGATGCCATGGATACCGCCAACGCCGCGCTGTTCCTGACCAGCGACGAGGCGCGGTTCATCACCGGGGTGCTGCTGTCGGTCGACGGCGGCCAGTCGCTGAAGGTCGGCTGAATCAGCCCAGCAAGGCCGCCGCCCGTTCGGCTTCGGCGTGCCAGGCGATCCCTTCGGCCGCCAGCCAGGCGTCGTCGTAATAGGTCTGGGCATAGCGCTGGCCCGAATCGCATAGGATCGTCACCACCGAGCCCTGCTCGCCGCGCGCCGCCATCTCCTCGATCAGCGTCAGGCAGGCGACCAGGTTGGTGCCGGTCGAACCGCCGACACCGCGCCCCAGCCGGGCGGAAAGCGCGCGCATCGCGCCGATGCTGGCGCCATCGGGCACCGCGATCATCCTGTCGATCACCTCGGGAATGAAGCTGGGCTCGACCCGGGGGCGGCCGATCCCCTCGATCCGGCTGCAGGCACCCGGTGGCGGTGCGGTGACGGTGCGATCGGCGAAGTGGCGGTGGAACACCGATCCTTCCGGGTCGGCCACGCACAGCCGGCTGGGATGCCTGCCATAGCGGATATAGCGCCCGATGGTTGCCGAAGTGCCGCCGGTGCCCGCGCCGCAGACGATCCAGCTGGGTATCGGGTGCTCTTCGCGCGCCATCTGGCAGAAGATGCTGTCGGCGATATTGTTGTTGCCGCGCCAGTCGGTAGCGCGTTCGGCGTAGGTGAACTGGTCGAGGAAGTGGCCGCCCTGCTCGGAGGCCAGCCGCTGCGCCTCGGCATAGATCGCCCCGGCACTTTCCGCCTCGTGCACCTCGCCGCCGTGGAAGCGGATCGCCGCGATCTTGGCTGGCGAAGTGCCGCGCGGCACCACCGCAACGAAGCGCAGCCCGATCAGCCGGGCGAAGTAGGCTTCGGAGACGGCGGTCGAGCCGCTGGTGGCATCGACCAGCAGGCTGTCGGGCCCGATCCACTGGTTGCACAGGCCATAGAGGATCAGGCTGCGCGCCAGCCGGTGCTTGAGGCTGCCGGTGGGGTGGACGCTCTCGTCCTTGAGGTAGAGCGCGATGCCGGGAAAGCGCGGCAGGTCGAGCCGGATCAGGTGGGTATCGGCCGAGCGGTTGAAGTCCGCCTCGATCCGCCGCACCGCTTCGTTGGTCCAGTCCCGATCCACACGCTTGGTCACCAATAGTCTCCTCTTATCCGGCGGGGTGGTAGAAATCGTAGATGCTCCGCGCCACCCCCTCGCTGACCCCGGGGGCGCGCTGCAGATCCTCCAGCGCCGCGGCGCGGACCTTGCTGGCGGTGCCGAAATGCAGCAGCAGCGCACGTTTGCGCCCCGGGCCGATCCCTGGGATTTCATCGAGCGGGCTGGCGCTGATCGCCCGGGCCCGCTTTTCGCGGTGCGCCCCGATGGCAAAGCGGTGAACCTCGTCGCGCAGCCGCTGGAGGTGGAACAGCACCGGCGAATTGACCGCCAGCTGCTTTTCGCGGCCATCGGGGAAATGGAACACCTCGCGCCCGTCGCGCCCGTGGTGCGGCCCCTTGGCCACCCCGACCAGCGCGACATCCTCCACGCCGAGTTCGGCCAGCACGCCCATCGCGGCCTTCAGCTGGCCCTTGCCGCCATCGATCAGCACCAGGTCGGGCCATTCCCCGCCCTCACGCTCGGGGTCTTCCTCCAGCGCCCGGGCAAAGCGGCGGCGGAACACCTCGCGCATCATCGCGTAATCGTCGTCGCTTGCCGCTTCCCTGATGTTCCACTTGCGGTACTGGCCCTTGCGAAAGCCCTCGGGCCCAGCCACCACCATCGCCCCCAACGCATGCGCGCCCTGGACATGGCTGTTGTCGTAAATCTCGACCCGGTCGGGCTCGTCGCCCAGTTCGAGGAATTCGGTCATCTCGCGCCAGACGCGCGCCTTGGTGCCGCTTTCGGCCAGCCGCCGGTCAAGCGCCTCGGCCGCGTTGCGGCTGGCCTGCTCGATCAGCCGGCGGCGATCGCCACGCTGGGGCACCGACAGGGTGACGCGCCCGCCAGCCGCCTCGTGCAGCGCCTCGGCCAGCAGCTCGGCCTCGGGCAGTTCGCGGTCGGTCAGGATCAGCCGGGGCGGCGGCACTTCGGCATAGAACTGGCCCATGAAGGCCTGCAGCACCGCGCCTTCGTCCAGCCCGTCGGTATGGCTGGGGAAGAAGGCCCGGTGGCCCCAGTTCTGCCCACCCCGGATAAAGAAGGCCTGCACCGCCACCGCCCCGCCCTTGGTGGCCATGGCGAAGATGTCGGCATCGCCCAGCCCTTCGGCATTGATCGCCTGGCTGCCCTGGATGAAGGTGGCGGCGCGCAGCCGGTCGCGCAGCATCGCGGCGCGCTCGAAATCGAGGCCCTCGGCCGCAGCTTCCATCTGCGCTGCCAGCCGCGCCTGCACCGCGCCCGACTTGCCGCCCAGAAAGTCGCGCGCCTCGGCCACCAGCGCGGCATAGTCCTCCGCCCCGATCCGCCCGACGCAGGGGGCCGAACAGCGCTTGATCTGGTAGAGCAGGCAGGGCCGGTCGCGCCGCGCCATGAAGCTGTCGGTGCAGCTGCGCAGCAGGAACAGCTTCTGCAGCGCGTTGATCGTGGTGTTGACCGATCCGGCGCTGGCAAAGGGGCCGTAATAGTTGCCCTCGGCCCGCCGCGCCCCGCGATGCTTCATGATCCGGGGGAAGGCATGATCGGAGCGCAACAGGATGAAGGGGAACGATTTGTCGTCGCGCAGCAGCACGTTGTAGGGCGGGCGAAAGCGCTTGATCAGCTGCGCCTCGAGCAGCAGCGCCTCGGCCTCGGAATTGGTGGTGACCACCGTCATCCCCCGGCACTGGGCCACCATCCGCTGGAGCCGCTGGGGCAATCGCTCGATCTGGGTGTAATTGGCCACCCGGTTGCGCAGCACCCGCGCCTTGCCGACGTAGAGCACATCGCCGCGCGCATCCTGCATGCGATAGACCCCGGGGCGTGCCGGCAGGGTGGCCAGCACCTCGCGGATCGCGGCCACGCCGCTGGCCAGATCGCCCTGCCCGGCCCCCTTCAGGGTATAGGTCGCCCGCTCCTCGTTGAAGCGGTCGGGCGATTCCCGATCGGGGGGCGGGGCGGACCGGCGGGCCATGGCGCCTCCCTTAGGCCCGCGGGGCGGCTGGCGAAAGCCCCCGCGCCTGCCTGTTGACAGCAGCGGCGCGGGGCCTAGGCTCACAGCCTGTCAGGGAACAGCAGGGGGAAGCGCGATGCGGCAGCTGCAGGGGATGGACGCCTCGTTCGTGGCGCTGGAAACGCGCAATTCGCCGATGCATATCGGCTCGATCCTGATCTACAATCCGGCCACCGCACCCGGGGGCTTCGTCCGCTTCAAGGATATCCTGCGGTTCTTCGAAAGCCGGCTGCAACTGTCGCGCACCGTGCGCCAGCGGCTGGTGCGGGTGCCCTTCGACGTCGACTATCCCTACTGGGTGGAAGACGAGCATTTCGACCTCGAATACCACGTCCGCCACCTGGCCCTGCCCAAGCCGGGCGACTGGCGCCAGCTGTGCATCCAGGCGGCGCGGATCTTCGCCCGGCCGCTCGACCTGACGCGCCCGCCGTGGGAATTCACGGTGATCGAGGGGCTGGACAATATCCCGGGCTTCCCGCCGGGCTGCTATGCCATGGTCACCAAGGTTCACCATGCGGCGATCGATGGCGTTTCCGGGATCGACCTGCTCGAGGCGCTGCACAGCCTGATGCCCGAGCCGCCGCCGCTGAATCAGGCGGATTCGTGGAAGCCCGAGCCGGTGCCGCAGCCGCTGGCACTGCTCAGCAAGGGGCTGCTCCACGCCGCGATCAATCCGTTCCGGCAGGTCGAGGTGCTGGCCCGCGCCGTGCCGGGCATCGCCCGCGCGGTGGGTGGCCTCGCCAAGCGCGATTTCAAGGTCCACGGCGAGATGCTGGCCCCGCGCACCCGCTTCAACGCGGTGATTTCGCAAGCCCGCGTGGTCGAGGGGCGGCGGGTGCCGCTGGCCGGGATCAAGGCGATCCGCGCGCTGTCACCCGGGGCCAAGGTCAACGACGTGTTCCTGGCGATCATCGGCGGGGCGCTGCGCCGCTATCTGCTGGCCAAGGAAGACCTGCCCGACAAGACCATGACCGCGATGGCCCCGATCTCGGTGCGCAGCAGCGGCGAAAAGAACGACATGGGCAACCAGGTGGCGGCGATGATCGCCCCGCTGGGCACCCACCTGGCCGATCCGGGCGAGCGGCTGCGCTATGTCCACCAGCAGACCACCAATTCCAAGGCCATGTCCGACGCGGTGGGCGCCCGCAACCTGACCGAGATGAGCAAGGTTTCGCCCGCCCTGCTGATGGCGCTGGCGGCGCAGCTCTATTCGCGGCTGGGTCTGGCCAACCGGATGAGCCCGATCTTCAACACCGTGGTCACCAACGTGCCCGGCCCGCCGGTGCCGATCTATTCGGCCGGGGCCCGGCTGGAAAGCATGATGGGCCTGCTGTGCCTGACCGACGGGCTGGGGCTGGGCCACGTGGTGCAGAGCTATTGCGACGAGGCGACGATCACTTTCACCGCCTGCCGCGAACTGCTGCCCGACCCGGAATTCTACGCCGAATGCCTCGAGGCGAGCTTCCACGAATTGCTGGCCGCAGCCATGGCCGCCCCGGCCGAGCCCGCCCCGGCGGCGAAGCCGAAGCGTGCGCGCAAGAAGGTCTAGAAGATCTTGCGCAGCTCGATCCCGATCACCCGCCCCAGCGGGTCGATCAGGTCGGGCTGGTAGGCCAGCGGCACCTGCCCGCTGGCGTCGGTGACCCGCTGACGCCGGTTCAGCAGGTTAGTCACCCCCAGCCCCAGCCGCGCGCCCTTCAGCACCGGCCATTCAGTGGCGGCGGGCAGTTGCCCCAGTTCGACAAAACCCCGCAGGTTAAGCTTCAGCACCGAGCCGAAGCGCAGCGTGCTGCCGCTGCCCGCCACGGTGGTCGGGCTGGCCCAGTTGCCGGTCAGCCGCAGGCCCACGCCCTTGTAGAAGGCTCCGCCCTCGCCTTCGATGCTATGCCGGGCCACGCCACCACCCGACAGGGCATCGCCGTTCAGCAGGTCAAGCTCGGTGCTGCCCGGGGCGAGCCGGGCGCGATCGACGAACTGCACGGTGTGATAGAGCGAGACATTCCAGCGCCCCGGATAACGCGGGCCGCGCGGCCCGCCCGGGCCACCCGGCGGGCCACCGCCAAAGCCACCCCCGGCGCGCTGGCCGCCGCCTGGCCGGGGCCCACCCCCGCCAAAACCGCCGCCCAAGCCGCCGCCGCCGAACATCCCGCGCCCGCCCGGAGGCAGCGGCTGGCCCAGGTTGCCGCCCAGGTTCAGCCCCCAGCGCAGCCGCGCCTCGTGCTGGCTGGCAAGGGTGACGGGGCGCTGATCGACCAGGCTGATCGCCCCGCCGCTGCGTACCACCCGGCCCGGATAGGCCGCCTCGACCGCCGGGGTCAGCAACGGAAACGGGATCGTGACATTGCTCGACCGGTTATCAAAATACTCGACCAAGAGATTGGAATTACTGAGAACTGGCAGTTGCCAATTGGCTGACAGCTTGACGTCGTGCTGCTGCTGGCGGGCCAACAGGGGATTGCCTCCCGACAGCACCGTCGCCAGCACGCTGCGCCCGGTGGCGAAATCGAACATCGGCACGTTGAAGGTGGTGACCTGCGGATTGCCCAGATCGCCCAGCCCCGGCGCGGCCTGATTGCCGATCCAGCTGGCCTGCAGGCCCAGCCTGGTGGTGACGTTCCAGGTCAGCCCGGCGCTCCAGTCGATCAGCCAGCCGAAGTCGGACAGGCGGTCGGCGCCCAGGCTGGTCTGCGCGGTGATATCGCCCAGGGCCTCGCCGACATGCTCGCGCCGGCTGGTCAGCGGCAGGGCCAGGGTCATCCCCGCCGAGGCATCGCCGCGCCGCAGGTCGCTGGCCGGGGTCAGCCCCAGCGAATCGCGGGCCGCCAGCCCGGTCCAGGTAAAGCCCGCCTTCACCGTCAGGCTGGCCGGCCCGGCCGGCAGGCGGAACGGACGGCCGATCAGCGTTGCCAGCGCCGTGGCATTGTCGCTGGCCGCCCGGCTGCGGCGGATCGCGCCCGGCATGACCGAAGGCAGCGGCGCGGTAACGCTCAGCCCGCCCGCCAGCGCCGCCGCCGTCAGCCCGCTGGTGTCGGCCGGCTGGAGCCGGTCGGTCAGGGTCACGGTATGGCCGGCATCCAGCGTCGCCGCCAGTTGCCAGCCGCCGATGAAGCTGTTCAGCGCCGCCCCGCCCTGTACGGTATCGGTGGTGGTCTGGCGGGTCAGCGGCCCGGGCAGGTAGCGCAGCGCCGCCGGCCCGGCGGGAGCCACCAGCAGCACCTGGTTCAGCCCGCCCTGCCCCAGGCTTTCGCCATGGCTGGCACTGGCATTCAGGGTCAGCGTGCCGCCCGCGCCCTTTTCGCCCAGCCCCCGGGTCCAGACCAGATTGCCCGACAGGTCGCGCGCCCGGGCCACCAGCGTGCGGTTGGCGGCCGGATCGGGATCACCGCCGACATGGCCCAGCGCCCCCGCCGGAAGGTTGGGCGCCGGTTCGGCCACGCCCCGGTCGGCCTCGGTCAGCGGCGAGGTATGATCGGCCCGCAGCGTCAGGTTGAAGCGCTGCGGCCCCTTGATGCGCAACTGCCCGCCGTGGGCCTGCAGGGTGCGGGTGCCGCCCGCGCCGGGAACGCTGGCCTCCACCTCGCCATGGCGGCTGCGGAAATTGTCCTTGAGGATGAAGTTCACCACCCGCTGGTCGGGCGGATAGCCATAGCGCAGCGCCACTTCCTCGGGCAGCACCTCGACCTTGCGGATCGCTTCCGGCGGATAGTCGCGCAGTTCGCGGAACGAGGAAATCCTCAGGCCATTGACCAGGATCACCGGCATCCCGCCGCCGCGCCCGCGCCCCGAATTGGTCTGCGGGGCAATCGCCGCCAGCAGGTCGGTGATGGTCGCCGCGCCGTAGGAGGCGATATCTTCCTCGTCGAGGGTGATGACCGGGGCCTGCGGCACCTCGACCTGCCCGGCGATCCGCCCGGGATGCGCGGTGACGACGATTTCCCCCCCGCGCGCCGGCGCCGCATCGTCGGCGCGGGCCGGGGCGGCGATTGCGCCTAACGGCAGGGCAAGCAAGGCAAGACGATTGCGGGGGGGCATGGCCGAACCCCGTGGCCAATCGCGGTGCAGCGGGCAAGGCAGGGCGGGTAACATTTTGTCGCTTGGGCATGACAATGCGGCGACACTTTCTTTTTGCCCCGCCATGCCCTATGGCGCCGCCCAACCCGAAACCCTGGCAGATGGACCAAGCGGCGCCGATGGCGAAAGAAGAACTGCTCGAAATGCGCGGCACGGTTGTGGAATTGCTTCCCAATGCGATGTTCCGCGTCCGGCTGGAAAACGATCACGAGATCCTTGGCCACACCGCAGGCAAGATGCGCAAGAACCGGATCCGCGTGCTCGTGGGCGACGAGGTGTTGGTCGAGCTGACCCCCTACGACCTGACCAAGGGGCGCATCACCTACCGCTTCATGCCCGGTCGCGGCGGCCCGGGGCCGTCCTGAGCCGGCAGGGCTGAACGCCCGTGCCCGCAGCGCTGATTCTTGCCTCCGCCAGCCCGCGCCGGCGCGAGCTGCTGGGCCGTCTGGGGCTTGAACCCACCCGGATCGCCGCGGCCGACATCGACGAGAGCCCGGCGCAGGGCGAAATCCCCACCATCTATGCCCGGCGGATGGCCCGCGAAAAGGCCTTGGCCGCGCGCCGGATGACCGGCAGTGACGGCTTCATCCTGGCCGGAGACGCCGTGGTGGCCTGCGGCCGGCGGATCCTGCCCAAAGCCGAGGATGAGGCCACCGCGCGCACCTGCCTCGAACTGCTGTCGGGCCGCCGCCACCGCGTGCTTTCGGCCGTGGCGCTGCTGGCCCCGGATGGCACGCTGCGCGAACGCCTGTCGGAAACCGTGGTGCGGTTCAAGCCGCTGTCGACGACGGAAATCGCCGCCTATCTCGCCAGCGGCGAATGGCACGGCAAGGCCGGTGGCTATGCCATCCAGGGCCGGGCCGAGGCGTTGATCGCGTGGATCGGCGGCAGCCATTCCGGGGTGATGGGCCTGCCGCTGTTCGAAACCCGCGCCCTGCTGATTGCGGCTGGCCTGCTCGATGGCTGACTGGCTGGTCGAGGAGGGGGTCGGCGAGCACCGCGCGCTGCTGGTCGGGCAGGGCACGGTGCTGGCCGCCAAGGTCGCCTGGCCGGGGCGGGCGATGCCCGGGCTGGTCTGCGATGCCCGCCTAGCCCATCGCGCCGCCGGCGCGGTGCGCGGCACCGTGGTGCTGCCCCATGGCGAGGAGGCGCTGGTCGACCACCTGCCGCGCGAGGCGAGCGAGGGGGCGACGATCCGCGTTGCCATAACCCGCGCCGCAATTGCCGAGCAGGGCCGGCTGAAGCGCGCCCAGGCCCGCCCCACCAGCGAGGCCTGCCGCCCCGCCCCCAGCCTGGCCGACAGCCTGGGTGCCCGGGTGGTGCGCCGGTTTGAATCGGGGCTGTGGGACGGGGTGTTCGATCTGGCCTGGACCGGGCTGTGCCCCTTTGCCGGCGGCCTGCTGACCATTACCCCGACCCCGGCGATGACCCTGATCGACATCGACGGCAATCTCGCCCCGGCGGCGCTGGCCATGGCAGCAGTGCCCGCGCTGGCCACGGCCCTGCGCTGGCTCGATCTGGGCGGGGCGATCGGGATCGACTTCCCGGGCCTGCCCGACAAGGCGGCGCGGCGGGCGGTGGACGCGGCGCTGGACGACGCGCTGGCCGGCTGGCCACACGAAAGCACGGCGATGAACGGCTTTGGCTTTGTCCAGCTGGTCGCCCGGCTCAGCCAGCCCTCGCTGCTCCACCTCTGCGCGCTCGACCGGCCGGGGGCGGCAGCCCGCGCGCTGCTGCGGCAGGTCGAGGGGCTGGAGCCCGGCGGCGGGCCGCTGCTGCTTGCCGCGCACCCCATGGTGCTGGGGGCACTGCGCGGGGACTGGCTGGAGGAATTGCAGCGCCGCACCGGGCGCACGGTGCGCCAGCAGGCCGATCCGGCGCTGGCGCTCGACGGCGGTTTCGCGCAAGGGCTGGCGGCATGAGCATCACCCGCAAATGTCCGGTCTGCGGCAAGCCGCGCCACGCCGAGCACACCCCGTTCTGTTCGCCGCGCTGCCGCGACCGCGACCTGCTGCAGTGGCTGGAAGAGGGCTATCGCCTGCCCGGCCCGCCGGCCACACCACCGCCCGGCGAGGATGAGGGCTAGCCCGCTCCCCGCTCCGCCCACATTTCGCCCTTGCCAAGCGCGACGCCCTTCGCCATAGGGCCGCTTCCAATGGCTGGCCTGCCCCACCGTACCAACCGGGGCGCGGCCTGCAGGCGATGCCCGGGTAGCTCAGTTGGTAGAGCACGTGACTGAAAATCACGGTGTCGGTGGTTCGATCCCGCCCCCGGGCACCATCCCTTCCATCACCGGTTGACCGCGCGCGAGATTGTCGCCGCGGGTCTGCATCCGCCGGGCCAGCGCCCGCCCCGACAGCCAGGCCAGTTCCACCCGCGGGCCCAGCAGCCAGTCACCGCAGGCGCCAAGCCCCAGCACCGGGTTCCACAGCGCCGTGGCCGCGGCCCCGGCCGACATGGCATAGCGCCAGCGATGCGCGGCAAGGTAGGTCGGTTCGGGCAGCTGGCTGCTCCCGGCCAGCGCGGCCAGCTCGGCCAACAACAGCCGCGCCACCTGCTCGGGCTCGACCTCGATCCGCGCCGCCGACCAGCTGCCGCCGGCTTGCAGCACCCAGGTTTCCGCCCCCTCGCGCCCCGGCTTGGCGCCGTTGCGCGCCGCCCAGGCCAAGGCGCCATGATCACGCACCACATCGCTGGCCACCGGCAAGGGCGCGGCAAAGGCGGCCAGCACCGTCCAGCACGGCTGCGAACGCGCCGCGATGGCCCGCCCGGCCATGGCGAGATCGTGGGCGCCGAGGAAGGCCAACGCCTGCTCCGCCGGCACCGCCACCACCGCCGCATCGAACGGCCCGTGGCACGCGCCATCGGCCAGCCGGACCTGCCAGCCGCCGCCCACCCGCACCAGCCCCATCACATGATGGGCAAAGCGCACCCCCAGCCGTGCCGCCAGCTGGGCCAGCGGGGCATTCATCGCCGGGGTGCCGACCCAGGCATCCTCGCCCGCCAGCGTCCAGGGCGCAACCAGACCCTCGCCCTGCCAGCGGCGCACCTGGGCCAGGAAGGCGGGATCGCGCGCGGTGAAATACTGGGCGCCATGGTCGAACGACAGCCGGCCCGCCGGCGTTTCGACCCGGCGGGTCGACATCCGCCCGCCCGGGCCACGCCCCTTGTCGAACATGGTCACGGCGCAGCCGCGGTCGGCCAGCGCCTCGGCGCAGGCCAGCCCTGCCATTCCCGCCCCGATCACCACTACCCGCATGAAAGTTCTGCTCAGTAGCCCATCAGCGCCAGCAATTCGGAACGGCTGCTGCGGTCTTCAAGGAAGCAGCCCATCATCCGGCTGGTGACCATGCCGACCCCGGGGGTGCAGACCCCGCGCCCGGTCATGCAGCCGTGCTGCGCCTCGATCACCACCCCCACGCCCAGCGGCTGGAGATTGTCCCAGATGCATTGCGCCACTTCGGCGGTAAGCCGCTCCTGAATCTGCAGGCGCCGGGCATAGCCGTGCAGCACCCGGGCCAGTTTCGAGATCCCCACCACCCGGTTGCGCGGCAGGTAGGCGATCGAGGCCTTGCCGGTGATCGGGGCCAGATGGTGCTCACAATGGCTGTGGAACGGGATGTCCTTCAGCAGCACGATCTCGTTGTAGCCGGCAACTTCCGAGAAGGTGCGGGCCAGATGCTCGCCCGGCTCCTCGTCATAGCCCCGGCAATATTCCCGCCAGGCCCGCGCCACCCGCGCCGGCGTATCCAGCAGCCCCTCGCGCGCTGGATCGTCGCCGGCCCAGCGCAGCAGCACCCGCACCGCTTCCTCGACCTCGCCGGGCACGGCGGGCTTGCCGCCGGGCAGCTGCTCCAGCGCATGATCATGATCGTGGCTGGCAAGGTCGGTGGTGTAGTAATTCATCGGCGGGCTCCCGGCCGGGGGCGGACCGTGGCACCACCCCGTTGCAAAAACGCTCTTGCCGGGGCGACGGCTTTGCGGGCAACATGGCCAAAAGGTCAGGCCCGGCGGGCCGGGGCCATCAGCAAGGAGCATGGCCCGGTGCCCGTTTCGGAAATGATTGCCGGCAGCGCAGTGGCCGCGGTGATCAGCAACCCCCGCCTGCCCGACAATCCGATTATCGAATGCAACGACGCCTTCGTGGCGCTGACCGGCTATACCCGCGACGAAATCGTCGGCCGCAATTGCCGCTTCCTGACGGGCGAAGACACCGAACCCTGGCTGATCGAAGCGCTGCGCGAAGGCATTCGCGAGGCCCGGCCGGTGATGGTCGAAATCCTCAACTACAAGAAAAACGGCCAGCCCTTTCGCAACGCGGTGCTGGTTGCGCCGATCTTCGATGCCAGCGGAGCGCTGGAATACTTCCTCGGCTCGCAGATGGAGATCGTCGACACCGGGGCGGGCGGGCGCCCTGCCGCCGCGCGCGCGCTGATCGAGGGGCTGACACCCCGCCAGCGGACCGTGCTGATCGCCATGGCCAAGGGCAAGCTCAACAAGCAGATCGCCTACGACATGGGGCTGGCCGAACGCACGGTGAAGATGCACCGTTCGGCGCTGCTGCAGGCGCTGGGGGTGCGCACCACCGCCGAGGCGGTGCGGCTGGCGATCGAAGCGGGCTACTGACACAGCCCGCCATCCGGCGGATTACCTGGTTATCGCCACATTGGCGACGAATAGACGGCCGATCTGACACCAATTCCGCTTCACTAAGGTGAATCCCTGAAGGTAAGTTCCCTTGTACGGGTCGGGTAACTTACTACCGGGGCGTTGCGGACCATGAACAATTCCATGCAGATCTGGGTGCTGAACAGCTCCAGCAAAGGCCGGGCCGGGGTCAACTTCGCGCTTGCGCAGCTGGGGCTTCATGCCGACCTGTTCGAGGATTTTGCCGAGCTGCCGCTCGAGCTCAACGAACCGACCCTGCTGCTGATCGAGGAGCGGCTGGCGCTGTCGAGCGCCTTCGTTGCTTACCTGGGATCACTTAACGAGGTACCCGGCTACATCGTCCTGTCGGAAGAGCCGAACTGGCAATCGGCGGTATCGGCGATGCGCGCCAACGCGCTCGATTACCTGCCCTGGCCCTGCCCGCGCCAGACCCTGGCCGAGGCGATTGCCCAGGCCGGCGCTGACAGCCGCGTCTCGGTCCACCAGCGCCAGCGCCGCGACGTGGCCCGCCAGCGGGTCGAACGGCTGTCGAAGCGCGAGCGCGAGGTGCTTTCGGGCGTGACCCGGGGCATGACCAACAAGGATATCGCGGCAGTGCTGGGGATCAGCCACCGCACCGTCGACGTGCACCGGGCCAACCTGATCCACAAGCTGATGGTCCACAACACGCCCGAGGCGATCAAGGTCGCCATCGACGCGGGGATGCCGCTGTAAGGGCGGCCCAGGCCTGATAACAAAGTCCCTCGGTCGGCCGGGGCCCGGCACCCGCCGGCCCCGGCCGCTACCGTTCAGGCCGGCAGCGTCAGCCCCAGAACGGTGTCGAAACAGGCCAGCAAGACCTTGCGATCCAGCGGCTTCTTGGCGAACTGCCAGGCCGGCTCGAACTGGGCCGCGGGGGGCATGTAGCCGCTCATCAGCACCACCCCGATCCCCGGCGAAAGCACCGACATCCGCCGGGCCAGTTCGATCCCGTCGAGATCCGGCATGACCACGTCGGTCAGCAGCAGATCGAAGTGCTGGCGCCGGGCCAGCTCGAGCGCGGCGGTGCCTGACAGCGCGGTGCTGACGGCAAAGCCTTCCCCCGCCAGCATCTCTGCCAGCGCCTCGACCGCATAGGGTTCGTCGTCGACCAGCAGAATGCGGATCTGATGCGGGGTGGCGGCACCGGCAGAGGGCGGGGCCAGGAGCGCCACCGGCGTTTCATCCGCGACACGCGGCAGGTAGAGGTGCACCGCCGCGCCCTTGCCCGGGGCGGAATCGACACAGGCCTCCCCACCGATCGCCCGGGTGAATTCGAGCACCGATGACAGGCCCAGGCCCGAGCCGTGCCCCTTGGTGGAATAGTGCGGCTCGAAAGCGCGGGCCAGAGTCTCGGCATCCATCCCGATGCCCGTATCGCGAACCACCACGGTGACATAGGCCGGCGGGGGCTGCAGCGGATCCGCCGTGGGCGGCCCGGCCTCGATCCGGGTGGTGATGGTGATCGTGCCCCCCGCCGGCATGGCGTCGCGTGCGTTGATCAGCAGGTTGGTCAGGCAGTTGAAGAACTCGGTCCGGCTGGTCCCGATCCGTGCTCCGGGCGCCCCAAGTTCCAGCCGCACCCCGATGGCGGCGCCGACGATGGTGGACAGGAAGGCGCGATCGGCCACCAGCGCCTCATCCACCACGATGCTGGCCAGGGCCTGCTCGCCGGTGCCGGTGATCCGCTGCAGCGAGCCGACCAGTTCCGAGCCGCGCTGCGTGGTCTCAAGGATGATGCCGATCATCCGCCGCTCGCGCTCGCCCAGCCCGGGCGCGCTCAGCAGGCGATGCGCATTGAGATCGATAATCGAAAGGAAATTGTTGAAATCGTGAACAATGTAACTGGCCACCCGCTGCACCTGATTGGCCAGATCGAAACCCCGCTCACGCTCGCGCGACAGTTCAAGCGCGTTCTGCTGCGCTTCCTCGAGCAGCGCCCGTTGTAGCGAGAGCAGCATCAGCACCGGCACAGCCGGATCGGACTTGCCGAAATTGGCGATATCCAGCTGGTGGTGATCGATCGTGGCCGGCTGCGGCACCTGGTTCAGCGCCAGCAGATAGCCATCCGGCAGCCGCAGCACGCAGCCGCCGAACAGCAGGTGCTGTTCGCGGCAGCGCAATTGCAGGAACCCGACGTTGCTTGCCACCCGGTCCAGCTCCGCCCGCAGGTCGCAGCTGGCCGGCACGGTGGCGAAATAGGCATCGACCAGGTCGCCCGGGCGGATCGGCGAGCAGCTGCGGGGATAGTAGGGCCCCATCTCGCGGATCCGCAGATCGTCGTCCACGATCAGATAGGCGGCGAACAGTGCCGCGCAATGCGCCTGGGTCAGGACGACTTCCGCCACTACGGACCTTCGATCGTGATTTCGAACCGCGCCCCACCCGGCACTTCGCCGATCTCGAGCACCGATCCGCGCAAACCGAACCGGTCCAGCAGGCCTTCGAACAGCCCGACCACAAAGGGCTCCAGCCCGGCGCGATCGCTGCGATAATCGACCACCATGCGCTGACCATGATCCTCGACCAGCACGAACGAGGGCACCCGCGCCTGGGGCATCGCGACGATCACCGCCTGATGCAGCCGGTCAAGATTGCCGATGAATTCGCCCAGCGTGCGCCCGGTGAAGCTGAGCATCGAACCGAACGAACCGCGCTCCGCGAACTGCACCCACGATCGCCCGAAATCACGCATCATCGTCGCGGTGCCGATTTCCAGCTTGGCCGCGGCGCTGGCGATCATTCTGATGGTCAATTCGTCATCGTAGAGATTGAGACTGATGAATTCGGCCGGGCCGACCTGCAGATGCTGTTCAAGCTCGGCCCAGCCCTCGGGGCCAACCCGCTCGATCATCATGTCGCGCAGGCCCCGATGGATCATTCCGTACACCGATCACCCTCCTCCCGCACCGCCCTTGCGGCCCTGTTCGAGTCGCTCCGCCATCCGGTCGAGCAGCAGGGATGCCCTTTCCACCTGTTCCGCGATTCGGTCGAGTCGCGAATGCAGGTAGGCGGCCTGTTCCTCGGACAATTCGGCCCCCAGCCGCGACCGGAGATTGCCGGCGCTGAGGCTCACGACATTGAGTGGCTGACGCAATTCGTGTAGCATCTGGCCAAGATCGTTTCGCGCATCGTCGCGGATCAGCTCGGAAATCGCCATATACGGGTGCCCCCTCAGATTTTACCGAAACGTAAAATATTAACGATGGTTTTACGCGATTGATCAGCCGTGAATCTCCATGGTGTGCGAATTCGTTGGTCATAGCAGCGTTTTGACGATATTACCCGTTTGATCGCTGCCATTTTAACACTTTCCGGCCCTTGCTGGGTTCTGGAAATAAGGGTTATTGACTATACCGCCGGGTCGCCCAACCAACCGGCAGTAAGTGCCGTCATATCGGGTTTAATTTTTTGATGGCGAACCGCGCGTGAACATGGGCCCCATTCCTCCGGCCTCGCAGTGCCGGGTGCTGATCGTCGACGACGATCGCGCCGCTGCGGAGGAGTATGCCGAGTCGGTGCGGCTGCTGGGCTATCAGGCCGAGGCAACCTTCGATGCCGCGACCGCGCTGCGCCGAATCGCTGCCGATGCCCAGATCGGCATTGTCATTTCGGATATCGACATGCCGGGCATGTCCGGCCTGTCGCTGCTGGACGAGATCGCGGCGCGCTTTGCCGCAACGCGCGATATCGTCGCGCTGGTGATCACCGGCTATGGCGGGCTTGATGCGGCGATCGAGGCGATGCGCAGCGAGGCGATCGATTTCCTGCGCAAGCCGCTTTGCCCGGAAGACCTTGCCGCCGCGCTGCGCCGGGCGATCCGGCGCTGGCAGCAGCATCAGAACGCCCGGCTGACCGCCGCCAGTCTGCCTGCCTCCGCCGCTGATGGGCCCGGCCAGACCGGCGAGGCCGAACCGGGCGAGGCTGACGAGACGGCAACCTTGCTGCGCATGGTGCGCATGTTGATCCGCCTGCGCGAGCGGCGCGGCGAATTTCTCGATCCGCAGCTTTTCAGCGATCCGGTGTGGGATATCCTGCTCGATCTCACCTCGGCCTCGCTGGAGGGCAAGGTCAGCCCGGTGTCCAGCGTCTGCCTTGCCGCACGGGTGCCGATGAGCACCGCGCTCCGCCACATCCGCCACCTGGTCAAGACCGGCATGGTTCGCCGCTGGCAGGATCCGGATGACCGCCGGCGCGACCTGCTGGAACTGCAGCCCGAAGCGCGCGCCGCGATGCTGGATTACATCCGCGCCACCGCCGCGCGGGTCAGCAGCGAGGCGATCCGCCAGCCCCGCCCGGACGGCTCGGTTCCGCCACCGGCGTTCCGGCGCGTCGGGTAATCAGAAGCTGGGCGGGCTGCAGGCGCTCACCACCACCGTCGGCACCTCCCCCAGCGCGCGAAAGCTGTGTGGCCGGCTGCTGTCGAAGTAATAGGCATCGCCTGCGCCCAGCACAGCCCGCGTACCGTCGACCGTCACCTCCAGCTGCCCCGCGATCACCACCCCGCCCTCCTCGCCTTCGTGCCGCAGCGGCACCCGGCCCGAATCCGAGCCCGGTTGATAGCATTCGTGGAGGATCTGGATCGCCCGGGCCTGCCCCGCCCCGCCAACCTGGCGATAAGACACCGGACCCTTGCCGATCTCGACCAGTTCGGCCGCGCGAAAGAACGGGCCATCGCCCACCGCCGGCACCCCGGCGAAGAATTCCGCGAGGCCGACCGGCACCGCGTCGAGCACCCGCTTGAGCGCCCCGACCGAGGGGTTAGTGCGGTTCGCCTCGATCAGCGAGACGGTCGAATTGGTGATCCCGGCCCGGCGCGCCAGTTGCCGCTGCGACAGGCCGGCCGCTTCGCGCACCTGGCGCAGCCGCGCGCCGATATCCAGCCCCGGATCGTCCATGCCTGTTGCCCCTGTTCGATATATCGAACAATCTGCACGTTAATCCGAGCAAAAGGCAAGCCCCGGTGCTGGCAAATAAACGGCTTGCCGCTGCGCCCGCCGGCGCGGATGAAGGCCGCAAACGCCGGAGACCCGCGATCATGACCGTGAACACCCCTGACCTTGCCGCCTACTGGATGCCGTTCACCGCCAACCGCCAGTTCAAGGCCGCGCCGCGCCTGCTGGTCGAGGCCAAGGGGATGCATTACCGCAGCGACGACGACCGCGAAGTGCTGGATGGCACCGCCGGCCTGTGGTGCGTCAATGCCGGCCATGGGCGCGAGGAAATTGCCGATGCCGTGGCCCACCAGCTGCGCACGATGGACTATGCCCCGCCGTTCCAGATGGGCCACCCGCTGGCCTTCGATTTCGCCACCCGCATCGCCGAAATCGCGCCGGCGGGGCTGGACCGGGTGTTCTTCACCGGATCGGGCTCGGAATCGGTCGATACCGCGCTGAAGATCGCGCTGGCCTACCAGCGGGCCATCGGCCAGGGCACCCGCACCCGCCTGATCGGGCGCGAGCGCGGTTATCACGGGGTGGGCTTCGGCGGCATTTCGGTGGGCGGCATGGTCAACAACCGCCGCGTCTTCACCAGCCTGCCGGGGGTGGACCACATCCGCCACACCCATGATCCGGTGCGCAACGCCTTCAGCCCCGAATGCCCCGAACACGGCGCCGATCTGGCCGACGATCTGGAGCGCATGGTCCAGCTGCACGGGGCCGAAACCATCGCGGCGGTGATCGTCGAGCCGGTGGCCGGCTCGACCGGCGTGCTGCTCCCCCCCAAGGGCTACCTCCAGCGGCTGCGCGAGATTGCCACCCGCCACGGCATCCTGCTGATCTTCGACGAGGTGATCACCGGCTTCGGGCGGCTGGGCACGCCCTTTGCCGCCGACTATTTCGGCGTCACCCCCGACCTGATCACCACCGCCAAGGGGCTGACCAACGGCGTCGTCCCGATGGGTGCGGTGCTGGCCGGGCGGCATATCCACGACGCCATCGTCGCCGGGCCGGAAGGGCTGATCGAGCTGTTCCACGGCTATACCTATTCGGGCCATCCGGTAGCCTGCGCGGCGGGCCTCGCCACGCTCGACATCTATGCCCGCGAAGGCCTGCTGACCCGTGCCGCCAGCCTGGCCGCCACCTGGCAGGCCGCGCTGCACGGCCTGCGCGACGCGCCACACGTGATCGACGTGCGGACCATCGGCCTCGTCGCCGGGATCGAACTGGCCGCGCGTGACGGCGCCGTGGGCGCCCGCGGGTATGAGGCCTTCACCGATTGCTATGCCAATGGCCTGCTGGTGCGGGTAACCGGCGACACCATCGCCCTCTCGCCCCCGCTGATCATCGAACCGGACCAGATTGAGCAGCTGGTGGCGGGAATCCGCGCCGCCCTGCACCGCATCGCCTAAGCTGCCCCCTCGCCTTTTGGCGCCGATCGCGCTAGGGCTGGCTCAGGGAATTGCCTGAGGGGTCGCATGAAACGGGTCTGTCTATCACTAGCCACGGCGCTGGCCTTTGCCGCGCCGGTGGATGCCGCACCGGTGCCGCTGCTCGCCCCGGGCGACGTGGTGGTTTACCGCGCCCGCGCCGGCGATACGCTCTACACGCTGGCCCGGCTCTACTGCACCGGCATTTCGGTGGTCGGCACCCTGCAGCAGCTGAACCACGTCCGCGATCCCTATCGCATTCCGGTGGGGCGCGAACTCAGGATTCCGCGCGAACTGCTGCGCTTCACGCCGGTTACCCTGCGCCTTGCCAGCTTCAGCGGGCCGGTGACGATGGCGGGGTCGGTCAACCAGCCGCGCCTGGGCCAGGTGCTGGCCGAGGGGGATCGGCTGGCCACCGGGCCGAACGGTTTCGTGCTGATTGCCGGATCGGATGGCTCTAAGCTGGCGCTGCCGTCGAATTCGACCGCGCGGATCGGCCGGGCGCGGCATTACCTGCTGGTCGATGCCGACGATCTGGCCGTGGCGCTGGACGGCGGGCGTGGCGAGATCCAGGCCGCGCACCAGAAGCCGCAGGGCCGCTTCCAGTTGCAGACCCCGGTGGCGGTTTCGGCGGTGCGCGGCACCCGTTTCCGCGCCAGCTATGAGGCGCAGGCCGGCAGCGCCACCACCGGGGTGACCGAGGGGCTGGTCGCGGTCAGTGCCGGGGCGACGGAACTAGGCATTCCTGCCGGCCAGGGCGCGGTGGCCAGCCGCGATGGCGCCTTGCGGCAGGAGGCCTTGCTTGGTGCCCCGGGGGTGCCCCGCGCCGGCCGGGTCCAGACCGAACCGACAGTCGATTTCACCGTGGCGCCAGCGGCCGGGGCAGCGGGTTATCACCTGCTGCTGGCCCGCGATGCCGGCTTTACCGACCTGATCGGCGAAGTCGAAACCAAGAGTTCGACCGCCAGTTTCAGCGATGTTGCCAATGGCAGCTATTTCCTGCGCGCCAGTGCCATCGCCCCCAGCGGGCTGGAGGGCCAGGCCGAAACCTACGCCTTCCGCCGCCAGCGGGTGGGCCTGAAGGCCGATGTCGGCCAGGTGGCGATCCCCGGCGCGCTGCGCTTCAACTGGCTGGTCGAGGGTGAGGGCAAGTCGATCTTCCGCTTCCAGCTGTTCGCCGCCAGCGGCACCACCCCGCTGATCGACGAGGCGGGGCTGGCCCAGCCGGGCCTGACCCTTACCGGCCTCAAGCCCGGCGCCTATCGCTGGCGGGTGGGTGTGATCCAGACCGTGCCCGAAGGCAGCGCCGAGGTGTGGAGCCCGTTGAACACCTTCAACTTCGGGGGCTGACCCCTGTCGCGCCGCCGCCTCGCGCTGGAATGGCTGGGCAGCCTGGGTGCGGCGCTGCTGGTGGCGTGGTGGGCCCTGTTCAGCCAGGCCACCGCCGGGCTTGACCTGCGGCTGCTCGATCACGCCGCGACCCATGCTTCGCCCCCCAGCGACGCGCTGGTGATCGTCGGCATCGACGAACGCAGCCTGGCGACGGTGGGCCGCTGGCCGTGGGACCGGCGGCAGCTGGCCGCGTTGGTCGACCGGCTGCATGCCGCCGGGGCCAGGGCCGTGGCGCTCGACGTTCTGCTGAGCGAACCCTCGCCCGATCCCGCCGCCGATGCTGCGCTGGGCGCGGCGATCGCCCGGGCCGGCAATGTCGTCCTGCCCTATGGCTTTACCCTGGCCGAGGGGCGCAGCGGGGCCTTTACCCCCCTGCCCCCGGTGCCCGCGCTGGCCCGCGGGGCCGCCGGCCTCGGCCATGTCGTGCTGCGCCCCGATGGCGATGGGGTGGTGCGCCGCGTGCCGCTGCAACTGACGCTGGATGGCACATCCTACCCCCATCTCCAGCAGGTGTTGTTCACCCGCATCGCCCCGGCCCGCCCCGCGCCGGGGGCATCGGGCGCTGAGCCGGCGGTGGTGCCGCTGCGCCCGGCCGGGGCCTATCGTAGCGTACCCGCCAGCGCGGTGATCGATGGCTCGCTACCGGACGAGATGGTGCGCGGCAGGATTGTGCTGGTCGGCGCCACCGCGGCCGGACTGGGCGACCTCTATTCGGTACCCGCCGGTGCCGGCGGGGTGATGAACGGGGTGGAAATTCAGGCCAACCTCTATCAGGCCCTGGCAGAGAACAGCTTCATCCGCCCCCTGCCCACCACTTGGGCGGCGCTGGTAGCGGCGCTGGTGCTGCTGGCTCTGTTCGCCGGGTTCTGGCGGCTCAGCCCGCGCGGTTCGCTGGTGCTGGCCAGCCTGCTCGCGCTGGCCGTGCCGCTGGCCAGCCTGGCACTGGCCGGCTGGGCCCGGCTGTGGCTGGCGCCGGGGCCGATCGTGCTGGCGCTGGCGCTGGCCTATCCACTGTGGGGCTGGCGCCGGCTTGACGCGGTCAGTGCCTTTCTTGGCGCCAAGGCAGCGGTGCTGGGCCCGCCGCCCGCCCGGGCCGAAGGGTTCGACGCGCTGGCCCGTCAGGTCGGGCAGCTCGACATGCTGATCGACGAGGTTGCCGGGCGGCGCGAATTTCTCCAGCGGGTGATCGACGCCGCCCCCGACGCGCTGTGCGTGTTCGATCGCGACCACCGCCTGCTGCTGCTGAACCCCCGCGCCGAAACGCTGTTCGGCCGAGCCACCGGCGCCACGCTCGAAACGGTGCTGGCCGGCGCGGGGGGGCGGCTCGACGCTGCGGCAGGTGAGCTTCAGCTGGCCGACGGGCGCATCTTCGCACTGACCGAGGGGATCAGCGACGGCCACCGCCCCGGCCCGGCGCTGGGCGAGCTGCACATCCTGCGGCTGACCGAGGTGACTGCCATCCGCCGCGCCGAGGCCGAACGGCGCGAGATGCTGGAATTCCTCAGCCACGACATGCGCGGGCCGCAGGTGGCGATCCTGGGCCTGGCCGAGGGTGCCGATGCCCCCGGCCAGTTGGGCCGGATCCGCGACCATGCCCGGCGCACGCTCGATCTTGCCGATACCTTCGTCCAGCTCGCCCGGCTCGACCATGCTGCCCCGCAGTGGCTGACCTGTGATATGGCGGCGCTGCTCGACGAGGCCGCCGACCGGGCCTGGACCGCCGCCCGCGCCCGGGGCGCCAAGGTCGAGGTGGGGCATGACGGCGAGCCGGTCGAGCTGGTCAGCGACCCGGCCCTGCTGGCCCGGCTGTTCGACAACCTGATCGGCAATGCGATCAAGTACGGGCGCGATGGCGGCACGGTCCGCCTGGGGCTGCACGCCGACGAGGCGATCAGTGTTTCCGTGGCGGACGATGGGCCCGGCCTGCCCGAAAGCCGGCGTGCCGATCCGTTCCGCCGGTTCGGCAGCACCGGCGGCGGGGCGGGGCTGGGGCTGGCCTTCGTTGCTGCGGCGGTGGCGCGGCTGGGTGGCACGGTGGCCTGCGCCAGCGGGCCGGATGGCACCAGTTTCACCATCCGGCTGCCCCGCGCGCCGGCGGGCGACGCCGCCTAGCGGGTCAGGGCCACCGCGAACTGATCGGCCAGTGTGGCCAGCGCGGCGGGGGCAATCGCACAGCCGGCCAGTTCGCCGCTGCCCTGCCAGGCCGGCGCGGCATCGGCCGGCGTGCCGGTCAGCGAGACCCGCAGGCGCCGCGCGCGGCAGCGATCGAACAGGTGCGGATGGCGCGGGGCCGAAGCCCAGTGCAGGGTGCGGATCGTCCCCTGCCTGTCGGCGGTGATCCCGCTGCTGTCGGGCCGCAACGCCAGTGCCACGTCGATCCGGTAGGGCGCATTGGTGGTGACCTGCACGCCATGGCGCTGCAAGGCTGCCGCCAGCGCCGTGGCGAAGGGCGCGGCCAGCTCTGGCGCAGCCTCGCCCTCGACCGGGGCCAGCCGTAGGGCCACGCGCGCCGGCACGGGCGATCCGGCCGTGGCGCCCGAGATCAGGTGCGGCGGCACCGCCACCGCGCAGGCGCCCAGTGCCACCAGTGCCAGCACGGCCAGCCTTCTCATGCCGCTTCCCCCCGTCCTTCGACGCTTTCCAGCCGGTAACCGAAGCCGAACACCGTCTGCAGGCTGAAGCCGCGATCAGGCCGCAGGTTCAGCTTGGCGCGCAGCCGCGAGATATGAACGTCGAGCGTACGCGTCTCGACCTCGGGGCTGTTCTGCCAGACCTTTTGCAGCATGTAGCCGCGCGACAGCGGGCGGTTGCAGTTCTCGAACAGCAACAGCGCCACCTCGAATTCCTTGCGGGTCAGCTCGATCGGCTGGCCATCGCGGGTCAGGGTGCCTGAACCGCGATCGAAAGCAAAACTGCCGAAGGTGACGGTGGTGCTGGCCGCCGGCGGAGCGACCCGCCGCACCGCTGCGCGGGCACGGGCGCGCACCACCGCAGGATCCTCGGGCTTGATGATGAAATCGACCGCCCCGGCCTCCAGCGCAGCGATCACGTCCTCGCTGGCGGAACGGCTGGTCAGCATGATCACCGGCGGCGGCGCGGCGTGATGCTCGGCCATCCAGCCCAGCACGTCCAGCCCGCTCATCCCGGGCATGTTCCAGTCGAGCAGCACCAGATCGAAGGTCTCGCGCCGCAGCGCCGCGACCAGCCCCGCCCCACTGGAAAAGCGCTGGCAGCGTTCCCCCCCGGCCACCAGCGCAGCAATAATCGCGCTGACTTCCTCGGGATTATCGTCTACAACGGCAACCAGCATGGTCATCCTTTACGACCTGGGCAGCGGCCGGCGCAACCGAGGAAAGCTTATAAATACTATTTAGGCAGCGTTTTCCGAAGGATGCCGAGTTGCACGGGCGTTCAACAATTGCAAATGCGTTGCAACTGCAAAATTGCGCTTGCATGGATCGCGTCACATTCTATTCAAGGACAGGCCCGAGCTACCCATCCGCGACCCGTGGTGGCTCGGGCAACCCGCCCAAATTACGCTCAATTGAGCCGGAACCCCCTGCCCGCCAACGCACCGGGGGCGGGGTTGACGAGCAGGGAGGGCCGTGATGCCGTTGCGACCCACATCAGCGACCCGCTTGGCCCTTGGCACAAAACCGCCCGGAACGGGTGTAAACTGTGGTAAATTCGGTTAGGGAGGCGCCTGCCTCCCCCATTTGCCTTGGAACCGACAATGACCCAGATCCTGGTGCTGACCACCGGCGGCACGATCGACAAGCTCTATTTCGACGCGCTCAGCCAATACCAGGTCGGCGAAACGGTAGTCGGCCGGGTGCTGGCCACCGCCCGGGTCACCCACCCGCCCCGGATCGTCGAGTTGATGCGCAAGGACAGCCTCGAGCTGACCGGCGAGGATCGCACCATCATTGCCCAGGCCGTCGCCGAGGCGCCCGAAAGCCACATCGTCATCACCCACGGCACCGATACCATGGCCGATACCGCCCGCGCGCTGGCCACGGCCATTCCAGAGGTGCTGGAAAGCAAGACGGTGGTGCTGGTCGGCGCGCTGGCCCCGGCGCGCTTTGCCGAAAGCGATGCCCCCTTCAACCTGGGCATGGCCTTTGGTGCCGCGCAGAGCGCCCGCCCAGGGGTGTGGATCACCATGAACGGGCAGGTCTTCGATGGCCGCCATGTCCGCAAGGACCGCGCAATCGGCGCATTCGTGGGGAATTGAGCGCCCCTGCGCTTTCCATTTGCCCCCGTCTGCCCTATAGCAAGCCCATCGCCCCGGCCCCGCGCGCCCAGCCCGCCGCCGGGGCGTTTGATTTAGCCGGACCGGCCCCCTCGAAGGAAACCGCATGATGTCGCGTCGCCGCCAGATTTACGAAGGCAAGGCCAAGATCCTTTACGAAGGGCCCGAGCCGGGCACGCTGATCCAGTATTTCAAGGATGATGCCACCGCCTTCAACGCCCAGAAAAAGGGCACGATCAACGGCAAGGGCGTGATCAACAACCGGATCAGCGAATATGTCTTCACCCGGCTGAACCATATCGGCATCCCCACCCATTTCATCCGCCGCCTGAACATGCGCGAACAGCTGGTGCGCCAGGTGGAGATCGTGCCGATCGAGGTAGTGGTCCGCAATGTTGCCGCCGGTTCGATCACCACGCGGCTGGGCATTCCCGAGGGTGAGCCGCTGCCGCACACCCTGATCGAATACTATTACAAGGACGATGCGCTGGGCGATCCGATGATCGCGGAGGAGCACATCGCCTGCTTCGGCTGGGCCAGCAACGAGGAAATGCACGACATTTCCAGCATGGCGATCCGGGTGAACGATTTCCTCTGCGGGATGTTCGCCGCGATCAACATCCGCCTGATCGACTTCAAGCTGGAATTCGGACGGATCTGGGATGGCGACTATAGCCGGATCATCCTGGCCGACGAGATCAGCCCCGACGGCTGCCGCCTGTGGGACATGACCACCGGCGAAAAGCTCGACAAGGATCGCTTCCGCCGCGACCTTGGCGGCGAGGAAGAGGCCTATCAGGAGGTTGCCCGGCGGCTGGGCCTGCTGCAGGAGGATGGCGGCCCCAGCCAGGTGTTCGACCTGAGCCACCACCGCAAGCTGCGCGGGAAATAGGGTGCTGCCAAGCCCGGCGGAGATTGTTGCCTTCTGGGCGGAAGCCGGCCCTGATCGCTGGTTTGCCAAGGATTCGGAATTCGACGCGGCGATCGCCGCGCGTTTTGCCGCGGCACATCACGCCGCCGCGCAGCGCAAACTGGATGGCTGGGCGGAAACCAGCGAGGGGGCGCTGGCGCTGCTACTGTTGCTCGACCAGTTTCCTCGCAACATCTTTCGCGGCTCGGCCCACGCCTTCGCCACCGACCCGCTGGCCCGAAACTTCGCCGAGCGGGCCATCGCCGCCGGGCACGATCGGGCGCAACCAGAGAGCCTGCGGGCCTTTTTCTACCTGCCGTTCGAGCATTCGGAAGCCCTGGCCGACCAGGAACGCTGCGTGGCCCTGTGCGCCGGCCTGCCCTTCGAGGCCGAACGCTGGGCGCGGGTGCACCGCGACATTATCGCGCGATTCGGCCGCTTTCCCCACCGCAACGCAACGCTGGGGCGGCTGACCACCCCTGAGGAGCAGGACTTTCTCGATGCGGGCGGATTCCATGGCTAGGCCAGCAGCTTCACGAGGCCGCTGGATGTCCACGCTGGCTCGGCTGGTGGCGGCTTTGCTGGCCGTGTCGTCCGGCGCGCCTGCGGCGCAGGCTGACGAGGTCCGCGCCAGCGCACCCCCCACCGCCGGCTGGGCCCTGCCCGCGTCCGACCTTGCGATCGAGGCCGGCTATCAGCTGGGCACCCTGCCCAACGGCCTGCGCTATGCCATCCGCCGCAATGCCAACCCCGCCGGCACCGCGCTGGTGCGGCTGGTAGTCGAGGCCGGCTCGCTCGACGAGGATGACAGCCAGCGGGGCTATGCACATTTCGTCGAGCACATGGCCTTCCAGGGCAGCAGCCACGTTCCGCCGGGCGAGATGGTTCGCCTGTTGGAACGGCAGGGGCTGGCCTTTGGCGCCGATACCAACGCCTCGACCTCGTACCGCGACACGATCTACAAGCTCGATCTGCCGCGGAGCGACCCGGCGCTGCTCGACACCGCGCTGATGCTGCTGCGCGAAACCGCCAGCGAGCTGAGCTTCGACCCTGCCCGGGTCGCCCGCGAACGCGGGGTGGTGCTGGCCGAACGGCGCGAGCGCGACAGCTGGGCGTTCCGTGCCGCGGTTGACCGCCAGCAGTTCACCGCCAGGGGCGCGCGGTTTGTCGAGCGGCTGCCGATCGGCACTGTCGCCACGCTGGAGGCCGCCGATGCTGCGCGGCTGCGGGCCTTCTGGCAGGCCCATTACGTGCCGGGCCGCGCGGTGGTGATGGTGGTGGGCGATGTCGATCCGGCGCAGGCGCGCGCCGCAATCGAACGCCACTTCGCCGATTGGCACCCCGCCCCGCCCGCACCGCGCGGCACCGCCGGGCCGGTCAGCGCCGACCAGCAACCGCGCGAGAGCATCTATCTCGACCCCGCGCTGGGCGAGACGGTCAGCGTGCTGCGCCGCGACGCTTATCAGGACGAACCCGACAACCGCGAAAGCCGCCGCCAGCACCTGTTGCGCGCGCTGGGCTATGCGATCGTCAACCGCCGGCTGCAACGGATCGCCCATCAGGCCCAGCCGCCATTCCAGGGCGCCTCGTTCGGCAGCAGCGACCTGTTCCGCGACGGGCGGATCACCGCGCTGAACGTCGAAACCGCGATCGGCAAATGGCCCGCCGGCCTCGCCGCCGCCAGCACCGAACTGCGCCGCGCGCTGGCACAGGGCTTTACCCGCGAAGAGCTGGACGAAGCGCTGGCCAATGCCCGCCGCGCGGCCGAGGATGCCGCCGCCGGGGCAAGCGGGCGGCACAATGCGGTGTTCGTCGGGGCGCTGGAGGCGCTGATCGACGACGAGGTAGTGCCGACCGACCCGGCCGCCAGCCTGGCCGATTTCAACCAGTTCGCTGCCACCATCACCCCGGCACAGGTGCTGGCGGCGCTGAAGTTCGAGGCCGTGCCGCTCGACGATCCGGCCCACCCGGCGCTGATCCGCTTCGAGGGGCGCACAGCCCCGGCCGGCGGCACAGCAGCACTGCGTGCAGCCTGGAATGCCTCGCTGGCGGTACCGGTTGCCGCTGCCGCCACCCACGCCACCGGCCAGCTGGGCTATGCCAGCTTTGGCCCGGCGGGCCAGGTGATCAGCGACCGGCGCGACGAGCGGTTCGGCATCCGCCTGGTCCGTTTTGCCAACGGCGTGCGGTTGAGCCTGAAGCGCACGGGGATCGATCCCGACCGGGTCAGCCTGACCTATGCCATCGACGGCGGCGACCTGCTGCGCACCCGCGAGGCGCCGCTGGCCACGACCATGGCCGCCGCCCTGGGGGCCGGCGGGCTGGGGCTGCACAGCACCGACGAATTGCAGAGCCTGCTGGCCGGGCACACGGTGCGCCTGCCCTTCGGTTCGGGGCCCGACGCCTTCGGTGCCGCCGCCCAGACCACCCCGCGCGATCTGGCTCTGCAACTGCGGCTGCTGGCGGCGCTGATCAGCGATCCCGGCTATCGCCCCGAAGGCCAGCGGATGTGGCGCGACGGGGTCGACCGGCTTTACGCCATGCTAACCGCCACCCCCGGCGCGGCGCTGGCCGCGGCACAGGGCGGGCTGATTTCCGACAACGATCCGCGCTTCGCCCTGCCCACCAAGGCAGCGATGAAAGGGCTGACCTTTGCCGCGCTGAAGGCGGCAATCGCTGACCGGCTGGCCCATGGCGCGCTGGAACTGGCGGTAGTGGGCGATATCGACGAGGCGGCGACGATCAAGGCGGTGGCCGAAACCCTGGGCGCGCTGCCCACGCGCGAAGCGGAATTCCGCACGTATGCCGAGGCCCGCCGCCGCAGCTTCACTACCGACCATCACCGCCGCGAGCTGCGCCACCAGGGGCCCGCCGATCAGGCGCTGGTGGCCGTCACCTGGCTGACCCGCGACGACAGCGACCCCGAAGCCAAGCAGGTGCTCAACCTGCTCGACCGGGTAATGCGGATCGAACTGAACGAGGCGCTGCGCGAAAAGCTGGGCAAATCCTATTCGCCCTTCTCAGCCAGCGATCCCTCGCGTGTCTGGCCGGGCTGGGGCACCTTTACCGTGCAGGCCAGCTGCGATCCGCGCGAGGTGGACGTGGTCGAGGCGGCCATCGCTGCGGCGGTCGAACGGCTCAAGGCCCAGCCTGTCAGCGCCGACCTGCTGACCCGCGCGCGCGAACCCCTGCTGCAAAGCATCGACAATGCGCTGAAGAGCGATGGCGGCTGGCTGCTGCTGGCAGCCGACGCCCAGCGCCACCCCGACCGGCTGGAGCGTCAGGCCCGCGCCCGCGAACGGTTGCTGGCCGTTACCCCGCAGGCGATCATGGCGGCGGCGCGGCTCTACCTGGTGCCCGAACGCGCACTACCGGTGCGGGTGCTGCCCGCCGCCAGGGCCGCCAGCCCGCCCCCGCCGCCGGCCAGTCCACCGGCGAAATGAGCCACGCCCTTGCCCCGGCGCCATGGCCGCGCCATAGGGCGCGCGTGATTCCCCGGCACATAGAAAGGCCCCGCCCATGAAGGTTCGCGTCTACGTCAGCCTGAAGAACGGCGTGCTCGATCCGCAGGGCCGGGCGATCCACCACGCGATCGAGGCACTGGGCTTCGCCGGGGTGGAAGATGTCCGCGCCGGCCGGCTGTTCGAGCTGGAAGTGGCCGACAGCGTCACCGACGAGGCGCTGGACCAGATCGCCCGCCAGTTGCTGGCCAACATGGTGATCGAGAACTACCGGATCGAACGGGTGGCCCAATGAGCCGGTTCAGCGCCGCCGTCATCACCTTCCCCGGCTCGAACTGCGACCGCGACATGGCGGTGGCCATCGAGCAGATCAGCGGCGGCACCGTCCACCGCGTGTGGCACGGCGATGCCGGGCTGCCCCAGGGCCTCGATTTCATCGCCCTGCCCGGCGGCTTTTCCTACGGCGACTATCTGCGCAGCGGCGCCATGGCGGCGCGCAGCCCGGTGATGCGCGCGGTGGT
>JAFECL010000014.1 GCA_018242165.1 Pseudomonadota bacterium
ACCTTCGCCCAGGGCATCACGCTGGGGGCGCTGTTGCAGGGGATCACGTGCCACGGCGGCAGCTCTGGTGGTGGCTGGTGGGAATGGCTCTCGCCCTTCAGCCTGCTGACCGGCGCCAGCCTGATAATTGGCTATGCCCTGCTGGGCGCCTGCTGGCTGATCTGGAAGAGCGAGGGCAGCCTGCAGGCCAAGGCCTTCAGCTATGCGCGCCGCCTGTGCCTGCTGCTGCTCGGCGCGATCGGCCTGGTCAGCATCGCAACCCTGACGCTCGACCAGCGTTACCTGTTGCGCTGGCTGACCTTCCCCAGCGTGCTGATCACGGCCCAGGTTCCGCTGGCGACGGCCATGGTCGGGCTGCTGTTCCTGCGCGCATTGCGGCACAGGCGCGAGGTCCAGCCATTCCTGCTCGCACTGGCACTGTTCGGACTGTGCATCGTCGGCCTCGGCATCTCGATCTGGCCCGATGTGATCCCGGCCCGGCTGTCGATCTGGCAGGCGGCGGCACCCTATCGCAGCCAGCTCTTCATGCTGTTCGGCGCGGGGCTGATGGTGCCGGTCATCCTCGCCTATACCGGCTGGGCCTATTGGGTCTTCCGCGGCAAGGCCGGAACAGACGGCTATCACTGATGCGCGATGGTTTGCGCAGGCTCGCCTGGTTTGTCGGGATTTGGGCGGCGGGTGTCCTGAGCCTTGCCACCGTCTCCATGATAATCCGCGCGGCGATCCGGTGAGGAAGGGCCACCCCCTGATCGCCGGGCCCGCAACCAGCGAGGTTCAACCACCCGGGCCTGATGACAATGTTGCCGAATTGCGCATGAATGGCCTGCCCCGCCGGATCCAGACCTAGCGTTCAGCCTTCCAGCCCCCGCCCAGCGCCCAGGCCAGATCGATCCCGGCCTGAACCCGGCGCACCTGATACTGGATCGCCCGGCGCCGCGCGGCCAGCTCCGCCGCCTGGGTCAGCGCGAGGGTGAGGAAATCGGTGGCGCCCTTGTCGTAGCGGGTCAGCTCGAGCTGGCCAGCACGCATCGCCGCATCGACGCTGCGTTGCTCCGCCGCCGCGGCATCGCCAAGATGGTGGACCCGGGCCAGCGCATCCTCTGTCTGGGCAAAGGCGGCGAGCGCGGTACGCCGGTAGTCGGCGGCGGCCGCCTCCCATGCCGCCCTGGCCCTGGCTTCCCGGGCGCGGCGCCGGCCGCCATCGAACAGGTTGAGCGCCATCGCCGGCCCGACCGACCAGAACAGGTTGGGCGCGGCGACCAGCCCGGCCAGTGCGGTGCTCTGGTAGCCCGCCGTGCCGCCGAGAATGAATTGCGGGAAATAGGCGGCGCGCGCCACCCCGATCTCGCGGTTGGCGGCAAACATCCGGCGTTCAGCGGCAGCCACATCGGGCCGGCGCTGGAGCAGCGTGGCCGGAACCACGGCTGGCACCAGCGGCGGCTCGATCGCCCGATCCGAGGGCGGCAGTGCAAAGGCGCTGGCCGGAACCCCCACCAGCGTGGCGATGGCATGCTCGATCACGGCCCGGCCGGCGCGCAGTTCGGCCAGCTGCGCCTCGGCATCGCCCAGCTGCGCCGCCGATCGCGCAAGATCGATCCCGCTGACAATCCCGCCGGCAAAGCGGTTCCGGATCAGCCGGTCGACCCGGGCATAGGTGGCAACGGCGGCTTGCAGCAGTTCGATCTGCTTGTCCGCACCGCGCAGCTCGAGATAGCTCCGCGCCAGATCGGCCTCGAGCGCCAGACGTACCGCAGCAAGATCGTCGGCGCTGGCCACCTCGCGCGCCTTGCCGGCAGCAACCGAATCGCGCAGGCGGCCCCACAGGTCGAGCTCGTAACCGGCGCTGCCCCCCAGGGTATCGGCGGAATAGAGATCGGGCTGGTTCGAGCCACGCAGCGGCCGGTTCGCCGACTGGCGATTGGCGAGGCTGACCCCGCCCAGATCGACCTGCGGCAGCAGGCTCGCGCTCGCTTCGGCCAGATCGGCCCGGGCCGCCTCGTGCCGGGCAAGGGCCTGGGCGATGGTCGGGTTGTCGGCATCCAGTCGGTCCTCGAGCCCGGCCAGGACCGGATCGTCGAAATCCGCCCAGCGCCGGCCAGCGGGTTGCCCGGGATCGGCCGGGGCCCAGGCACCCACTTCCTTGAAAGCCGGCGGAGCGGCAATGACGGGTGGTCGGTAAGCGGGGGCGAGCGAGCAGCCCCCCAGCAGCACGGCCAGCAGCGCGCCGGCGCCATGGCGGATGCTAGCTCGCGCCATGGCTGATCCTGACCCGCTGGCCTTCGGCGATCGAATCCGGCGGATTATCGACAACGCTGGCGTCGCGCGTCAGCCCCGAGGCGATCTCCACCACGTTCCCCAGATCACGTCCGATCGTCACCGTGGCGAGATGCACCTTCCCATCCCGGTCAAGCGTGGCGACCCGGGTGCCGTCTCCGCGCAGCAACAGGGCGCTGGCCGGGATGGTCAGGCCATTGCCGGACGATGGCAGGGTGAAGTGCACCTGAGCATAGCCGCCCGAGCGCAGGGCGTGATCGGGGTTGGGCAGCACCAGCTGGACCTGCAGTGCCCCGGACTGGGCGTTGATCGCCGCCGACGTCGCCGCAAGCGAGGCGGTGAAGACCCGCCCGGGCCAATCGGGCACGCTCAGCCGCGCGGTCACCCCCGGCCGCATCAGGCCCGCATCCTGCTGCGGCACGTTGACATAGACCCGCAGGCGCTGCTCGTCGGCCACCTCGAACATCGGATGCTGGCTGGCCGCCCCGGGGCCAACCAGATCGCCAATGTCGGTGCTGCGCGCCGTGACCACTCCGGTGAAGGGGGCGCGGACCACCGAATAGGCCTTCATGGCCAGCAGCCGCCCCAGCGCGGCCTGGGCTTCGCGGACCGCGGCCCGGCGGGTGAGGGCCCCGGCGGTTTTCTCGTCAGCCTCTTGCTGCGAGACCGAGGCAGACTTCAGCAGGTCGGTCCAGCGCGCGGCGGTGGTGCCGGCCAGGCGGGCTTCGGCCTCGGCCCGGGCCAGCGCGGCGCGGGCCTGGATGATCTGCTGATCAAGTTCGGGCGCATCAATCGCCCCCAGCGCCTCACCCGCACGGACCGGCGCACCGATGTCGCGGTACCACGCGCGGATGTAGCCCGGCACCCGCGCGAAGATCCGCGCCGAATCCCAGGCCGCAAGCGTACCCGGCAGGACCAGTTCACGCCCTGCGGCGGCCTGCGACGGATGGACCACCTTGACCGTCACGATCGCCTGCTCGGCAGCCCAGCCCTGCGCCTCGCGGGCATGCCAGGCGCGCAGCGCGAGGCCGCCGACCACAATCACCGCCGCAAGGACAAGGGCGCCGAGCCCGCCGGTTCGCAGCCCGGGCGGTATCTCCGGAGCTGCCGCAGCTGCAAGGTCGAGAGGCTCTGAGGATGGAGTTTCGTGCATCGGTCCTGTCTCGGTTAGGCAGCGGCGGGAACAGTTTCGTCCGGTGCGGGCCGGTTGCGGTGGGCAAGGCTGAAGACCACCGGGACGAACAGCAGCGTGGCCACCGTGGCGAAGATCAGCCCGCCGATCACCGCCCGGCCAAGCGGCGCATTCTGCTCGCCGCCCTCGCCCAGCCCCAGCGCCATGGGCGCCATGCCGATGATCATCGCCAGCGCGGTCATCAGCACCGGGCGGAACCGGGTACTGCCCGCCTCCAGCGCGGCGCGCACGGCATCGCCGGTGGCCGCCAGCCGTTCGCGCGCGAAGCTGACCACCAGCACCGAATTGGCGGTCGCCACCCCCATGCACATGATCGCCCCGGTCAAGGCCGGCACCGACAGGGTGGTGCCGGTGGCAAACAGCGTCCAGACGATCCCGGCGATCGCGGCAGGCAGCGCCGAGACGATCACCGCCGGATCGGCCCAGCTCTGGAAATTGACCACGATCAGCAGGTAGATTAGCACCACCGCGCCAGCGAGGCCGGCAAGCAGCCCGCTGAAGGCAGCATTCATCGTCTCGACCTGGCCGCGCAGATGGACCGCGGCGCCCGGCGGAAGCTGCCCGGCGGTCTCGTCGAGCACTTTCTGCACCGCGCCCGCGACCGAGCCCAGATCGCGGCCCTGGGTGGTGGCATAGATGTCGAAGGCCGGCTGCACCGCATAATGCGAGATCACCGCCGCCGATGGCTCGCGGCGAAGCCGCCCCAGCGCGCCGAGCACCTGAAACCCGCCCGAACCGCCGGTGATCGGGGTATTCTCCAGCGCCGAAAGGCTGTCGGCCCGGTACGACGGTGCCTGGACCACGATCGGATAGGACACACCGTTCTTCGGGTTGAGCCAGAAGGTGGGCGCGATCTGGAAACTGCCCGAAAGCCCGGTCGAAAGGCTGCGGGTGATGTCGTTTTCGGTGATCCCCAGCCGCTCGGCCGCCGCCCGGTCTCCATCGAAGGCATATTGCGGATAGGCGGTGGACTGTTGCAGGCGCACGTCGGCAATCCCGCCGATCTGCTGCATCCGCCCCGCGACCAGCCGGGCATAGGCCTCGTTAGCGCGGGCATCGGGGCCGGTGACCATCACATCGATCGGGGCCGGAGCGCCGAAATTGAGAATCTGGCTGACGATGTCGGCGGGCAGGAACGAGAAGCTGGTGCCTGGATGCGCCGGGGGGAGCACCTCGCGCAGCCGCCTGGTCCAGTCGGCCACCGGATGGTGATCTTCGCTCAGGGTGACCAGGATGTCGCCATCCTGCGGTCCGATCCCGCCGGTGTTCGAATAGGCCCGGTTGATCCCGGAAACCGGCAGGCCGATATTGTCAACGATCGAAACGATTTCGCGGGTGGGGATGGTCTGGCGGATGCTCGCCTCGATCCGGTCGAACCGCGCGGCGGTTTCCTCGATCCGGGTGCCGACCGGGGCGCGGACGTGGATCGCGATCTGCCCGGAATCGACCGAGGGGAAGAAATTGCGCCCCAGGAACGGGACCAGCAGCAGCGACAGCACGACGATCCCGAGGAACCACGGGATAAACCGGCGGCGGTGGGCCAGGGCATAGGCCAGCATCTGGCCATACCAGCCGCGCACCGCCTCGAAGCGCAGCTCGAAGGCATGCTGAAAGCGGCGCAGCGGGTTGTGGGTGTGCGGCCGGCCGGCCTGGGCATCGTGGCTGGCCATGATCTCGACGGTGTGGCCGCTGGCATGGTCGCGCAGCAGGTAGTTGCCCATGGTGGGCACCAGCGTGCGCGAGAGCACGAAGCTGGCGATCATCGCGAAGACCACCGCCTTGGCCATCGGTGCGAACAGGAAGCCGGCCACCCCGGGCAGGAAGAACATCGGCACGAAGGCGATGCAGATGCACAGCAGCGAGACCAGCGCCGGCTGGACGATCTGGCGGGCACCGTCCAGAATTGCGTCGCGCACGCCCTTGCCCTGTTCAAGGTGCCAGTTGATGTTCTCGATGGTCACCGTCGCGTCGTCGACCAGGATCCCGACGGCCAGCGCCAGCCCGCCCAGCGTCATGATGTTGAGCGTTTCGCCCGTGGCCGCAAGCATGGCCACGGCGGCAAGCACCGCCAGCGGGATCGAGGTGGCGATGATCAGGGTCGAACGCCACGAACCAAGAAACAGCAGGATCATCAGGCTGGTTAGCGCGGCGGCGATGACCCCTTCGCGGATCACGCCCGAAACCGCTGCCTTCACGAACAACGACTGGTCGGCCAGGGCGGAAACCCGCAGGCTGGGCGGCAGGGTCTGGGCGAGTCGGGGCAGCAGCGCGCGGACATTGTCGACAATGGCGATGGTCGAAGCCGAGCCTGCCTTGAGCACCGTCATCAGCACGGCACGATGGCCGTCGACCCGCACTTCGTTGCGCTGCGGGGGCGAGCCGTCGTGAACGAATGCCACATCGCGCATGGTGATCGTCGCGCCATCGACGGTGCGGATCGGCAGGTCGTTCAGCTCGGCGATGGCCTGGGGGCTGTTGTTGAGGCGGATATTGTATTCGAAGGCGCCGATCCGGGCGGTCCCGGCAGGAACGATCTGGTTCTGCGCGGCCAGCGCCGCGCCCACATCCGCCGCCGAAAGGTGGTGGGCCTGCAGCGCGGCAGGATCGAGGTCGATCTGGATCTGCCTTTCGCGCCCGCCATAGGGCGACGGGATCGCCGCGCCCTGCACCGAGGCCAGTGCGGGGCGGATGAAGTTCTGGCCAAGGTCGAAGATCTTCTGCTCGCCCAGGCTGGACGAAGACATCGCCAGCTGGAGGATCGGCACAGTCGAGGCATTGTAGTTGAGGATCAGCGGCGGGGTGATCCCCGGCGGCATCTGCTTCAGCACGGTCTGCGAGGTCGAGGTAACCTGCGCCGTCGCGGTCCGGATATCGACCCCGGGGCGGAAGAAGATCTTGACGATCCCGATTCCGGCCAGCGACTGGCTTTCAATGTGGTCGATATCGCTGACCGAAGAGGATAGCTGGCGCTCGTAGTAATAGATCACCCGGCCCGACATGTCCTCGGGCGGCAGGCCGCGATAGGTCCACACGGCAGCAATCACCGGCATCCTGATATCCGGAAAAATGTCGGTGGGCGTACGAAACCACGAAATCATCCCGAATATGACGATCAATATCGCCATGACAACGAATGTATAGGGCCGGGATAGAGCGATTTTAATGATTTGCAGCATGAAATGAATGAACGCCTATCATGCCATATGATTGCCCGAGCGATGCCATTATCCAGGTATGATTGATGGCAAAACGACCGCTACAATATGGGTGCCGGTTGATAGCGATGCCCTATGGTTGGCTACCGGCGGGATCAAATAAACAATATTTCACCGATGCTCCGCCGGCGGGGCGACAATCCGGGCCACCAGCCCCGGCCCGCCATCGGCCAGTTCGAGCGTGAAACCATGCAGCCGCGCGATCGAGGCGACGAGGCTGAGCCCGAGCCCGGTGCCCGGGACATGCCCGACCTGGCTGCCCCGCTGGAACCGGTCCATCGCACCCGCCCGTTCGTGCGGCGGAATGCCCGGCCCGGTGTCCCGCACCGTCACGACCACCGAGCCGCCAACCCCTGCGACCTGCAAGGCAATCTTGCCGCCATCCGGGGTGAACTTGATGGCATTGTCGACCAGGTTGCCCAGCGCTTCGAGCAGCAGCTGCTGATCGCCCAGCACCAGCTTGCCCCAATCGCCCCCCAGCGAGAGCTGCTGGCCCCGCGCCTCGGCCAGCGGCTCGTACATTTCGCAGACCTGGGTCACCAGGCTCATCGGCTCGAGCGGCGTGAAATTGGCGCGCAGGTTCCCGGCTTCCAGCTCGGCCACGCGCAGCAGGGCATTGAAGCGCGAAAGCACATGGTCGAGCTCGTCGACTGCCCAGGCCACCTCGGCCGGCGCTGCCTTCAGTTCGGCCAACCGCTGGCGGGTATTCGCCAAAGGGGTGCGCAGGTCGTGCGCGATCGCGTCGGTCGCGCTCTTGACCCGCTCCAGCAGCGAGGCAACCTCCTCGACCATCCGGTTGACCGTCTCGGCGATGACATCAAGCTCGTCGTTCCGCGCGGATACCGGCATCCGCAGCCCCAGCTCGCCCGCGCCGATCCGCGCGGCCAGGTTCTTGAGATGCGCGACCCGGCGCAGCGGCCTCAGGCTGACAAGGCAGGCGCCAAGCAGGCTCAGGGCAACGACCACCAGGCTGGAGATCACCAGGATGCGCAGGAATTGCGCGCGCAGTTCGACAATCTGCGAAATGTCCCGACCGACAACCAGATGCGCGCCATCGGGCAGCGGAACGGCCAGGACCCGCAAGGGCGGCATCCGCCCGCTGGCGGGAATGTTCCAGGGCGTGGGGCGCGACAGGCCGGCCGGCGGGGGAAAGTCTCCGGCGATCACCGCACCGTCGGCACTGACCAGATCGTAGTGGGCCAGCCCGCTGGCATTGGCCTGCATGGCAGCACGGATCCGCCCGGCGATCTGGTCATCGGGCCCGCGCAGCAGGGTTTCGGCCTGATGCGCCAGGGCCTCGTCGGTTCGCGTGGTCAGGGCCTGGGCGGTCAGCACCGAGACCATCGCCAGCAGCGCCACGATCGCCAGCAGGAAGGTGGCCCCCAGCCAGACGATCAGCCGGAAGGCGCTGATCCGGCGGAGGTCTGCCCATACCCAGCGCGGCGAAGGACGGGCCAAGGTCAGGCGGCCATCAGGCGATAACCCTCGCCCTTGACCGTTTCGATCATGTCGGGCCGGCCGGGCCGGTCGAGCTTGCGGCGAAGGTTGGCGATATGCACGTTGATGAGGTTGTCGCTCGGCTCGAAGAAACAGCCCCAGACCTGCTCGAACATCAGCCGGCGGCTGACGATCTGCCCCTGGTGGCGGGCCAGGAATTCGAGCAGGCGAAATTCCTTGGGCAGCAGGTGCAGCGGCTCGCCGTCGAGCCAGACCTTGCGCTTGATCAGATCCAGCTCGAGCGCGCCGACCCGCAGCACGGCATCCTGCGGATACTCCCGCCCGCGCCGCAGCAGCACCTCGACCCGCACCGCCAGTTCGTCAAGCGAGACCGGCTTGACCAGATAGTCGTCGCCGCCGGCGCGCAGCCCCGCGATCCGGTCATCCACCTCGGCCATGGCGCTGATCATCAGGACAGGCGTGGTGATCTGCTGCGCGCGCAGCCGGCCGACCAGTTCGAGGCCGTCGATCCCGGGCAGCCGCCGGTCGAGAGTGATCGCATCGAAGCGCCGTTCGCGACACAGCTCCAGCGCTTCGCGACCGTCGCCGACCCGGGTTACCGTATAACCAGCTGCCTCCAGCCGCCCGGCAATGGCGGTGGCGGTTTCAGGGTCGTCCTCGACAACAAGAATGGCAGGCATGCCTGTCATCTACCTGCCACCACCCTCGCCGCCAAGCCGATTACCGCCGGGTCCATTCCCGGGCCACGGCAATGCCCGAAACCGCCCCCTTGGCCAGCGCGACGCGCACGGTCCAGGTGACATTGTCGTGGAAGTCGCCGCCCCACGGCATTTCGAGATCGTCATAGCGGCAGACCATCGCCGCCGCGTCCGGCTTGCCGCAGCGGGCGCCGGCTTTCCGCAGCACCGCTGCGGCATGGGCCGGATCCGTGCCCGGGGGGATGGCGGCACGGATCCGGGTCTCGGCATCGGCAAGATAATGCTGCGGGGTGGCATGCGGCTTCCAGCCCGGATCGCTCGACCACAGCAGCGGGTCGGTGGGCATGGCGAATTCAAGATCGGCAAACCGCAGCGCCGCCGCCGGCGCCTCGCCATAAGGGTCGGCAAGGTTTGCCGGGGCGGCCTGAGCAAGCGTGCCGAAAAGCAGCGCGGATGCGGCGGCCCAGCGGAATTTCGGCATCAGAATGATCCTTCCGCGCGCCTGATGATTTAAGAATCCCGATACCTCAAGTGAAATAACATTAATTATCCGCCATGGCAGATACGCCCGACATTAATTTCATTTAATGTCGGGCGTATCACCTCTTACCACGCGTCATTAAATATTTTTAATATTGAGAACATCCAAATCAGTTGGGAAATGTCACAAAAATGCAAGACGACATATTTAGCCGGGCTGCCAGGCTTTAGCGCGAAAGGAATCAGATAATGAGGACATTGGATCGCCTGCTGGCAGCCGCCAGTGTCGCGGCTATCATCACCGCGACCCCGGCCCTGGCCGGCACCCGGCACCATGTCAAAGCGCCGGCGCGGCATCATTCGGCCCAACACCGCGATCAGGGCGACGCCGAACGGGCCGCGCTGGCCCAGCAGCTGGCCGACATGCGCACCGAGCTGAACAGCCTGCGCCAGGAACTGGCCGCACAGAAGGCCGAGCAGGCCACCGCCCGTGGCGAAATGGCCGCCGCGCAGAATCAGGTCGCGACCGTCACCCGCAAGCTCGACGAAACCGCCCAGGCGGCACCTGCCGCGATCCGCACCGAAGTAGCCAGCGCGCTGACCAAGGAACACCGCAAGCCCTATGCCGAATTCAAGGGCATCCGCATTGCCCCGGGCGGGTTCATCGAACTGGCCGGCATCTATCGGCAGAATTTCCAGGGGAACGATATCGCCACCAACTGGGCGATTCCCTTTCCCAACAACCGCCAGGCAGCCGTAAGCGAAGCACGCTTTTCAGCCCGGCAGAGCCGGCTCTCGCTGCTGGCCGACGGCAGTGCATCGAAGAACACCCATCTGGCCATGTATGCGGAGCTGGACTTCCTGGGGGGCGCGCAGACTGCCAATGCCAATGAAAGCAACAGCTTCAACCCGCGTATGCGGCATCTCTACGGCACCATCGACTGGAATCACGATGGCAGCGCGATCCATCTGCTCGCCGGCCAGACATGGTCGCTGGCCACGCTGAACACCAACGGCATCGTCCCGCGCAGCGAGCTTACCCCGCCGCAGATCGACGCCCAGTACGTGCCCGGTTTCGTCTGGACCCGGCAGCCGCAGGTCCGCCTGGCACTCGATACCGCCGACCATCACCTGTGGTTCGCGGTCTCGGCGGAAAACCCCGCGACCACTTTCGCCGGCCCTGTCCCCGCCTTCGTGACCAACACCGCGCCGGCAGGGTCGGGCTTCGATGCGGCCAACACGCTTTCGCTCAACAGTCGCCCGGATTTTCTCGGCAAGG
>JAFECL010000015.1:0-14173 GCA_018242165.1 Pseudomonadota bacterium
GGCTGTTACCCCGCTGGCTGCGCCGATCCGGATTGCGTCCCTGTCCATGGGGGCTGATTGGGCCGGGCCGGGCCGGCGGGGCAATGGCGCGCCCGGGCAGGGCTGGGCATAACTGGAGAAGCCTGTGCACAGCGTGTGGATAAGCAATCTCCTAGGCCTCCTGCAGCCCCTCACATAGCGCGACGCGGTGGGGCGGGTTTCGCTCAGGCTGGAGCGAGAATTGGTGCCTGCGAGAACCGGAGCGCAGCGGCCTTGCTGGCCGTGAGCACCGGAAGCACAGCAGGCGCCGGTTCGCAGCCCGGAATGGGCGAAACCCACCCCACCTTGGTCAGCCCCTTACCGGATCGACTTCCTCGCCCACGGGGCTGTTCCAGATGTACGATCCTTCGTAATTGGCCGCCTTGGCTTTCTTCAGGAAGGCCTCGGCGCTGTCATGGCTCGAAAAGGGCCCGATCAGCAGGCGGTTGGTGCGGCCCATGCCGGTGAACCACGCCTTGTGCCCCTTGAACAGCGCCGGATCGTCCTTCTGCATCTTGCGCCAGGTGAAGGACAGCCGGCCGGTATCGCGGCCCACGCCCATCTGCACCCAGATCCGGCTGGGCACCGGTGGCGGCGGCGGGGGTGGCGGCGGCTTGGGCCGGGCCGGGGTGATCTTGCGGATATCGACCGCGCCGCGCGCCGGGGCTGCATCGCTGCTGGCCACACCGCCCAGCGCGGCGAAGGCCTCGGCGAAGTTGGGCTTGCCCGGCTTGGGGGCGGGCGGCGGGGTGACGGCGGCCGGCGGCGCGGCGACGGGCGCTGGCGGCGGCGGCGCAGCCACCGGGGCGGATGATGCCGGGGCAGGCGCCGGGGCCGGGGCGCCGGCATTGCCCGCGGCGGCAGGCAGCTTGCCCAGATCGAACGCGCTGGCCGGGGCCGGACTGGTGCTGCCCTTCGGCGGCGGGCTGGCAGCCGGCGGGGGCGGTGGCGGGGGTGGCGGCGCGGCGACCACGGGCGGCTTGGCCCGGGTATCGGCCAGCGCCAGCCGGGCCGGAGCCTCGGCACTGGGGCTGCGCGAGGGTTCGGGCTCGGGCGGGGCGGCGCGCTCGGGCACCGGGGCGGGGCGGCCGGGCGCGGCGGCGGCAGGCTCGGGCCGCGGTTTGCGCGACGGCTTGGCCGGCGGCGGGGCTTCGGCCGGCTTGGTCCCTTCCGGGCCCAAGGGCTTGCCCGCCGGAACCAGCCCGGCATCGTTGGCCGCCAGCCGGGTGGCGGGGGCGAACTGGGCGATGCGCGGATCGTCGTGCCCGATCTCGGCCGCGCGCGGAAAACGGCCCAGGTTGGCGGCGGCGGCCTGCTGTGCCGGGGTCAGCTGGCGCATGAAGCGCAGATAGGGGGCAATCGCCTGGGCCAGCGGCGCGGGCATGGTCGACTGGGCGATCGACACCGCCTCGTCCTCGCGGCCAAGGATCGCCAGGGCGAAGGCCCGGGTCCGCCAGGCGGCGCGGTCATTCTTCTGGAGCAGCGGCGAAAGCGTCGCCTCGGAGCCGCGCCGGTCGCCGGCGATGGCCTCGCTCAGCGCCAGCCGGCGCACCGCCTCGTCGGCCGGCGCGCCCGTCAGCCCGCCGGCCAGCGCCTGGCGATACCAGGTCTGGGCGCGGGCGTTGTCGGCCACCAGATCATAGGCCAGCCCCCGGTCGACCAGCTGTTCCGGCGCGATGGCCCCGCCCTTTTCGGCGGCATTGAACAGCGGGATCGCGGCATAGGGATCGAGCGAGCGCACCCGCGCCGCCGCCAGCCCGGCCTGCACCCGGGGGGAATTGGGCGCCAGCCGGTCGGCCCGGGTGAAGAAGCCGGTGGCGGCATCAGTATCGCCCAGCCCCAGCGCCGCCTCGCCCGCAGCGATCAGCGCATCGACATCGCGCGGATCATGCGCCAGCCGCGACAGCGCGGCGTTGAGCGAACGGGTGCCCTCACCCGGCACCGCCTGCACCACCGGCTCGGCCCGCGCCACGCCGGCCGCCAGCACCAGCGCGGCGGCGGCAAGAAGCCTGGAACGCCTTGCGAGCATCATGGTCATTCCATGGCCGCGCCGGGCGGCCATGCCCTACTGGTTGTTCTGACGGCCAAGGAAGCGCGGGATCGAGATCGCCGAGCCTTCATCGCCATCGTCATCCTCGTCGTCGGCATGCTTGCGGCGGGTCAGGTTGGCCATCCGCTCGAACAGGGTGCCCCCGCCCGAACCCGGCTTGGCGTGATCATCGCCACTGCCGCTGCCCAGCCGGGGCTGCGCCACCGAACCGGGCACCTCTTCCGACGAGACCAGCGACGAACGCCGCCGCACCAGCGGGGTTTCGTGGTGGTGGTCGATCTGCCCGCCATGGCCGTGGCCGGCATCGCCGGGGGCCGGCGGCGCGGCATGGTTGGCATCGAGCAGCAGCTCGTCCTGCCCGCCGTGCGGCGGACCCGGATCGAAGGGATGCGCGGCTGCGGGCGCGGGGGCCTCAGCGGCATGGTGCCCGGCATCGCCGTGATGCGCGGCATCAGCATGGGGCGCGGGGGCCGGCTCGGCCGGGGCCTCGTGCGCCGCGTCCAATTCCAGCGGGGCGTGCTCGACATGATCGACCGGCGGGGCGACGTGGAAACGCGGCGCCGGCTCGGCCGGGGCTTCGGCCTTGGGCTGGTCGATGCGGATCGCGGCGCGGGCGGCATTGTCCGAGGGGCGGAACACCGTCTTGGGGATGTAGATGTCCTCCTCACCCTCGGCGGTGCCCTCACCATTGCCCTCGCCAAAGCCCTCGCGGCCAAGGCCGTGGTCGCGCGCAAGCGACGGCTCCTCGTGGCCGTGGTCGGCGGCATGATCATCGCCATGCGCGGGGCTGGGCGCGGGGGCCGGTTCGGCCACCGGCGGCGGGGCGGCCGGAACGCTCAGCGCCGGGCGCGCGGCAGGGCGCGGAATGCCCAGACCAAAGCCGCTGCGCGCCGGGCTGTCGCCGTGGTGCTGGCCGGCCTGGCCGCTGGGCTCGATCCCTGTGGCGACCACGCTGACGCGGATCTTGCCATCGAGATCGGGATTGAAGGCGCTGCCCCAGATGATGTTGGCATTGGGATCGACCAGCTCGCGGATGTGGTTCGCGGCCTCGTCCACTTCGAGCAGCTTCATGTCGTCGCCGCCGATGATCGAGATGATCACCCCCTTGGCGCCCTGCATCGAGACGCCATCGAGCAGCGGGTTGGCGATAGCTTTTTCCGCCGCCTCGAGCGCGCGGTTCGGGCCCTCGCCCTCGCCGGTGCCCATCATCGCCTTGCCCATTTCGGCCATCACCGAACGCACGTCGGCAAAGTCGAGGTTGATCAGGCCGGGCATGACCATCAGGTCGGTGATCGAGCGGACGCCCTGCTGCAGCACCTCGTCGGCCAGCTGGAAGGCTTCCTTGAAGGTGGTTTCGGCCTTGGCGACCAGGAACAGGTTCTGGTTGGGGATGACGATCAGGGTATCGACGTGCTTCTGCAGCTCCTCGATCCCGGACTCGGCCGAACGCATCCGCCGGGTGCCCTCGAACAGGAAGGGCTTGGTCACCACGCCCACCGTCAGCACGCCCTTGCGCCGGGCGCATTCGGCGATCACCGGCGCCGCGCCGNNGCGCCGGTGCCGGTGCCGCCACCCATGCCGGCGGCGATGAAGCACATGTGCACGCCTTCAAGCGCGCGTTCGATCTGGACGATGGTTTCTTCCGCCGCCGCCCGGCCAACCTCGGGCCGCGAACCGGCGCCAAGGCCCTGGGTAATATCCGGGCCCAGCTGGATGCGGTGTTCCGCGATCGAGGCGTTGAGCGCCTGGGCATCGGTGTTGGCGACCACGAAATCGACACCCTCGATCCCGGCGCGGATCATGTTGGCGATGGCGTTGCCGCCGGCACCGCCCACCCCGATCACCGTGATGCGCGGCCGAAGTTCCTCGACAGCGGGGGGGCCGATATTGATGCTCATGGTCTCAACTCCTGTCCGGCGCGGACAAATGCGGCGTTGCGGCGAATGCTTGCACCCAACGAATCGCGAGGGCAAAGCGCGCGGCGGTGTTGTCCACAGTGCAGTGGCCGCCGGGCACCCCTAGAAATACTCCTTGGCGGCGCGCAGCACCCGCGCGGCCAGTGCAACTCCGGAATAACGCGTAACCGACTGGCGGCTGCGCGCCACGCTGCGGATATCGACCGGATCGGCAGCGGCATAGAGCACCAGCCCCGCCAGGGTGGAAAAGCCCGGCGTGGCATGCGCCTCGGGCAGGCCCTTCAGCGCCAGCGGCTTGCCCACCCGCACCGGCTTGCCCAGCGCGCCCTGCGCGAAATCGGCCAGCCCGGCGAGCTCGGCCCCGCCCCCGGTGACCACCACCTGGCTGCGGCGGTTGCCGGCAAAGCCCAACGCGCGCAGCGCCCGGCCCACCTCTTCCATCTGGCGGCCCAGCTCGGCGGTGATCACCGCCACCAGTTCGGCGCGGGGCACGCGGTTCTCGGCATCGGCATGGCGCGCGAGCGGCCCCTGCTGTTCCTCGCCCGGGGCATTGACCGGCACCATCTCGCGGTGGTCGGCCGGGCTGGCCAGCGCGCTGCCGTGCACGCATTTCAGCCGCTCGGCCTGGAACCGGCGGATCCCGAAGGAACTGGCGATGGCATCGGTGATGTCGCCCGAACCGAAAGGCAGGCTGGTCAGCCCCAGCAGCATCCCCCCGGCGAAGACCGCGACATTGGTCACCTGCCCGCCCAGCTCGACCAGCGCCACGCCCAGGTCGCGCTCTTCCGCCGTCAGGCAGGCGTGCCCGGCGGCAAGCGGCGAGGCCACCACCGCGTCGACCCCGAGGTGGGCGTTCTGCACCGCCTCGGTCAGGTTGCGCACCGGGGCACCGTCGGCCAGCATGATATGGATATCGACCCCCAGCCGTTCGGCATGGAGCCCGCGCGGATTGGCCACGCCATGCGCGCCATCGAGCGTATAATGCGCCGGCTGGGCGTGAAGCACCATCCGCCCGTCGGGCTGGATCACCTGCTGCGCGGTGACCAGCAGGTGCTCGACATCCTCTTCCTCGATCCGCCGCCCGCCGATCTCGACCTCGACCTCGGCCACTTGGCTGGCGAGGCCCGCGCCCGAACAGCCGATCAGCACCGAGCCGACCGAGACCCGGGCCATCTTTTCCGCCCGCTCGATCGCGTCGCGCACCGCATAGGTGGCCGCCGGCATGTCGGTGACATAGCCGCGCTTGACCCCCTGCGCCGCGCGGTGGCCGGAACCCAGCACCACCAGCTCGCCCGCCTCCGACAGCCCGGCGATCATCGCCGAGACCCGGAACGAGCCGAGGTTGACTGCGCCGAACACCTTGCCGATCCGGGGGGTGGACATTAGCGGGCCTCCGTGGCGGATGCGGGGGTGGCGGCGGGGGTTCCGGCGGTCAGGATCGTGGTGCCGCCATCGGTGCGGCCGGGGATGCGCAGGTAGATCCGATCCGGCGCGCGCATGTCGAAGGCGGCGACCCGCCCGCCCAGCAGGCGGTTGGTGCCATCAAGCCGGGCGAAAGCGACCAGCGCGCCCGAGGAAGCCTGCCCGCCTTCGGGCAGGGCCAGCACCTGCCCGGTCTTGAAGGTCAGGTTCCAGCGGCGGTTGCCGATCCAGTCGGCCTCGGCCACCTGTGGCCGCAGCGCCGGCGCGGCATCGAGCAGCTGGTTCAGCTCGCCAACGTGATGCGCCGCATCCCACCCGCCGATCACCAGCCGGCCCTTGGCCCGCGCCGGGGCAATCGGTTCGAGCACGTGCCCGCGCTCGTCGATCAGCGCCAGCCGGTCGGCGGTTTTCAGCACCGCGTGGGGCTTGCGCTCGACCACGTCGATCACCAGCGTATCGGGCAGCTGGCGCGAGACGCGGGCATCTTCCACCCACGACAGTTCCAGCAGCTGGCCGCGCAGCGCCGCCAGATCGACCAGCGGCATCGCCCGGTCGCGCTCGGCCAGGACGCGTTCGTAGATCTTCAGCTCGTTGAGGTGCTGCACCCCGCGCACCTCGACCCGGCGCACCTCGAAACCCGAATCCTTGGCCACCGCGGCCAGCTGTTCGCGGGCCATCGCCGGCACCCCGGCCATGCTGGCGACGATCCACGCCAGGCTGGCCGCCGCGCCCAGGATCATCGCCAGGAACAGGCGATGCAGCTGGCTTTCGCTGAACGGCAGCATGGCCAGCAGCTCGCCGAACAGCCCGCCGGTCTGGGCGCGGGCCTTGCGGATCTTGCGCCCGGTATCGGCCCGGGCCGCCACGGCGCGGGCGCTGGGCCCGCCACGCTTCAGTTTCTGGCTCATCCGCGCGCCTCCCGATCCTTCAGCGCTTCCCCGATGATCGCCTCGACCAGATCGGGGTAGTCCATCCCCAGGTGGCGGGCCTGTTCGGGCACGAGGCTCAACGGCGTCATCCCCGGCTGGGTGTTCACTTCCAGCAGGAACAGCCCTTCCACCCCCTGGCTGTCATCCCAGCGGAAATCGCTGCGGCTGGTGCCCCGGCAACCCAGCAACTGGTGGGCGCGGAGCGCTATGTCCTTGCAGGCCTGAGCAACGTGCTCGGGGATTTCGGCCGGGCAGACGTGGCGGGTCAGGCCATCGGTGTACTTGGCGTCGAAATCGTAGAATTCGGTGGTGGGGATCAGTTCGGTCACCATCAAGGCGCGATCACCCAGCACCGCGGTGGTCAGCTCGCGGCCGCGGATGAAGGGTTCGGCCAGCAGGTGGTCGAACTGCTGCCACGGCCCCGCCACATCGCGGCCAATCGGATTGCCGTAATTGCCCCCGGCGGTAACGATGGCGACCCCGACGCTGGAGCCTTCGTTGACCGGCTTCAGCACATAGGGGCGCGGCAGCGGGTCGGCGCGGTAGAGTTCCTCGCTCGCCACGATCCGCCCGCCGGGCATGGGGATGCCGTGGGGCACCAGCCGCTGCTTGGTCAGTTCCTTGTCGATCGCGATCACCGAAGTGGCAAGGCCCGAATGGGTGTAGGTGAGCCCCATCAGGTCCATCAGCCCCTGCACCGTGCCATCCTCGCCCGGGGTGCCGTGGAGCGCATTGAACACCACATCGGGCGCCGCCTTGGCCAGCACCTCGGCCACATCGCGGCCCATGTCGATCCGGGTGACCTTGTGCCCGCGCGATTCCAGCGCCTTGGCCACCCCCTCGCCCGACATCAGCGACACCGGCCGCTCTGACGACCAGCCGCCCATCAGCACCGCGACATGAAGTTTGGGCAGGCTCACTTGGCATTCCCCACGCGTTGGATTTCCCATTCCAGTTCGACACCCGACTGGGCCTTCACCCGCCGGCGCACTTCCTCGCCCAGTGCTTCGATCTCGGTGGAGGTGGCGCTGCCGGTGTTGATCAGGAAATTGGTGTGCTTTTCCGAGACCTGCGCCCCGCCGATGGTCAGGCCCCGGCACCCGGCCGCGTCGACCAGTTGCCACGCCTTCTGGCCCGCCGGGTTCTTGAAGGTGGAGCCGCCGGTCTTGCTGCGCAGCGGCTGGCTGGCCTCGCGGCTGGCGGCGATGCGGTCCATCTCGGCCTGGATCGCGGCGGGTTCGCCGGCCACGCCCCGGAACCGCGCGGCGACGACGATGGCGCCGTCAGGCAGGTCGGAATGGCGGTAGGTATAGTGCAGGTCTGCCACCGGCAAGGTTACCAGCGACCCGTCGCGCAGCACCACGTCGCAATCGACCAGAATGTCGCAGGTTTCGCGGCCATAGGCGCCGCCGTTCATCCGCACGAAGCCGCCAACCGTGCCGGGGATGCTGCGGAGGAATTCGAGGCCGGCGATGCCGCAATCGCGCGCGGTAGAGGAAACGAGGATGCCGCTGGCCCCGCCGCCGCAGGCAAGGGTCTGCGGGGCGACTTCGCGCACCGCTGTAAACAATTTACCAAGCCGGACGACCACCCCCGGCACCCCGCCATCGCGAACGATCAGGTTGCTGCCCAGCCCCAGCGCCATCACCGGCACGGCCGGATCGAGATCGCGCAGGAAGTGCTGAAGGTCGGCCACGTCCTTCGGCTCGAACAGCCACTGCGCCGCGCCGCCGCTCTTGAACCAGACCAGCGGGGCCAGCGGGGCGTCGGGCGTCAGCTTGCCGGCCACCTGGGGAAGCGTGGTTGCGTTCACCCGCCCCTCCGCGCCGTGATCGCGGCGGCAAGGCCGGCGGCCCATTTGGTGATGTCACCGGCGCCAAGGCAGACCACCATGTCGCCCGGCTGCACCGCGTTGGCCAGCGTCTCGGCCAGGTCATCCGGCCCGGCGATCAGGTGGGCGCTGCGGTGGCCGCGTTCCTTCATCCCCGCCACCATTGCGGCGCTGTCGACGCCCTCGATCGGCGCCTCGCCGGCGGCATAGACCGGCGCGGCATAGACCACATCGGCATCGTTGAAGGCGCCCTGGAAGTCGGCCATGTGGTCGCGCAGGCGGGTGAAGCGGTGCGGCTGGACCACGGCGATCACCCGGCCCCGGACGCCTTCACGCGCGGCGGCCAGCACGGCGCGGATTTCGACCGGGTGGTGGCCGTAATCGTCGATCACCGTCACCGGCGCGCCATCCGCCATCGCCACTTCGCCGACCTTGGTAAAGCGCCGCTTGACCCCGCCGAACTTGGCAAAGCCGGTGCGGATCACTTCGTCGGGCACGCCCATCTCGACCGCGACGGCCACGGCGGCCAGCGCGTTCTGGACATTGTGGCGGCCGGGCATCGGCAGTTCGATCCCCTCGATCCGCCGCAGCATGCCGTCGCGGCCACGCAGCACGGCATCGAAGCGGTTGCCCCCCGGAACCGGGGTCACGCCCTCGCCGCGCACGTCGGCCTGGGCGGAGAAGCCATAGGTGATCACCCGGCGATCGCGGACCTTGCCGATCACCGCCTGCACCTCGGGATGATCGAGGCACAGCACGGCGGCGCCATAGAAGGGCACGTTCTCGATAAATTCCACAAAGGCACTTTTTACAGCATCGAACGAACCGTAATGGTCAAGATGCTCGGGGTCGATGTTGGTGACCACCGCGATGGTGCCGTCGAGCCGCAGGAAGCTGCCGTCGCTCTCGTCGGCCTCGACCACCATCCAGTCGCTGGCGCCAAGCCGGGCGTTGCTGCCATAGCTGTTGATGATCCCGCCGTTGATCACCGTCGGGTCGACCCCGCCGGCATCGAGCAGCGCGGCGACCATGCTGGTGGTGGTGGTCTTGCCATGGGTGCCGGCCACCGCGACGGTGTTCTTCAGCCGCATCAGTTCGGCCAGCATTTCGGCCCGGCGGACCACGGGGATGCGCGCCTCGAGCGCGGCGACCACCTCGGGGTTGTCGCGCTTCACCGCGGTGCTGGTCACCACCACCGCCGCCCCGGCGACGTTTTCGGCGGCGTGGCCGATCATCACCGTGATCCCGCGCTTGCGCAGCCCCTCGACCACATAGCCTTCGGCAATGTCGCTGCCCTGCACCCGATAGCCCAGGTTGGCCATCACCTCGGCGATGCCCGACATGCCGATCCCGCCGATGCCGACGAAATGGATCGTGCCGATCTCGGTACCAACGCCCTTCATGCCACCACTCCCCGGGTCTGTGTCTGCGCCGCCGCCGCGCGCCCCTCGCCCACCCGGATCACCTCCATCAGCGGGGCCCCGCCAAAGGCCTCGACCAGATCGGCCAGATCGCGGGTGGCGTTGGGGTGGCCGCAGTTCCACGCGGCATGGGCGGCATTGGCCAGCGTTTCGGGCCGCTGGGCCATGGCCTGGATCTGCTTGGCCAGTTCGACCGCGGTGAAATTCTCCTGCCGGATCATCCGCGCCCCGCCGCTGGCGGCCATCTCGCGGGCATTGGCGGCCTGGTGATCGTCGGTGGCGCCGGGCAGCGGGATCAGGATTGCCGGGCGGCCCACCGCGGTCAGCTCGGCAATGGTGCTGGCGCCGCTGCGGCCGATGAACAGGTGGGCATCGGCCAGCCGGCCGGCCATGTCCTCGAAATAGGTGGCGAGTTCGGCCGGGATATCGTGGCTGGCATAGCGCACCCGCACCGCCTCGATATCCTCAGGCCGGGCCTGCTGGGTCACCTGCAGCCGGGTGGCCAGCGCCGGGGGCAGCATGGCCAGGCCATCGGGCACCACTTCGGACAGCACCCGCGCGCCCTGGCTGCCGCCGGTTACCAGCACCCGCAGCAGGCCGTCTTCGGTGAAGGGCGGAAAGGGTTCGCCGCGCAGCGCCAGCACTTCGGGGCGCACCGGGTTGCCGATGAGATGAACCTTGGCATTGTGCCGCGGAACCAGCCGCGCGACCTGGCGATAGGCGGTGGCGATGGCATCGACCCGCCCGGCCAGCAGGCGGTTGACCCGGCCCAGCACCGCGTTCTGTTCGTGGATCACGGTGGGGATCTGCATCCCCGCTGCCGCGCTGAGCGCCGGGAAGGCCGGATAGCCGCCGAAGCCGACCACGCAGGCCGGCTCCAGCTCGGCATAGAGCGCGCGGGCCTGGGCGCGGCCGGCGCGGATCGCCCCCAGGCCCTTCAGCCAGTTCAGCGGGTTCAGCCCCTGCAGCCGCCCGGCGGGCAGCACCCAGGCCTCGAGGAAATCGGGCCGGCCGGGGATCGCCGCGCCGCGTTCGTCGGTGATCAGCGCGATCCGGTGGCCGCGCTGGTGCAGTTCGGCGGCCAGTGCGAAGGCCGGGATCAGGTGCCCGCCGGTGCCCCCGGCGGCCAGGACGTAGTGGCGGGTGGGGCGGCTCATACCGGCCTCTTGCGGCTGAAGGGATCGCGCGCAAGGTAGGGGTTGCGGCGGGTGATCGCCAGCAGGAACCCGATGCCCAGGCACAGCGCGATGGTCGAGGAACCGCCGCACGAGATCAGCGGCAGGGTCATCCCCTTCGACGGGAACAGGTCAAGATTGACGAGGATGTTGATGAAGGCCTGCCCGCCGAACTGCGCGGCGAGGCCGGTGGCGGCCAGCACGGTGAACAGGTCTTCCTCTTCCACCAGCCGCACCAGCACCCGGCCGACGATGGCCAGATAGAGCATCACCACCAGCGCGCAGGTGACGAGGCCGAATTCCTCGCCGATCACCGAGAAGATATAGTCGGTCTGCGCCTCGGGCAGGCCCAGCTTGTGCTGGCCCAGCCACAGGCCGGTGCCCGTCCACCCGCCCGAAAGCAGGGTGCGCCGGGCAATGTCGACCTGATCGAAGGCGGTGCCGCCGCCCAGGAAGGCGTCGATCCGGTGGCGGGCATTGGCGTAGAACAGGTAGGCCATGGCCACCCCGCCGGCCAGCCCGCCCACCATCATCCCGATCTTGCGCGGGCTGAGCCCCGAGAGGAACAGCATCACCAGCCAGACCCCGGCGAACAGCATGGTCGAGCCGAAATCGGGCTGGAGCATCAGGAACAGCGCCACCAGCCCCATCAGCCCGGTGGCCAGCCACATCACCGGCAGCTGCGGATCCTTGACCCGCCACGACAGGATCCAGGCCAGCACGATGGCAAAGCCCGGCTTGAGGAATTCCGAGGGCTGGAGCGAAATGCCCAGGTTCAGCCAGCGCCGCGCGCCGTTGATGGTAACCCCGGCCACCGGCACCAGCATCAGCGCCACCAGCATCGCGCCCGCCAGCATGATCCCCAGCCGCCGCGCCACCTCGCGCGGCAGCAGCGAGGCGACGAACATCGCCGCCAGCCCGACCACCTCGAAGCGCAGCTGCTGCCACAGGAAGTGGAAATCCTCGTAATGCACTGCCCCGGTCGACAGGCGCCGCGCCGCCGCCGGGCTGGCCGAGGCCACCGCCAGCAGGCCGAAGCCCATCAGGGTCAGCACCAGCGCCAGCAGGGTGCGGTCGATCTCGCGCCACCAGATCGCCAGCTCGCTGCGGCGGTTGCGGCGGATCGCCGGGGCGCCGCCGGGGTTCACCCGGCCGCCGCTGGGGATATAGGGCGGGTTGGTCGCCATCAGCAGGGCCGCTCCGCATTCTGGTCGGGATCGGTGAGGGCGGCGACGATCTGGCGGAAGGCATCGCCGCGCGCCTCGTAGTCGCGGAACTGGTCAAAGCTGGCGCAGGCCGGCGAGAGCAGCACCACATCGCCCGGCACGGCATCGGCAATCGCGGCGCGGATCGCCTCGCACATCATCTCGCTGCGGGTGACCGGCATGTGCGGCCCCAGCAGTTCGGCAAAGCGCGGCCCGGCATCGCCGATGGTATAGGCGGCGGCAACATGGCCGAAAAAGGGCGCGCATTCGTCCAGCCGGTCGCCCTTGGGCAGCCCGCCGACGATCCAGTGGACCCGGCGGTGCCCGCCGACCGGCGGATAGGCGGCCAGCGCCGGGGCGGCCGAAGCGGGGTTGGTCGCCTTGCTGTCGTTGATGAAGGAAACGCCATGGGCCTCGCCCACCTGTTCCATCCGGTGCGGCAGGCCCTTGAAGGTGGCCAGCGCCGGGCCCCACTGCGCCGGGGTGATCCCCAAGGCCTCGACCAGTGCCACCGCCACCGCCGCGTTCTGCAGGTTGTGCGGGCCCTGCAGGCTGGCCCAGCCGGGCTGGCGGTCGACCAGCTCGGCGCCATCCACCACCCGCACCGTGCCCGGCGCCCGGCGGCGCGCCTCGTGCCCGGCAATCGCTGCGGTTTCGGCATCGGCCAGGCCGAACACCGCCGGGGCCGCCGCATCCTGCATGCCGAACAGCCGGCCCTTGGCGGCGGCATAGGCGGCAAAGCTGTCGTACCGATCGAGATGGTCCGGGGTGATGTTGAGCAGCGCGGCGGCATCGCAGGCGAGGCTGAAGGTCAGGTCGATCTGGTACGAGCTGAGTTCCAGCACATAGACCGCGCCCGCCGCCAGCGGCGCCTGTTCCAGCACCGGAATGCCGATGTTGCCGCCCATCCGCACCGGCAGCCCGGCGCTTTTCAGCAGGTGGTGCACCAGCGCGGTGGTGGTGCTCTTGCCGTTGGTGCCGGTGATCCCCACCACGCGGTGCGCCGGCAGGCTGGCGCGGGCCTGGGCGAACAGTTCGATGTCGCAGATCAGCGGCACCCCGGCGGCCTGGGCGGCCTCGGCAATCGGGTGGCGGTTGATCGGCACCCCGGGCGAGACCACCACCGCGGCAAAGCCGGCAAGGTCGATCGCGCAGGGGTCGGCCAGTTCGACCGTGGGGTGGCGCTGGGCGACCATGGCGCGCGGTTCCTCGCGCGCGTCCCAGGCGGTGACCTGCGCGCCGCTGGCCACCAGGCTGGCGACCGCCGCCGCGCCGCTGCGCGCCAGGCCCAGCACCGCATAGCGTTTTCCGGCAAAGGCGGGCGAGACGATCACCGCACCTTCAGCGTGGCAAGGCCGATCACCGCGAGGACGATCGAGACGATCCAGAAGCGGATCACCACGGTCGATTCCGCCCAGCCCAGCTGTTCGAAATGGTGGTGGATCGGGGCCATGCGGAACACCCGCCGGCCGGTGCGCTTGTAGAAGAACACCTGGATGATCACGCTGGCGGCCTCGAGCACGAACAGCCCGCCGACGATAGCCAGCACGATCTCGTGATGCGCCGCCACCGCGATCGCCCCCAGCGCGCCGCCCAGCGCCAGGCTGCCGGTATCGCCCATGAACACCGCGGCGGGCGGGGCGTTGAACCACAGGAAGCCGAGGCAGGCACCCATGATCGCGGTGCACAGGATCGCCAGTTCACCCGCGCGCGGCACGTGCGGGATGCCGAGGTAATGGGCATAGTCGACCCGCCCCGTGAGGTAGGCGATCACCGCAAAGGCCCCGGCGGCGATGAACACCGGCATGGTGGCCAGGCCATCCAGCCCGTCGGTCAGGTTCACCGCATTGCCCGCGCCGACCATCACCACGGCGGCAAAGACGTAATAGAGCGGCCCCAGCGGGATCACCCGATAGTTGAGGAAAGGCACGTAAAGGTCGGTGCGGCCGATGTAGCGGACGATGATCCAGCTGGCGACGCCGGCCACGGCGAATTCGGCCAGCAGCCGCACCTTGCCCGAAACCCCCTTGTGGCTGCGCTTGGTGACCTTGTCGTAATCGTCGAGGAAGCCGATCGCACCAAAGCCCAGCGTCACCGCGATGCAGGCCCAGACCAGCGGATCGGTCAGGTCCATCCACAGGAACATCGAGGCGGCGACCGAGATCAGGATCATCAGCCCGCCCATCGTCGGGGTGCCGCGCTTGGC